>NZ_NWSW01000061.1:0-19041 GCF_002531805.1 Rhizobium sp. M1 | reverse complement strand
CTAGCCTGCGCTGGTCCAACGTTTGGGGGCGGTTCAAAAACGCCGAGGCTCTAATCGCAGTCGGATGAAAGTTCAGTGGCAGGTCAGGATGGCTTTGCCCTCGAGCGCTCAAATGCGACGTTGGTTCAAGAGATAGATGACGTCGGCGACCCAGCGGGAACCCTGATGGTACCGGTGAAACCGACGACGCCTGAAAGTTTAAGCGAAATTCAGGAGGCGCTTCGTTTGCCGAAGCCGAATGTCTTTCGCAGACTGCTGTCGACCGCGCTTGCCGGCATGAACCTGCGTAGCCGGCTGAGCAGCGTTGCCTGGCCTCCGGCCGGTTGGCGCATTCGGTATGGACCGTTGATTGCGGCCAGGATTTTCTCTGCGACTGCAAGCGCAGACGGCGCGGTTCTGATCTGGGCCTGTACCGCCTTGATGGTCGCATCGGCCTGTGTTGCGTATGCACCGAGCGGTGCTGCGGTTTGTGCCGCGTTTACGTCGAGCCTGGTGTTCGTGAAGGTCGGCTCAAGGAGCACCACGCGCACGTTGAACTCGCGAATCTCATGATCCAGCGACTCCGACAGTCCTTCGAGTGCATGCTTGCTGCTCGCATATATTCCCATGAACGGTGCAGGCAGGAAGCCCAGGACCGAACTGATATTGATGATGAGCCCCCTCCGGGCGGCGCGCATGGAGGGCAAAGCAGCGCGGATCATGCGCAAAGGCCCGAAAACGTTGGTATCGAATACCGCTTGGGCTTCGGAGGGCGAGGTGTTTTCGACAGGGCCGACCAGCGAAACGCCGGCATTGTTGATCAGGATGTCGATCTTGCCCGCTTCGGACAAAACCCATTCAACAAAATTGGAGACCGAGGCGTCATCGGTCACATCGACAGTCCCATAGCGCACGCCGGGAATGGCATTGGCGCGCTGCGGGTTACGTACGCCTCCAAAGACCTGGAAGCCGTTTTGTGCAAGAAGGCGGGCTGACGCTTCGCCTATTCCGGAAGATGCTCCGGTGATTACCACAACTCTATTTTTGGACATGCATGCTCCTGGGTTTGGCGCGCGTGGTTGACTACGTGCTTCAATAGAAGGGTCGGAACTTTTCACCCGTGTTGCCACGGACAGCTTCTCAGAGCCTGCCACCCAAGCACGTAAGATTTCGACCGACATCTATAATCGCTTTAGATGCCAATCGAAATATAAAATCAAGTACTTTTTGCTTTACGGGATTTTTTTCGATGATCGCGCCTCCAAACGCTCGGCGCATGACGCCAAGCCCGAAGGCCCGCCGACATTTCGGCTGGAGTAACATAAGCCTGAACGGCTCAGGATTTCGGGGCGGCAGTCCCCGCTCGGTTTCGAGCGACCATTTCGTCATGGGTCAGGCTCGTGCCTGCCGCGAAGAATTCCTTGATCAGGGCGTCGCGATTATCGGCTGCGCGGGATTGATCCGCCGATTGCAGCGCTTCTTTCAGCTCATTTGCCGCAAGCTCGGTGCAATAGGCGGGGGTGCCGGGCTGTTGACGCCAGGACGCTGCCAGCCCTCCAGCATCCAGCGCATCGAAACCGGTGGCCTCAACCAGCTCTATGGCAATCGCCTTTGCTTCCGGAGCATCGCCTGCAACCGGAATGGCGATGCGTCCATCCGTGCCGTCGGACCGCCCCTTCTCCGCCAGCGTCGCCGCCATCACGGCGTTCCAAGCCTTGACGACGGGCCTGCCGATTTGCCCGCTCACCCAAACGCTTTCGGGCATGCCGCCATCGACGTCGGCGATCGCACCGTCGCGAAACGGATAATAGTTTGACGTATCGATCACCACGACGTCTTCAGGCACGCCATTGAAGAGCCCAGCGAGATCGCGGTAGTTTGCGAACGGGATCGAAAGTACGACCACCTCGACACCCCGGACGGCTTCTTCCTTCGCAACGGCAGCCGCTCCGATATCGCCGGCAAGCTCGCGGATGGTGTCGGGACCCTTCGAATTGGCAAGCTTGACCTCATGGCCGCCTGCGGCAAGTTTTCTCGCCAGCGTGGCGCCGATATTTCCGGCGCCGATGATTCCGATCTTCATGGGATGTCCTTTCTCTATTGTGGAAGTCAACCGCCTCAATCGTGGGCGGGGCGAGCGAATGCGTGCAGCGTGTCGCGCAGATCGGCCAGCCCCTCGTCCGTGAGCTGGCAGGCGGTTTTGATCTTGTCGGTGACGGCCCAAAGCTCGTCACGCAGGGATTCACCGGCTTCTGTAAGATGAATGAGCACCCGCCGCTCGTCGTTACGATCGCGCGTCCGGGTCACCATGCCGGCCGATTCCAGGCGCTTCAGCAGCGGCGTGATCGTTCCGGTATCCATATCGAGCTTTAAACCCAACTCTCCGACAGCGCGGGGCGTACCGCCGTAAAGTTCAAGCATCACCAGGTATTGCGGAAATGTCAGGCCGAGCGGCTGCAAAAATGGCTTGTGAAGGCTCGCCATCCGATTGGCTGCGCCATAGAGCGCAAACGAAAGTTGGGTACCCACCGCCCGGCGGGATGCGATCTCATTGTTTGACATGGCTTCATCTAGTGTGCTTTTATCTAGTGCACTAGATAATGTCTTTGTCGGAGAGATCAAGCTCGGCAGCGCTGAATTGGGCGCCTCTCGCTTTCAGGGGTGTCTCGCAGTTCATGTGAGTAAGCCTCATTAACGGACGCAGCCGCTCATTTAGATTGCGAACAAACTCTAAACGTGCTATAGATTTCAAATGACATTTAATTGGAGATCGCAATGAGAGTCAGTCGCGCTCAGGCCGAGGCCAATCGTGAAACGGTGATCAATGTCGCAAGCCGGCTCTTCCGGGAGCATGGCTTCGACGGCATCGGGCTGAAAGATCTGATGAAAGGTGCCGGCCTCACCCAAGGCGGATTCTACAAGCAGTTCGAATCAAAAGACGATCTTGCAGCGCTGGCATCCGGACGAGCGATGGAGAGCGCCGTTCGCCGGTGGTCGAGGGTTGCCGACGGAAGCGCCGATCCCTTCGGAGCGGTTGTCGGCATGTATCTCTCGACCGGGCACCAGGAAGAGAAAGGCGATGGCTGCCCCTTGGCCGCGCTCGGATCCGACGCGGCGCGTCAGAGTGAAGCGGTACGAGCACCATTTCAGAATGGGATAGAAGCCCACCTTCAGATTCTCGACGAAATGATCCCGGCATCGGATGGCACGACACCTTATGACAAAGCCATGGTCGTCCTCTCCCTCATGGTGGGCGCCGTGACCATCTCTCGCATCATGACCGATCAGGCCATGGCGGAGCGTCTGCTTGAGACCGCTGCCGATGCAGTCAAGCACATCGCTGGCGGCACAGAAAACGAATGAGACCTCGCCCCCAATCGGGCGTCTTTTTCATCTCGCAGAGCGCGGTCTTGCCGCTCTCACGCGCGAATTGAACAGGCTCGCATGCTTCATAACACCGCATTCACCCCACGAATGGCCGGCGCAGACTTCGACGGAATGTTGGAAACATTTCTGGGAGCCGCCCACTTTGACGCATCGCCGGCTCGTACGGTTGAGGACTTCAGTTGGTCCGCCGATGCCCGTTCTCACGGGCCGATGACGGCTGTCGATCTCGCATGCAATGGCGAGTGGGACCTCTGGGCCACCTCCGATACCCCGGAATGGCTTACCATTCATCTGCCGCAACACGGCATCTCCGGCATGACGCGGCGGCAGATCACGACAACAGCGGCACCGGGCCAGATGCTGATTGGGCAAAGCCGCGAGGCGGATCGCTTTCTCGTGCGGGGAGCGCTCCATCGATCACAGAAGCTCTTTTTGGATTGGCATCAGATTCGCCGGACGTTCGGCGAAGTGTTTGAAGCCCCTCTTGTCGGATCGCTAGATCTGTCGCCGGTGATCGATGGATCCAGCCCCTCAGGACATTTCATCAAAAATCTTGTCGAGACCATAATCTGCGGCATGCTTGGAGAAGCATGCTTGCTTCATTCGCCGATAGCGATGGTCAATCTCACCCAGGCACTCGCTCATGCGCTGATCCGGTCAGTGCCCCATCGCTACTCTCTGCGACTTGAGCCGAATATATTTGCCCCCGCTCCGCGACACGTGCGTCGGGCTGTGGATTTCATGCATGCGAATATCGACAAGCCGATCACGCTGTCGTCGATCGCCCAATCCGCCAATGTCTCAGTTCGCACCCTGGAAACCGGCTTCCGGGCTTTCAAGGGAGCCACACCGGGCAGTTATCTGAGAACTCTAAGATTGCGGGCAGCTCGAAAAGACCTTCTGGATCGATCGAACCAACAAAGCATCCAGGAGATTTGTCTGAAGTGGGGATTTTTCCACGCCGGCCGTTTTTCTGCGCTTTACAGATCGGTTTACGGAGAAGGTCCTCGGGAAACCCGCAGGCGGAAATCTCAGGCGCCTCACGTCAGCGTGCGGCGCGTTGTCGGATAAGGATGGATTGGAGAAACTGGAGCGGGTGAAGGGAATCGAACCCTCGTATTCAGCTTGGGAAGCTGCTGCTCTACCATTGAGCTACACCCGCGATGCGCTGAGATTTCCAACAGATGGGGGCCGCTGTCAAGTCGGGTCGGCGCGGCGCCTCAGATGCGGAAGTGTTTCGAGAGTTTGAGGCCCTGGGCCTGGTAGTTGGAGCCGAGGCCGGAGCCGTAGAGGCTGGCGGGCTTTTCCTGCATGTGCTCGTAGACCAGGCGGCCGACGATCTGGCCGTCTTCGAGGATGAACGGCACTTCGTGGCTGCGCACTTCGAGCACGGCGCGGCTGCCGCGGCCGCCGGCCGGGGCATGGCCGAAGCCCGGATCGAAGAAGCCGGCGTAGTGGACGCGGAATTCGCCGACCAGCGGATCGAACGGGGTCATCTCGGCGGCATAATCCGGCGGCACATGCACGGCCTCGCGCGAGACGAGGATATAGAATTCGTCGGGATCGAGGATCAGCTCGTTGCGGCCGCGGCTATAGAGCGGCTCCCAGAAATCGAAGATGTCGTGCTGGTCCTTCTCGTCGACATCGACGACGGCGGTGTGGTGCTTGCCGCGATAGCCGATCAGGCCGTCCTTGTCGCCGCTGAGATCGATCGACAGCGCGATGCCGCCGCCCGATACGTTCGGCTGCTTGCTGGCGACGAGCGTCTCGCTTTCATGCAGCTTCAAGAGTTCCGGCTCGCCGAGCAGGGACTGGCCGACGCGGAAGCGGATCTGCGACAGGCGCGAGCCGCGGCGCACGACGATCGGGAAGGTGCGCGGGCTGATTTCGAGATAGAGCGGGCCGGAATAGCCCGGTGGAATCTTGTCGAATTCCTGGGCGTAATCGGTGATGACGCGGGTGAAGATATCGAGCCGGCCGGTCGAGCTTTTCGGATTGGCCGAGGCCGACATGTCGGCCGGCAGCGCCAAGCTCTCCATCAGCGGCACGATGTAGACACAGCCGGTCTCGAGCACCGCGCCTTGGGACAGATCGATCACATGCAGGCTGAGGCGATCGAGCTTGTCCGACACCAGATGCGAAGGCCCCGGCATGAAACTGGCGCGCACGCGAAAGGCCTTGCTCCCTAAGCGCAGGTCGAGGCTTGCCGGCTGGATCTGATCGCGGTCCAGCTCCCGCTCGGAGTTAAGACGCCCCGTTTCAAACAGCGCTGCGATCGCGCGGTCCGCCAGAATTCCAGTTTCGCGAGCCATCATGCCCCATCCATCTTTTGCGCCGACAAAACCAAATACGGGGAATTGACGCAAGCAGCTAACAGCAGTATTGCAGAATTATCCCGTGGTGATTTGGCCGGTCGGCTTGCAGCCACGTTAAACAAGTGGCTAAAAAGACCGGGTTATGAAACCGGTCTGCTTTTGCGGCCGGTTTTTTTGTTATGTGAAGGTGATGGCATGAGCAAGACCTGGCGCCCGGCAACCCAACTCGTCCATGGCGGCACGCTGCGTTCGCAATATGGCGAAACGTCCGAGGCAATCTATCTCACGCAGGGTTTCGTCTACGACACGTCCGAGGCGGCCGAAGCCCGCTTCAAGGGCGAGACCGACGGCTATATCTACGCTCGCTACGGCAGCCCGACCAACGACATGTTCGAAAAGCGCATGTGCATGCTCGAAGGTGCCGAAGACGCCCGCGCCACCGCCTCCGGCATGGCGGCCGTCAGCGCCGCGATCCTCTGCCAGGTCAAGGCGGGCGACCATATCGTTGCCGCGCGCGCCCTCTTCGGCTCCTGCCGCTGGGTGGTGGAAACGCTGGCGCCGAAATACGGCATCGAATGCACGCTGGTCGACGGCCGCGACCTCAAGAACTGGGAAGAGGCAATCCGGCCGAACACCAAGGTGTTCTTCCTGGAAAGCCCGACCAACCCGACGCTCGAGATCGTCGATATCGCCGGTGTGGCAAAACTCGCCAACCAGGTCGGCGCCAAGGTGGTGGTCGACAACGTCTTCGCCACGCCGCTCTTCCAGAAGCCGTTGGAACTCGGCGCCCATATCGTCGTCTATTCCGCCACCAAGCATATCGACGGCCAGGGCCGGTGCCTCGGTGGCGTCGTTCTGGCCGACAAGGCCTGGATCGACGAGAACCTGCACGACTATTTCCGCCATACCGGCCCGGCCATGTCGCCGTTCAACGCCTGGACGCTGCTGAAGGGCATCGAGACGCTGCCGCTGCGCGTGCGTCAGCAGACGCAGAATGCCGCGAAGATCGCCGATTTCCTGGCCGAGCAGAACAAAGTCGCCAAGGTGATCTATCCCGGCCGCAAGGACCATCCGCAGGCCGACATCATCGCCAGGCAGATGACCGGCGGCTCGACCCTCGTCGCCTTCGAGCTGAAGGGCGGCAAGGAGGCGGCCTTCGCGCTGCAGAACGCGCTCGAGATCATCAAGATCTCCAACAATCTCGGCGACAGCAAGAGCCTGATCACCCATCCGGCGACGACGACCCACAAGAACCTGACGGAAGAGGCGCGCGCCGAACTCGGCATCTCGCCGGGCACCGTCCGCCTTTCCGCCGGCATCGAGGATACGGACGACCTGATCGAGGATTTCGCCAAGGCGCTTACCAAGGTCTCGGCCTGATCGACGGCATTGGCGGCCGAGCCTCCGGGTTCGACCGCCCCGGCTCTGCCAAGTAGAATAATACCGACAATTAGGCTTAACGATCGAAAACCATGCGATCACGGCTGTTTCATCGCCGATCAACGTTCCGTTTCTTGACGGATAGGGCCTTCTTATAAGATACGGGTAACATATCTTGACTAAGGTGCAAGGCATGTATCGCGCCCTCACTAGAGATATCGAAGTCGTCGTCGAACCATTCTATCTGGAGGAGCAATCCGATCCGGAAGACGATCGCTATGTCTGGGGTTACCGGATTGTCATCAGCAACAATTCCGGCGTCGCCGTTCGCCTCATCAACCGCTACTGGAACATCACCGACCAGAACGGCGTGGTGGACGAGGTGACCGGCCCCGGCGTCGTCGGCGAACAGCCGCGGCTCAGCCCCGGCGACACCTACGAATATTCCTCCGGCTGCCCGCTCGATACGCCCTCCGGGCTGATGTTCGGCCATTACCAGATGGAAACCGACGAAGGCGAACTGTTCGACGTCGACATCCCCGCCTTCTCGCTGGATTCACCGGGGCTGCTGCGCGTGCTTAACTGACGTGTAACGCCACAGGCGGCACGACACCTCGACCCAGGAGATTGCCGACACCGGCCCCTCATCCGGCTGCCGCCACCTTCTCCCCGTAAACGGGGCGAAGGGAGCATGCCGCAAGCTCTCCGTTCCCCTCCTCGCTCTCGCAGGGCAGGTCCCCTCGCCCCGTTTTTACGGGGAGAGGGTTAGGGTGAGGGGCAGTCATGCGCGCAACCGGACAGCAGTGGTGTCAACTACTCAGCCGGCTGAAGCTCCGTCGGCTCGAAGCGGTAGGTGGTCGAGCAGAATTCGCAGGTCACGGCGATCTCGCCGTTTTCCTGGCTTTCCTCGATCTCCTCGGCCGAAAAACCCTTCAGCACGCCCTTGATCTTGTCGCGCGAACAGCTGCAGCGGTCGAAGACGGCGCGCGGTTCGTAGACGCGCACGCCGCGCTCGTGGAACAGCCGGAACAACAGCCGCTCGGTGCCGACAAGCGGGTCGGTCAACTCGTCGGCGTCGATGGTCTCGACCAGCGAACGGGCTTCGACCCAGGCGTCGTCCTCGCCATGCGGGCGGTCGCCGTTATCGCCGTCGCCGCCGTGGAGATCGGGGTGGCGCATGCGCTCGGGCGCTTCCGGCAGGAACTGGGCGACGAGGCCGCCGGCCCGCCAGCGATGGCGCGGCTTGCCGGCATCGTCGCGATCGAAGAGCTCGGCCGCGGCAAGGCGTACGCGCGTCGGGATCTGTTCCGACTGGCGGAAATAGACACCGGCAATCTCCTCGAGCGAGGTGCCGTCAAGCGCGACAATGCCCTGATAGGGCTGCGCGAACTTGCCCTGGTCGATGGTGAAGGCGAGCACCCCGTTGCCGAGCAGCTGTTCCGGCTCGGTTTCGCCCGCTTCAACCGCCTTGGCAAGCAGCGCCTGATCGAAACGGGCATAGGCGCGAACATTTTCCGGCGTCGAGAAATCGGCGACGAGAAGATCGACCGGGCCATCGCCCTTGGTCTGCACCGTGAACTTGCCGTCGAATTTCAGCGAGGTGCCGAGCAGCACCGTCAGCACGACGACTTCGGCAAGCAGCCGGGCGACGGGCGCGGGATAATGATGGCGCTCGAGGATCGCATCGAGCATCGGGCCGAGCTGGACGGCGCGGCCGCGCACATCCAGACCCTCCACCTGGAAAGGGACGACATGGTCATCGCCGGCGAAATCGAACTGGCCGAGGGCGGCTGCAGCTTCTGCCATGGCTTTCACTCCTAGTTTTCAAGCGATGAGCAAGGGTGCCCTTCGCTCGCGCGGCCGCGCGTTGTTCGCGCGCGGCGTCCGATTATGGTTCAGATCGCGCCCAGGCACCAAGCAAGAATCGACTTCTGCGCGTGAAGACGGTTTTCCGCTTCATCGAAGACCACGGATTGCGGGCCGTCGATCACCTCATCCGTCACTTCCTCACCGCGATGGGCAGGCAGGCAATGCATGAACAATGCATCGCTGCCGGCCTTGGCCATCAAGGCCGCATTGACCTGATAAGGCTGAAAGACGTTGTGACCCCGGGCCCGATGTTCCTGATTCATGGAGACCCAGGTATCGGTCACCACGCAATCGACGCCTTCGACCGCACGGTCGGCATCATGGCAGAGCATGATTTCGGCGCCCTCATTGCGGGCCCAGTTCAGATAGTGATCCTTAGGCTCCGAACCAAGGGGTACGGCCATGTTCATGCGATAGCCGAAACGCGCGGCCCCCTCGACCAGCGAATGCAGCACATTGTTGCCGTCGCCGGTCCAGGCGATGGTCTTGCCCTTGATCGGGCCGCGATGCTCTTCGAAGGTCATGATGTCGGCCATGATCTGGCAGGGATGGGTATCATCCGTCAGCGCATTGATCACGGGCACCGTCGCATGCTCGGCAAGCTCCAGCAGGCGCGAGTGCTCGGTGGTGCGGATCATGATCGCATCGACATAACGCGACAGCACTTTGGCGGTGTCGCCGATCGTCTCGGCGCGGCCGAGCTGCATTTCGGTGCCGGACAAAAACAGCGTTTCACCGCCGAGCTGGCGCATGCCGACATCGAAGGAGACACGGGTGCGCGTCGACGGCTTTTCGAAGATCATCGCCAGCATCTTGCCGGCGAGCGGCTTGTCGCCCGTGCCGGCCTTGAAGGCCTGCTTGCGGGAAAGCGCATCGTTCATGATGGTTCTGAGGTCGGCGGATGTGACGGCCGAAAGATCGAGGAAATGTTTAGGAGCCATGTTCTTACCTGTCGTGCGCCCGAGGGCGGCAATCCCTTCAAGCCGTCTTCTTGACCTTGGAGGCGCGGATGCTCTCGGCGGCGCGCTCGAGGCGGGCGAGACCCTCGCGGGCTTCCTCGGCGGTGACGACGAGCGGCGGAAGAAGGCGGATGACGTTGTCGCCGGCCGGCACGCCGAGCAGATGCGCCGCGCGGATCGCCTGCAGCAGTTCGGCCGAGGGGACGGCCGCCTTGACGCCGAGCAGCAGGCCCTCGCCCCTGATATCCTCGATCACATCGGGATAACGGTCCTTCAGCGAAGCCAGCCCCTGACGGAAGACCAGCGCGACGTCGCGCACATGTTCCAGGAAGCCGTCGGCGAGAATGACATCGAGCACGGCGCCTCCGACGGCCATGGCCAGCGGATTGCCGCCATAGGTCGAACCATGGGTGCCGGCCTTCATGCCGGAGGCGGCCTCTGCGGTGGCAAGGCAGGCGCCGAGCGGGAAGCCGCCGCCGATGCCCTTGGCGACAGCCATGATGTCGGGTGTGATGCCCGACCATTCATGGGCGAAGAGCTTGCCGGTGCGGCCAACCCCGGTCTGGACCTCGTCGAGGATCAGCAGCAGGCCTTTCTCGTCGCAGATCTGGCGCAGCGCCTTCATGAACTCGGCCGTGGCGGGGCGCACGCCGCCCTCGCCCTGCACCGGTTCGATGAGGATTGCCGCCGTCGCATCGGTGATGGCGGCGCGCACCGCTTCCATGTCGCCGAACGGCACCTGATCGAAACCCGGCGTCTTGGGGCCGAAGCCTTCGAGATATTTCTCCTGGCCGCCGGCAGCGATCGTCGCAAGCGTGCGCCCATGGAAGGCGCCTTCGAAGGTGATGACATGGAAGCGCTCGGGACGGCCCTTGGAAAACTGATAGCGGCGCGCCGTCTTGATCGCGCATTCGAGCGCCTCGGCACCGGAATTGGTGAAGAACACCTTGTCGGCGAAGGTGGCGTCCGTCAGCCGTTTGGCCAGCCGCTCCTGGCCGGGAATCTCATAGATGTTGGAGAGGTGCCAGACCTTGTCGGCCTGCTCCTTCAAGGCGGCGACCACATGCGGATTGCCGTGGCCGACGGAGGTGACGGCGACGCCGGCGCCGAAATCGAGATAACGCTCGCCGCTTTCGGTAATCAGCCACACGCCCTCGCCTCGCTCGAACCGCAGCGGGGCACGAGAATAGGTGTCATAAAGCGGCGCGGCTTCGGCCATGGCGCGGGTCTCCCGATCAGCATTGTCAATCACCGGACTCCGGCTAAGAAAACCGGGCCCGAAAAATCAAAAATGCCGCCTTTCGGCGGCGATCGGTACTATTTCCTTTTCGCGCTGCAATGTCAACAAAACTGCGCCCTTAGCGGATGCAGCAAGCTTGTACAGCGGCATTTTCAGCCTTCAACAGGCATTATTGCAGAAATGACACGCAGAGGCAGCAAGTTGGGGAAAACTCGGAATTCGATTCATCCGGATTCCCGCGACTCTTGTCACGGAGTCAGCCTCACACTAGGTTAAAGTTCAATTACTAGACTGCATGCGGCGGAACTAGTCACCAAAATTGATCAAGCGTTTCTTGTTTCGGAGGCTTCCGGGACAACGGTGAGGGATTCTGCCATCACCAACGCAAAAGGTGGAGACAGGGCATGAACTGGACAGACGAGCGGGTCGAGAAACTCAAGAAGCTGTGGTCCGAAGGGCTGAGCGCCAGCCAGATCGCGGCACAACTTGGCGGCGTGAGCCGAAACGCCGTTATCGGCAAGGTGCACCGACTGAGCCTGCCGGGCCGCGCCAAGGCCGGCGGCACAGCCGCCGCGGCGCGCACGCCGAAGCGCCAGACATCGGCGCCGCGCGCGCCGAACTACGCCTCCCGGATCACCACCCGCACCGTGACCCGCCAGCAGGGCGCAACGATGCTGAAGGAAGAGATCGAGATCGATGCCGTCGAGGAAATGGAATATGTTCCGAAGGGCAACGTGGTCGTGCCGATTTCCCGCCGCCTCGGCCTGACGGAACTGACCGAACGCACCTGCAAATGGCCGGTCGGCGATCCGCTGAAGGACGACTTCCACTTCTGCGGCTGCGAATCCCCGGACAATTCGCCCTATTGCAGCTATCATCAGAAGCTTGCCTATCAGCCGGTCAACGAGCGCCGCCGGGCGGCAGCGCGGGTCAGCTGAGCGGGCAAACCATTGCTGGAAATGCGAAAACGGGCTGGAAGGCCCGTTTTTTTGTGTGAGTGTGTTGCGTGTGACTGCCCCTCATCCGCCTGCCGGCACCTTCTCCCCGCGCGCGGGGCGAAGGGGATATGCCGCAACCTCTCGGTCCTTACCCACCTCTCGCAGGGCACGTCCCCTCGCCCCGTTTACGGGGAGAGGGCTAGGGTGAGGGGCGGAGCTTGCTCGACTTTGTCAGAAACCCCTCAGGCTTCCATCGAATAACCGGCGCCGCGGACGGTGCGGATGACGTCCTGCATGTTGGAGAAGTTCAGCGCCTTGCGCAGGCGGCCGACATGGACGTCGACGGTGCGTTCGTCGACATAGATATCGTGGCCCCAGACGCCGTCGAGCAGCTGCGAGCGGGAGAAGACGCGGCCCGGCGACGACATCAGGAATTCCAGAAGGCGGAATTCGGTCGGGCCGAGGCGGACTTCGCGGCTCTTGCGATGGACGCGGTGGGTTTCGCGATCGAGCTCGATATCACCGCATTTGAGCACTGACGACAGCACTTCCGGGCGGGCGCGGCGCAGCATGGCCTTGACGCGGGCAACGAGTTCGGGGGTCGAGAACGGCTTGACGACGTAATCGTCGGCACCGGTGGACAGCCCGCGGACACGTTCGCTCTCCTCGCCGCGCGCCGTCAGCATGATGATCGGCAGCCGTTCGGTTTCCGGCCGCATGCGCAGGCGCCGGCAGAGTTCGATGCCGGAGACGCCGGGCAGCATCCAGTCGAGGATAAGAAGATCCGGCGTTCGCTCCTGAAGCCTGATTTCGGCCTCGTCGCCGCGCAGGATGGTATCGACTTCGAAGCCTTCCGCTTCGAGATTATAACGGAGAAGCACGCTGAGGGCCTCTTCGTCTTCAACAACTGCAACTCTCGGGATCATGCGTGTCCGTCTCCTCACGCACGATCCTTAAACCGGGGGCGATTTAAGCAAGGGATCCCGCGCAAAATCAGAAATTGGCTGCGACCTCTTTGCGCGCCCGGGCGGGCGCGCACGCAATGGGCTGGCCCGGCACGGTTATTCCGTGGCGGCACCGACGGTGTTGGCGCTGTCGTCCTTCGGACGGTCGCCTTCCGGCTGGGCGCCGGTTGCCATGTAGTAGATCGTCTCGGCGATATTGGTGGCGTGATCGCCGATGCGCTCGATGTTCTTGGCGCAGAAAAGAAGATGCGTGCAGCTCGTGATGTTGCGCGGATCTTCCATCATATAGGTCAGGAGTTCGCGGAACAGCGACGTGTACATCGCGTCGATCTCGTTGTCGCGCTCGCGGATGGCGGTCGCCTTGTCGGCGGCGCGCGTCGTATAGACGTCGAGCACTTCCTTGAGCTGGACGAGCGCCAGCTCGGACAGGTGCTCGAGACCGCGGGCGAGCTTGCGCGGAACGCCGGTGCTCTGCACGGCGATGACGCGCTTGGCGGTGTTCTTGCCGAGGTCGCCGACGCGTTCGAGATCGGCGGCGATGCGGATCGAACCCATGATTTCGCGCAGGTCCGAGGCCATCGGCTGACGGCGGGCGATGGTGACGATCGCCTTGTCGCCGATTTCGCGTTCGGTGTGATCGAGGATCACGTCGTCGGAAATGACCTTCTGCGCCAGCGCGGTATCGCCGTTGACCAGCGCGCGAACGGATTCGGCGACCATCTGCTCGGCCAGGCCGCCCATTTCGGAAATCCGCCTGGAGAGGAACTTCAGATCATCATCATAGGCAGTATAAATATGTGTCGATGCCATGGGGCTTTGTCCTCGAATAACGGGAAGGCTTCGGATTGCCGCAATCAGCCGAAGCGACCCATGATGTAGTCCTGGGTGCGCGGATCGTCCGGGTTGGTGAACATCTTGTCGGTGTCGTTCTCCTCGACGAGGTTGCCGAGGTGGAACATGGCGGTGCGCTGCGACACGCGCGCTGCCTGCTGCATGGAGTGGGTGACGATGACGATCGTGTAGTTCTCGCGCAGCTCGTGGATCAGCTCCTCGACCTTGGCGGTGGCGATCGGGTCGAGCGCCGAGCAGGGTTCGTCCATCAGGATGACCTCAGGGCTGACGGCGACGGCGCGGGCGATGCACAGGCGCTGCTGCTGACCGCCGGAGAGGCCGGTGCCGGACTCGTGCACGCGGTCCTTGACCTCGTTCCAGAGGCCGGCGCGCTGCAGGCTGGACTCGACGATCTGATCGAGATCGGCCTTCGACTTGGCCAGTCCATGGATGCGCGGGCCGTAGGAGACGTTTTCATAGATCGTCTTCGGGAACGGGTTCGGCTTCTGGAAGACCATGCCGACGCGGGCGCGAAGTTCGACGACGTCGATATCGGGATCATAGATATCGTCGCTGTCGAGGGTGATCTTGCCGGTGACGCGGCAGCCCTCGATCGTGTCGTTCATGCGGTTGAGGCTTCGCAGGAAGGTCGACTTGCCGCAGCCCGAAGGGCCGATCAGGGCGGTTACGGTGTTTTCGCGGATGTTCAGGTTCACATCGAAAAGCGCGCGCTTCTCGCCGTAGTAAACCGAGACATCCTGTCCGATCATCTTATACGGGACGTTGCTCATCTTCTGATCCAGCGCCTTTTCAACTGCAGCTTCCGTCAACATGTTCATGATGTTTAACTCCGTTTACCAGCGGCGCTCGAAGCGACGACGCAAGAGGATGGCGCCCATGTTCATGACGATCAGGAACAGGAGCAGGACGATGATGGCACCCGAAGTACGCTCCACGAAGGCACGCTCGGCCTCGTTCGCCCACATATAGACCTGCACCGGCAGGGCCGTCGAGGGTTCGAGCGGCGTGGTCGGCGCGTTGGCGACGAAGGCGACCATGCCGATCAGGAGCAGCGGCGCGGTTTCGCCGAGCGCATGCGCCAGGCCGATGATCGTGCCGGTGAGGATGCCGGGCATGGCAAGCGGCAGGACGTGGTGGAATACCATCTGCATCTTCGAGGCGCCGAGACCGAGCGCTGCGGCGCGGATCGACGGCGGCACGGCGCGCAGTGCCGCGCGGGTGGCGATGATGATCGTCGGCAGGGTCATCAGCGTCAGCACCAGGCCGCCGACCAGCGAGGCCGAACGCGGCAGGCCGATGAAGTTGATGAAGACGGAAAGGCCGAGCAGACCGTAGACGATCGAGGGAACGGCAGCGAGGTTGTTGATGTTGACCTCGATCAGGTCCGTCAGCTTGTTCTTCGGCGCGAACTCCTCGAGGTAGATCGAGGCGGCAACGCCGATCGGCAGGGAAAGCGCCAGCACGATCAGCATCAGGTAGAACGAGCCGACAAGGGCGACGCCGAGGCCGGCGGCCTCCGGGCGGCTGGAATTGCCGTTGACGAAGAGGCCGGTGTTGAACTGCTTGTGGAGAGCGCCGCTCGCCTTCAGCTGGTTCATCCAGGTCACCTGCTTGTCGTTGACCTTGCGGTTCTTCTCATCGACGGAGAGATCGATCTGGCCCTTGTTGGCGCTGTCGACATTGGCGTCGGCGAGCAGCGAGACATTGACCGTCTTGCCGATGAGCGAGGGATCGGCGACGACCATATCGCGCAGCTGGATCGGCGCGCTCTTGGAGAGCATGGCGGTAGCGTCGCGCACATCGGGGCGGCTCGCGGCATTGATATTCAGCTGCTTGACGATCGCGTCGCGCAGCAGAACCGGATAATTGGCGGCAACCAGCACCGAAGGATCGGTCGCACGCTTGTTATCCGGGTCGATCGTCTTCTCGGTGAATTCGATCGGCAGGGTGATCGCGGTCTGCTGGAAGGCGGTGTAGCCCTTGCCGATCACCGTCCACAGCAGGATGAACAGGAAGACGAGACCGAAGGTGATGGCGGCGATGCCATAGGCCTGGAACCGGCGCTCGGCGGCGTAGCGGCGCTTGATGCCGATATCGCGGCGCGCTGGCGCCTTGGAAACGGTGCCGGCGGTGGGAGAAACAATATCCGTCATTCGTACTGCTCCCGGTATTTGCGCACGATGTAGAGCGCGTAGATATTGAGGCAAAGCGTGATGCAGAACAGGGTGATGCCGAGGGCAAAGGCAACCAGCGTCTGCGGCGAGGTGAACTCAAGGTCGCCTGTGAGCTGGTTGACGATCTTGACGGTCACTGTCGTCATCGGCTCGAAAGGATTGATCTGGATGCGGGCGGCGACACCGGCGGCCAGCACGACGATCATGGTTTCGCCGATGGCGCGCGAGGCCGTCATCAGCAGTGCGCCGACGATGCCGGGAAGGGCTGCCGGCAAGACCACCTTCTTGATGGTTTCGGAGCGGGTGGCGCCAAGACCGAGCGAACCGTCACGCAGCGCCCGCGGCACGGCCGTGATGATGTCGTCCGACAGCGAGGAAACGTAGGGGATCAGCATGATGCCCATGACGATACCGGCCGTCAGAACGCTCTGCGCCTGGATGAAGTTGCTGTAATTGCCGGAGAGCAGGCCGCTGATCTGAGCGGAGAAATCGCGCAGGAACGGACCGACGGTAACGAGCGCGAAGAAGCCGTAGACGATCGTCGGGATGCCGGCCAGCACCTCAAGAAGCGGCTTGGAGATGCCGCGCACCTTCGGCGAGGCGTATTCGGCCATGTAGATGGCGGCGAAGAGCCCGACCGGCACGGCGACCAGCATGGCGACCAGACCGATATAGAGCGTGCCGAGCAGCAGCGGGATCAGGCCGAACTGGCCGAAGGACGAGCTGCCGGCGCCGGCAAAGCGCGGATCCCAGACGGTGCCGAAGAAGAACTCGCCGGCGGGAACGGCGGCAAAGAAGCGCGTGGCTTCCGACAGCATCGACAACACGATGCCGATCGTTGTCAGGATGGCGATCGAGGAGGCGAGCAGCAGCGCCCAGAGCATGACGCGCTCGACGCGGTTACGGGCGCGGAAGCGGGGCGCGATGGAGCGCAGCGCGTAGAAGGCGCCGGCGACGGCCAGAACGAAGACGATCGCAGTCATGGCCATGCGGCTCGTCAGGCTCATGGCGTTGAGCGTCTTGGCGGCAGTGACCATGTAAGGCTGCGGCTGGCCGGCGAGCGGCACGCCCTTCTCGCTGAGCTTGGCCTGCAGCGCCGCCGGATCGTTTGCGACCGCCGCGGTTTCATCCGAAGTCAGCATCGTCAGGCCGCGGGCGACCGTCGCCACCATCGAATAGCTCAGATCCTGCTCGACTGTGGCCTGGGCCTTGACCTCGTCAGGGAAAGCACCGCGAACGGAGGACTGGATGATGCCGGGGCTGACGGAGAGCCAGACGCAGAGAACGATGAGGGCCGGAAGAACGGCCCAGATCGCCGCATAGGCGCCGTAATAGGCCGGCCGTGAATGCAGTGCGGAGGATCTGCCCCCGGCAAGTGCTGAGGCACGGCTGCGCGCGACCAGATAGGCGGCGGCGCCGATCACCACAAGGCACAGAAGTATGACGGATGTGCTCATTCGTTACGTCCCCAGGCCCATGGCCCCCAAAAAGCCGGCGGCTTCATCAGCCTGCCTTCGGCTTCCAATCATGGAGAAGGAATTCAACCCTGCACCGGACATGCCGGCACGCAGGGGCATAAAGCAATGCCGGCGCGGGCTCAAAGAGCACCGCGCCGGCAAAGTTATTACATGGACTTGCCGGCTTCGACAGCCTTGCGGATCGCTTCGCGCTCGGCATCCGGAGCGGCAACGAGGCCGTATTCAGCCAGCGGGCCTTCGGGGCCGATCATCTGGTCGGATACGAAGAAGTTGACGTATTCCTTCAGGCCCGGAACGGCGCCGAGATGTGCCTTCTTGACGTAGAAGAACAGCGGGCGGGAAACCGGATAGGTGCCGTTGGCGATCGTTTCGACGGACGGAACGATACCGTTCACGGTTGCGACCTTGAGCTTGTCGGCGTTGTTTTCATAGAAGGAAAGGCCGAATACGCCGACGCCGGTCTTGTTGGCGGCGATGCGTGCCAGGGTTTCCGGATAGTCGCCGTCGATGTCGACTGCAGCGCCGTCCTTGCGGACCGCGACGCAAGCCTTGCCCTGGGCAGCCTTGTCGGAGATTTCCTTGGCGATGACGTCGGTTGCGCCCGAAGCCTTGCAGCCTGCAGCGAGAACGTTCTGTTCGAAGACTTCGCGGGTGCCGTGCTTTTCGCCCGGGATGTAGGCGGCGATGTCAACAGCCGGGAGCTTCGGGTTGACTTCCGACCACTTCTTGTAGGGGTTGGCGACGAGCTTGCCGTCGACGACGACCTGGGCTGCGAGGGCCTTGTAGATGTCGGCGGGAACGTAGGCGACATCGGGGTTGGAGGAGTCGGTTGCGAAGACGATGCCGTCATAACCGATCTTGACTTCCTGGATGTCGGTTACGCCGGCCGCCTTGCAGGCTTCGGCTTCGTTCTTGTTGATCGCACGCGAAGCGTTGGCAATGTCGATCGTGTCTTCACCGACGCCCTTGCAGAATTCCTTCAGACCAGCGCCCGTACCGCCGGATTCGACGACCGGGGTCTTGAAGTTGGTGAAGGTCTCGCCGAAGGACTCGGCAACGATCTTTGCGTAAGGCAGGACGGTGGACGAACCAGCAACCTGGATCTGGTCACGGGCGACGGCAGCGCCAGCGAAAGCTGCGGTTGCGGCGAGCGCGGCAACGGTGAGCTTGAAGGTGTTCATTAGAATCTCCCGGTATTGGGCTTGTGTGAGTGCGGCCTCTAGAGAGGCCCTCGCATGCCTTTTTTCATCGGCGGGACTCTCTTAGCGCTGTAAGCCCCGTCCTTTTATGTCAAATCCGTGAAACATTTGTGACAAGCTAAGATATTGAAAATAGACGTAATTCTGAAATGCACTGAGGAACGGATGTCGACAATCGGCAAAGTCGGAACCTTCAATCTACCTCTCGTTGCAGAAACTGTGGGCGCATCCAAAATTGGAGGCCGGTTGGGGGAAGTCATGCAGCGTGTTTTGCCCCTCACCCTAGCCCTCTCCCCGTTCTGACGG
>NZ_NWSW01000060.1:0-19060 GCF_002531805.1 Rhizobium sp. M1 | reverse complement strand
GCCAACTTCCATACCCGGGACCTCGCGCCGACCGTCGGCGCGGTGCAAGGAAGCTCGGAAAGTAGCTGCCTGTGCGCAGCTTCGGAATGCGAAGCTCGACCGTTCCAGCTCGCGTCTCCCAATCGCGGTCACGGTAGCCATTGCGTTGTGCGAGCCGCATCGAGTTCTTCACACCGAAGTCTGCACCCGTAGCCGAGCCGACCTCCAACTCCATCAGCCGCTCGGCGGCAAAGCCAATCATCTCACGCAACAAATCTGCATCGGCACTCTTCTCAACAAGGGAGCGCACGTTCATCATGTCATTGGTCATCGGTGATCTTTCCGTCAGGTTGGTCTTGAACAACCCGACCCTAGCGGAAAACACTGATGGCCGCCCGCAAAGCCGATCACCACAGCGCAGCGAGAAGCGCGCGGGCACTCGGCTTTGCTACCTCCCGTCAGCTACACCAGGTGCTGGGACACGATCGGTAGACTGGCCAACGCGGTTGCTTTGTGATCAGCCGTTATCTTCGACGAACCGAATCGCGTCTTGCAAGAAGCTCCGGAAATAGTCAGGATTTTCGCACATCGGAAAGTGCCCAAGCCCCTCCATAACGACATGACGGCTGCCGGGAATGAGGGCCGCTAGCGCTGCTCCGTCTGCAGGCGTCGCAGAGTAGTCATAGGTCCCGGAGAGAAGAACGGTCGGTGTTCGCTTGGCATCAATCTTCGGACCGACGACGGCACCGTCGAACTCGTCGCTGTAGAACGAAAGATCGCCGGGATAAACTCCCGGAGCACCCTGCGAGTAGATCCAACTGGCGCGGCGTCGCTCTTCTTGCGGGCTGAGCGGGCTCATGATTCCGCGGACATAGGCTGAGTTATGAAGCGACCCATGAACGTTGACGTTGTGTTGAAAGGGGTTGCGACGGCCCTTTGACTTCAACGGCGGCTCGACCGCAATTACACCCATTAGACGTTCCGGTCGCTCCGCCGCCAGCACCATGCACATCGCCGCGCCCATAGATCCTCCAACGACGATAGCTCTGTCTCCGACGAGCTGGTCGAGTATCGCCGTGCACCAGGTCAGGTAGAGATCCGTTGTGAGTTGATAGGGCGAGCCGTCCCAAGTTAAAGGAGGCATCGAACGTCCGTGAAACGGCAGATCAACTGAGATCAATCGGTTCGTACGCGCAAACCCAGTGTCGGAGAGTTGCGGTAGAAACTGACGGCCGTCTGCGCCAGCCGTATGGAGGAAAAGGATAGGAGTTCCTGCACCGGCTTCCTCGTAAAAGATATCGTGTTCTACGCCGCCGACCTCTACCCGCTTATAGCGTCCGGTGACCTGTTCAATATTTCGATCGACCTTCGGCGCAACTAGGGGCGGAGACGCTACGACGATCTCGAACAGTCGCTCCAGAGCGGGACGCGCTTGAGCGATTGCTACGGGCGAACCAGATAACGTGAACTCAGGGTTAGCGAGTTGAAAGGCGGTGAACGAATGGTAGGTTGCCGGCGGCGGCACCTGCATAACCTTTTCCCAAGCTCCTTCTGGGGCACTCAGTATGACGTCAGCATTTTCGTCCGCGCCATCCAGTGCGACTATCCCGCCTCCCACAGCAAGTGATGACTTTTCTGGTCCAACTTGCAACGAGATCCGTGTTGTAAGACCTGGGGTCAGTCGCGGTAGCTCCGGATCTTCGATCGCCAGGGTTACGCGTTTAATCAGCTCGGCATGGGCGCCCATACGTCCTCCCTAACAAAATGATGTTGTTGGGAAGCCGCACTTCGTGTGTCTCACCTCCCATAAAAGAGGTAAGCAGATTTTCAGACAATCTGTCAACCTTAGCCGTCACCTGAACTTGGTTTTGTGGAACTACTCGGAGGTTTCGACGGGGTTCTTGCTCAAGTAGTCCAACGCCACCTTAGCCGCGATTTCGATATGGCGCTTGCAAAGTGCGGCTGCCCTGTCGCCATCACGCAACGCAATAGCGGCCGCAATCTCTCTTATCTCGAAAACGCTGTTCTGCAGCCGCCCTGGCTGGGTCATCGATGTCATCCGCAACAATGTGACCCGGTTGTGCAACGACGTGAGCATTTGCTTCACAAACACGTTCTTGCTGCCGGTCATCAAACAATCGTAAAAAGCGGTCTTGGCTTCGATGATCCGCGTTCCGGAACCGCTCTTGGCTGCGGCTTCGAACGCTTCCACGGTCTCGAGGAGAGCAACGATCTCTTCATTCGAACCGTTCTCGGCGAACTCCTGCCCGGCAAAGCTTTCAAGCAGCGCGCGTACACTATAAAGCTGCCTAGCCTCCTCGTAGCTGATAGTGCTGACAACCGGCCCCCGATGCGGATAGCTAGTAATAAGCCCTTCAGCTTCTAACTGGCGTAGCGCCTCGCGAACTGAAGTTCGGCCAACCCCGATGAGTTCGCACAACTCGCGCTCCACCAGCCGCTGCCCGGGCTTGAAACGGCCACTTGAAATAGCCTGCCGGAGCTTATCCTCAACAAGGATTCGAAGGGAGGCGTTTTGACGTGTAATCTGGAGGTCGATCGTTCCCATTCACAACAAACCTTCGATGAAATTTCTAGTGACGCACAGAATCAATATACTGCCGGAGCGTTTCGTAGGACAACCGATTGTCTGCAAACAGCAAAAAATTTCAATCGGTTTATTGTGGGTCACAGGAGAACTCTAGCGAACTGGAGGTCTGGCGCAAGGGGAGAAAATTTCTGTAGCACCTCAGGGTCATGACCCGGAATGATGAGTCCGTTTGATCCGGCAAGGACGCGGAGCTTTTTGTAACCCTCGATGACCTCTAGGTAATCTGCAAACAGGGGAAACGCGCCGTTATTTTCAAGATAGTGCTGGAAATGAAGCGCGTCGGAAGCGATAACCAGCAAAGCGCCGACTGTTGCCACCGTAACAACTTGCAAACCTTTCGAGTGACCGCCAACCAGATGCACCCTGCATCCAGGAACAATTTCCCCATCCCCATCATGGAACCGTACCCGTGACTGAAAAACGAGCCGGACCGCGTCGACGACACCTTCTGTAGCAAAAGGCCGACGCATTCGCTCATGGCACATACACCGCCCCGTTCCATACGCCATCTCCCGATCCTGAATGTGAAAAGTGGCGTTAGGAAAGGCCGGGAGGTTTCCGGCGTGATCGTAGTGCAGGTGTGTCACAACGACATCAGTAATATCGCTGGATTTGATGCCAAGGCTGCTCAGTGCTGCCACCGGATGGATCAAGAGGGTCCGCCCTCTGGCCGCGCCCTCTCCGGCTTCGAAACCAGTGTCAACAAGAATTAATCGGTCCTCGAGACGGATCAGCCACACGAAGTAGTCGATTTGTGATGGACGATCATGAATGTCATCCGTCTCTAGCATCAGGTCACTTACTGGTCTTTGCGCGGTGCCGTAATGGATGGCGAGCACTGTCCACTCGTTCAAGAGAATTCTCCCCGCCATCAGTCCATCAAGACTAGGTGTCGATTGATCTCGGCCCTGTCAAGACGGTCGAAAACCTCATTGATCTCATCAAGGGGGCCAGTGCTCGACAGCAATTTGTCCACTGGCAGCTTACCTTTGAGGTAAAGGTCGATATAGCGGGGTATGTCGCGCGATGGCACGCAGGAACCCATATAGCTGCCCTTGATCGTTCTCTCCTCTCCGACCAACGGCAAGGGCGAAACCTCGAAACGGGAATTTGCGCTGGCCAGTCCGGCCGTAGCGGTCATCCCTCCGCGCCGGGTAATCTCATATGCAAGCTCGAATGCCTTTTTGGATCCAGCCATCTCTATCGCGTAGTCTACCCCGCCGCTTGTCGCGCCTTTTACTTGGGCAACAATATCCGGCGAGGTGGCCAAAAAAGTCTTCGTCGCTCCCAGCTCCTTGGCAAGATCCAGCTTCGCTTGGATTAGGTCGATCGCCACGATATCGCTTGCACCGCTCGCAACAGCGCCAAGTATCGCCGAAAGGCCTACGCCGCCGAGCCCGATTACCGCCACACTACGGCCTGGGCGGACCCCACACGTGTTTATCACAGCTCCAACGCCGGTCATAACGGCACAGCCGAAGAGAGCAGCTGTCGCCAAATCGATATCTTTGGTCACTTTGACTACCGAGCTCGCCGACACGACAGCATATTCGGAAAACGCAGAAACGCCGCTATGGTGGTTGATTTCGTATCCTCTCAAACGGATGTGCTTGCCGCCGGATAGAAGCGTTCCTGCAGCATTGGCCTGGTAGCCCGGTTCGCAGAGGCTGGCGCGGCCTTCAGCGCAATATGAGCAATGGCCACAAACCGGCAGAAATGACATGACTACATGGTCACCAACCTCAACCTTCTCGACACTCGGTCCGATGGCTGCGACGACGCCAGATGCCTCATGGCCTAGAGCGACTGGAAGCGGACGCGGTCTGTCCCCATTGATTGCGGACAGGTCAGAGTGACAGACACCGGCAGCCTTGATCTTGACCAACACCTCCATGGGGCCAGGCGGCGTCAGTTCCACAAGCTCAATCTTAAGAGGTTTCGAATTTGAATAGGGCTTCGGCAGACCCGACTCCCTGAGGATTACCGAACGTATCTGCATCTTTGAAATTCCTTATCGATGTGCAAGCAACTGCATTGGAGCGGGGATGTAGCGGAATCCGTCTCCGTTTCGCACCACATGCCCGGCACCTGGCCATGCGAAGTGATAGGACATTACCGCAATGCGATCTGTCGCCAGCATATCAAGCACGCGCGTGCGGGATCTAGCTGACAGCTTCGGGTCCGTGTCGTATCGGAATTCCATCATCGGCCTCTCCATCAACAGGATATGATGATGCGTAAGGTCGCCGAGAAAACAGAGGCGATCGTTTCCCGACTGCAGCATAAAACAATGATGACCGAGCGTGTGGCCGGGGGCCGAAATCGCGTGAACGCCCGGCAAGAACTCCTCGCCGTCTTTGAAAAAGAAGGTCCGATCCTTGTGGGGAAGCAGGTTTCGCCGAGCGTTATCGATTTGAAATTGAAATGAAGAATCGATCGACGACCCGTCCGTCCAGTCCGTGAAGTCTCGCTCACTGATGAAGATGTCGGCGTTCGGGAAATTTAACCTTCCATTGGCATCGCACAGACCGCCGATATGATCGATATGGGCGTGCGACAGAACCACCGCATCGATCTCCGTCGGATCTCGACCTGCCTCTCTCAGGCTGGCTAGGAGTCGACCTGTGGTGGGCCCGAAAGCTTTTGAAGACCCCATCCCGGTATCAAATAGAATTGTTCTTCCATTTATCTCAACAAGCGGCACGTTTTGCTCGAGTACAACTTTGTTCGTTGGCAGGAAATTGTCCTCTAGCATCAGGCTGACCGTGCGTGGCTCTACCCCCAAGAAGTTCAGGCGAGGATCTCCTAGCTCTAACGGCCCGTCGGACAGTACCGTGATTTTTCCATCGCCAAATTCGAATGGATAAAAATACGGAAGCTTGGCCAGGTGATGCATACTAAGAGACACTGATTTTCCTCCCATCAGGTGCTTGGCGACATTTTTGGCAGATTGTATGATAATCTGTCAAATATTTTTGAAGAAAGCCATATCGAGAACGACTGCCTTGCTTTAGGAGCCGGTGTACCGCGTTTTCCGCGGCCTACCGAATGCCGCGCAGTAGGAGCAGAGCATTCGAGAATGCGGCTCGCGGGGCCGCACAACGCATGGTCGTTGACCCAGCGTTGCCCCCTGTTCCGCGAAAAACCGCAGACATTCAGAGATTGACGAGGCTCAAGTTGCGTTGTCTCACAGCGCGCACCGCATCACCGTCCATCAGACAGGTGCATTTTCCCTTATTCGCGCTCATCATCGCGAAGCGGCGTAACGATCTGAAACGAAGCCGGTGGCGGACGCGCGCACCCAAAGAGCGATCAATTCCATCTTCGGCAGGGCCTTGCTGTAAAAGAAGCCTTGCGCCGAACCGCATCCGTTCGCTGCGAGAAATGCTGCCTGCTCGGCGGTCTCAACACCTTCCGCCACCACGTCCTGTCCAAGACATTGTGCAATGGACAGAATCGCTTTGACCAATTCTTCGTTCCTTTTGTCCGAGCTATTTATGAATGACCGATCGATCTTCAGCGTGTCGATCGGGAAGCGGGCTAGATAGTTGAGCGCCGAGTAACCGGTGCCAAAATCATCGATAGCAATCGAAAATCCCATTTGACGCAGCTTAAGAAGCGTCTGCAGGGTCTCGCCCTTCCGATCGAGAAGCAGACTCTCCGTGATTTCGATTTCGATCCATTCCGCGCGGCAACCGGTTTCACCGAGGATTTCAGCGATCTCGTTTACCAACCGTGAGCATTGGAATTGCTTACCCGAAAGGTTGACTGCAATCTTGTGCAGGTGGTGGCAATCGGCGTTCAGCTCCTTCGCCGTCTTGCACGCTTCACGCAGCACCCATCGCCCGAGTTCAACGATCAGCCCGGTATCCTCAGCGACCGGAATGAATCGAACCGGCGGAATCATGCCCATCTCGGGATGAGGCCATCTCAACAACGCTTCCGATCCTATCATAACGCCGCTGACCAGAAGGACCTTGGGCTGGTAGTGCAGCTCCAATTCTTCGCGCTCGATAGCGCGGCGCAATTCAGATTCCAACTGCATGCGCTCCTCCACGCCAACAGTCAAATCCTTCGAATAAAAGCGAAAACTGTTTCTCCCCGAGCGTTTGGCAAGATACATCGCAGAGTCGGCGTATTTCACCAGATCGTTGACATCTGTGCTGTCGTCGGGCGAGATCGCGATGCCTACACTGCATGACACGTAGACTTCCTTGCCATCCAATAGGAAAGATTCCTTGAATCTCTCGAGGATCGAGCACGCAACCCAATCGAGATCGTCGGTTGTCTGGATTTCCGGCAACAGAATCGCGAACTCGTCGCCGCCGAGACGCGCAACCGTGTCGAGATCGCGGACAGATTTCTTAAGCCGGATAGCGACCTGGCAGAGTAGTTGATCACCCACAGGGTGACCCATCGTATCGTTCACGACTTTGAAATGGTCGATGTCAATCAGCATTACCCCTGTCCGCCGACGTTGAGACGACGCGTCACTGACGACCTGTTGCAATCGCTCGTTAAACAGCAAGCGGTTCGGCAAAGAAGTCACCGGATCGTAGAAGGCCATTTGCCTGATTTTTTCCCGCGAGGCGTTCAGTTCCGTGACATCGCGAGAGACCCCGAGGACTCCTGTAACCTCTCCCCCGGCGCCGAGGACCGCAAGTTTACGTGTTTCGAGAAGAATGGACTGACCGTTCTCCGGGGAAACCACCCAATTCTCGTCGATAAGTATGCCACCGGCTTCGATCGTGGCCTCATCAGATTTTCCGGAAATGTGAGCTCTCTCAGCCCCGAACAATTCAAGGTCCGTTTTTCCAACGACCTCCGCCTCCGATTTCCCGGTCAGCCGCTCAAATGCATGATTGCACAACAGGTGTACGCCATCCACATTCTTTACCCAAACCATGTCAGGAATGGTTTGCAGCACACTTAGCAATTGCGTCCGCACGGAGTTGATGGCGTCTTCCGCCTGCCTTCGTTCCGTGACATCACGCGAAAATGCCAGGAGCGTGGTGGCGGCGTCAGGATCGGCGCTTGGTCGTCTAGCCACCGACAACTCGAACCATCGGGTCTCGCCGTTTGGCAAGGATACGCTAATGCATCGACCGTAGGCAACTCCTTCACTGCTTGCAGTTCGAAGCGCCTCCATTGCAATAGCCGCTTGATCAGGCGCAAGAACTTGGTCGACCGTCCTACCCAGTAGCATTTCCCGCTGCTGGGCTAGTAGTTCGGGATTTCTGGTCCAGACCTGAAGATATCGCCCATCCTCGTCGACCTCAAACAGAACGTCTGGAATAGCGGTGACGATCCCTTGGGCTAGTTCGAGAGCGTTTTTGAGTTCCTGCTCCGCCAACTTGTGTTCGGTTATGTCGATGATAACGCCAATCAGACCCGCGGGCTCGTCGTCGTGACCTCTGAAAACTGCCTTGTTGCAGACAACATCCAGGATGGCGCCGTTTGCGAGAGCGATCTTACGCTCGGAGACTTGGGCTCCACCCCTTTCAAGAAGGCCTTTCTCTTCAATAGAATAAATTTCCGCCAGTTGCGTTGAACTGAGATCAAAATCTGTATTCCCGATGATCTCGTCGCGCGAGCGACCGAGGAGATCTTCGAAAACCTTGTTGCAACCGACATAGCGACCGCGCAGATCTTTGAAGAAAATTGGGAGGGGCAACACGCCGATCAATGCTTCAAGCAGCGCTCCTCGGTCGGCTGAGGCATCATGATGCAGCGCTTCGTCTCTCCGGCGATTGCGCCTTTTCTGAAAAAAGGAGCGTTGCCAAAGCGGTTGTAAAGTCGAATTCATCGTGAAGCTCCTTACCGAGGGCCAAGACAGGATGCATCATCCATCCGATCAGGAATTCCGGGAACGCCACCCAAATCATTCGAGCAACAAATTGATGCAGATATGTCAGTAAGGCGTCGAACCGCGCGTCGGCCTGAGCCGGATAGTGCGGTCGGAAATGAACTTTGCTTTCACATTCGAAGCAACAACCTTCGCGGCAGCACGTAGATTGATTGGCGCAATGAGTATGTTGTCCCGTTTGGCGAGAGGAGGGCCGGAGGAAGAATGCTACCGCGGAGCAAATATGTTCGTTGGAACCGGATCGCTTGTCTCATGTCTCCTGAGGCGACCCGGGCATTTCCCAATTTGAACTGTCATTCCTTAGCGCAGCCTACCTTGCACGAGAGCCGATCATGAAGGCACCGCATTCCACACAGACCCCGCATGCGATCTTCAATCGGCCGGCTTCCAGGAGAGCGGATCCGCTGGGTTATCGAAATATTTAGCAGCAGCGCTGGCAGACCACCAAGCTGTATTCTTCGGCTCGATCCAATCCTCAGAGTTAGGATCGCAATCAGCTGGCAAATCCGCCATTACATCCTCTATGGAACTGGGAATTGCTGGCCGCAGGATTGTCTGAATTTTGGGGCCCTGTCCCTCAAGAGTTCGCATCATTACGTCCCATACGAAACCCGCCTCAGAGCGCGGCGGCCAGAAATGAAAACTCTTGCTTACGAAGTCGGGGTTCCGTCGCCAGTAACAGGCTGCCGAAGCTTCGCCCCCTAGAACGATTGGGATCATGTCGCGCCCGGACTGGCGCACCGCGTTGATAACACCATTCTCAGCTCCCGACTGAACGATAATACCATCAATTCGACCGGGATTCGCTGCAAGGAATTTTTGCACCTCGGCCTGCGCGACCTTGTCTGTCCATTTCCCGTCGACATGACCTACGATCTTTATCTCGGGATAATACTCCAGAGCCTTCTTTGCGCCGACGTCAAAGCTGTCCGAGGAGGCAAAGCCGGAGATCCCCGAAACGAGAAGCACATTGCCACTTCCTTCGATTTCTTCAGCGAGCCACTTCGCCGCCTCAAACCCGCCTTGCATGTTGTTCTCAGTTGCGTTGACGGCGAACGGCGATGTTACGTAACCAGAGTACGAGAACACAGGCACTCCTTTTGAATACGCATACTCTATCGTAGGATTAAGCGCCGTGAGGTTCGAACAGCAGATAATAATTGCATCGACGCCGTCGTCTACCATCTGCCGCATCTGCCTGATCTGGACAGCGTCTTCAAGATTTGACTGGGTGACGATGAACTCGGAGACCAGCCCCGCTTTCTTGAAAGCTGGAACAATCTTGTTTGTGAACTCATCAAGAATACTCGCACGCCAAGAATTGTCAGCATATGTCGATGCGTACCCAATTTTCCACGGCGGTGCTCGCTGTGCCTTAAACGTGCGGAAGACAGATTCACCTGTAGGCAACTTTGGATCGAGCAACTCGTAGGTTTTTCGTTCCTCCCGCGGCAATTCCGTAAGGCCACCGGCGGCCGCTACAGAAGGGATCACCAAGCCGGTGATTAGAATAATGGCTCTTGTAATTTCACGTATGCGCACGGATTTGATACCTCTCGTGTCTCTGAGCATTGCAAAGCAGTTGATCTCTTGAAGGTTGATCGGCTCTAAGTGGGTTTTTTACAGTCAGACGGGCGGCGAAAGGGAGACCAAGCGCCTAAGGCCGGATTTCGCTTCCGTAAGCGGATTTCCCTTCAGTAGAACGCCGCTATCACAGTGGCCATCCGACGCGTGGCAGTCTCGTTCGATGCGCAGCTTACGCCACTAACCTAACCCGACGCGTCGACTTATCTTCGGTCAATTTGAATGAAGCGAGCCGCTCGCTGAGTTCGTTAGTCTGATCCGAGAGAGTCTTTGCCGCGGCATTTGTCTGCTCGGCCATGGCAGCGTTTTGTTGTGTTCCCTGGTCAAGTACATTGACGTTATTGTTGATCTCGGCGAGGGACGCCGCTTGCTCGCGGCTCGAATTGACGATTTGATCAATCCGATCGGAAATCTTCAAGATCGACGCCGTTATGTTGTGTAACGCCTCACCTGCTTTCCCCACGTAATCTGAGCCGATCGCCACCTCCGAAGAGGATTCCGAAATCAGGTGGCGAATCTCGCGGGCTGCAGCTGATGATTTCTGGGCAAGTTCGCGCACTTCCTGGGCTACGACTGCAAAACCCTTTCCGGCATCTCCAGCACGAGCCGCCTCGACACCAGCATTTAGTGCCAAAAGATTCGTCTGGAACGCAATCGTATCGATCAAACCAATGATTTGGCCGATCTTGTGGGACGCGTCTTCTATTCTGCCCATTGCGTTGATCGCATCGGTCACAATGGTTGCCGCACCCTCGGCGTGTTCTTTAACAACAGACACGAAAGCCTGGGTTTCATAGGCATTCTCGGATGATTTTCTGACCGTGACCGTCACCTGTTCGACGGCGGCCGCAGCCTCCTCCAGTGAGGCGGCTTGCAATTCAGTTCGCCGCGACAGATCATCTGAGGCTTTGAAAAGCTCGCTGGTTCCCCATTGAATTTGATTGGTATTCTCGTCGATATGAGACACTGTCTCTCTCAGGATCGAAAGCGAGTGATTGAAATCGCGCCTCAGCGGCTCAAGATTGGGATGGAATTGGCGGTCAATTTCTTGAGAGATGTCGCCACGCGCCAATCGAGATAACGCCTCTCCTAGAATGGTGACGGCAGTTGCGACCTCCTCCTCCATCTGAGCGCGTTCGCGTTCACGATCCATCCGCTCCTGTTCAACGGTTTTCCTATCGGCTTCCGTTCGTGTCTCGATGTCCATCTTCGAGACAGCATTTTCACGGAAAACCTCGAGTGCGCGAGCCATTTCACCTATTTCGTCTCTCCGGTCACGCCCGACAATCTGCGATCGAAGATCGCCCTTTGCAAGCTCTTGCATGCGCGTCGCGATCCGTTCGATCGGGGCGCGAAGCGTCGCCATCAGGCCGGCGCCAGCCGCCAAGGCTACCAAGACGCCGGACACTGTGGCGATAGTTGACAGCAAGCGGGCAAGATTGCTTTCATTGCGAGCATCGTTTTCCTGAGTTGCTGCAAAGGTTACGAGGTTTTTCCAGATCTCCTGGCCGGTTTTGTCCGCCTCAGAATATTGCGCTTGGCGGGCTTCCGCTATCTTGACCAGCTTCTCTGTGTTCTCTTGGATAGAATCCACCTGGGCGAATAGATCTTCCTGCATTTTATCGAAGCCAGATATCGAGCTGGCAACGCCTCCAACTGCCACGGTGTCACGCGCCAATTTTGTAAGTTGCTCAACGAGGCGCTGCTGATTCTCTGCGTTGGCTGTACGGAACAGGTTATTGATTTCGATTTCGATCGAATCGGCGTCCTGGCCGATCGTTGTCGCCGTCGCAACAAGCATTTCGGAATCCGTCAACGCTTTATCCAACGCCCGGATCGCATTTGTTCCTTCAATCATGTGCTGGATCGCATCCACTCGCAGGTTCGTCGCAAAGCTCTGTAGGTCAGAGCCGGCAAGCCGTGTGGAAGGGTCGACAAATTCGGGGTTGGCGATTAGCTTGGCGATAGTCCTCTCAATTTTAGTAACGGCCTGCTCGTCAGCAGTCGAGACTACCCGCTTAACTGTTTTTAGCGACTTTTTGATCACAAGCCCTTGCTGGGCGACAGTCGGAGGCTGCTTCGCTCCGTCCGGCAAGCTCACCAAGTCTTGCGCCATGTGTTGCATAACTGATGCCGTATCGAGTGAGCGGGTAGCCTCCCGGAGCATGGTTTTCCCGGAGTTCTCCTGATTGCGTACTTGTGAGCGCACATCAACCGCAGCCAATTTAAGGGCGCCTCCGACCTCCTTGATCTTCGACAAGTTGGAAACAATGTCGCTGCGAACGGATTCCTCGTCATTATGCAAAGACCACATGCGGCCGATGCTGCCCGAGATAACGGACATTGCCGATACACTGTTTTCGAGCGCACCAGTTTCGCTCCCGCTACCTGCCGCCGCTTCCTGGAGCGACTGCATGGTTGCGCTCTGCCCGTTTAAACTTGTCAGCGCCTCATCTCGGTACTCCGTTGAGCTTTGCGCCAAAAAGCGGTTCATGCTTTCCGCGACACTTCGAAACCCGCTCAAGGTCTGAAGAACCTCATTTGAAAGCCGAAGACGAGACTGAAGCAAGCCAGTTGCTTTTAAGCCGACCCCACCAACTGCCGCCAATATCAGGATCAAGGGTACAAGTACCAATAACACCTTTGCTCTTATGGTAAAGGTGGACAACAGGCGATCGACGAACATACTTACCTCCAAAGGGCTCAAACGGTGCTGGGGCCTCGCTTTTGGAATAGTAATGTTTGAGCCTGAACGAACATGGATAAGAGTTTCACTAAAACAATCGAAACTTTTTTACGTGTTGTTAGGATTTGACCTCTTACCCATTGCGTCTTTCGAGAAACTTAACGGAAGGTTAACCTGCAGATTTGCCGGATCAGAACGTGGGAGTGGATCTATCTGCACCGAGGATCGATCTCCAGCACGTTCCCTGTCAGCTTTCCGGACAGTTCCGAATTCGCCAGGAATTGCACGGCGTGGATCACTGTTCGAAGCACGTCATTTTCGCTTGAAGACGTAGAGTTCACATCGCTGGCGTGTACAGCATTTATCCTCAGCCCGGAACCGAAATATTGCCTAGCAATTGCGGAGGTAGTAGTGCGCAACGCCGCTTGAAGGACGGCTTCTGCTTCCAGCGAGGTCGTCTCTTCGAACCATGCGACGTCCACTACGGCAAGCTCCGCGCCCTGAAGTCGAGAGCTAAAGGCACCTGTAACTCTGATTAGATTGGATACGGCATCAAGCCCCAGATTCGCGCTGGATAGCGATCCCGTTACAGTTTGGGTTGTTTCATTTCTGCGGAAAACTATGTTCACCAGAACGTCGACCCGTCTCCAGCGCAAATACACCTGGTCAGCCATTGAGTTGACGTAAACGTCTCTGTTCGGGTTGACTTTGACCGGTAAAAAATTGTTTCCCTGGCCTTCAGCCAGGGAGGCGAAGTCGGCGGGATTGGCGTCGCCTACGGCGACCCGATAGCCTTTTTCTATAAATGAGCGCGCCAAACAAAGACCAACAGGATTTGACGCGCCTATCAAGACACAGACTTTTTCCCCAGGAGACATGTTGGCGTCACGGTCACGTTCAACCAGTACCTCGGTCGATGGAGTATGACACGCCTTGTGAGTCAGAGACGCTTGTATCACGCGCCGGTCGCCGCTTCCGGCAGATTAAGAAGGTCGACAATTTGTGCATTTTTGGCCAAGTTTAGCACTTATAACTCCCGGTCCGTCGCTGCGTCTCCCGCGAACAAGCAACGCGCGGGCGATATAGTAAAATTTTTGTCCGACAATCTGTCAATTCCTTTTTGCGATTTTCGGCGGACACATGCCGAGACCGGCGTCATTTTGAGGCCTCATGCCCGCAATGCCGTAAGCATCGGTATTCCGACACCCGGTTGAGTTTGATGTGGTCTTTCCTGTTAGTCTTCTCCCGCCGCCACGTTCCGATTTGATCGCGCTTTTCGCGTTCGCGCGGCAGAGACAACAGCACGCCTATGGCAGCACAAGCTGTTTGACCATCATCAGGTTTCGTCCTTAAGCTCTTCTTTTGCCCAATCAGATCGCCCGGAGTGCGTACCCGCTAAGAAGAGCCTAAAGTCAACTCAATGCGACGAGGCGCGGCTTACGCATTGATATTTGCCGCGACCGCCTCGCTTAGTAGGCCAAAAGAACTCGTCGACGTCTTTGCGTCTCCGAGTGTTGAGCCTGGAGCGTGCCTCTATTATACGTCATAATCGAAGTATGTTGATGCGCAGGTTAAGAGGACCAGCGTGTGGCGAAATCGTGGGGCCATCCTACAGCACAATCATTTTTCTCCGTGTCGACTCAACGGCCTCCAAGGTCGGTTGGCGTAGGTTCTCTCCCACTCATAGCACTCCCACCCTTCCCGTGACGGGCTGCGATCGAAAGCAGCCCGTCACCCCTCGCCTTGGGAGGCATCTTTAGATTGATTTCCCGTGCGGGAACTCCACTAGAACCGTGGCAGATTTCCCTGATGCTGCCTTGCCTTTGATCAGGAATAGCATTAACGTATATCAGACAATCTGTCAATCTGTTCGAGGGGCTTGTGAAAGCCAGTCATCGCAACATTAGAGGCTTCCCAACTGCAGCGCTGAAACACTAGGAGGCCATCTCGAGCGGGAGAACGTGGATGTCGGTGCTGGTGATGATCCGCCATCACGAAAGCCTAGGGAATGAGAGATTCAACCGGCCTCCACAAAGGTCCGAATCGGTCATGTACGCGATCAAAATCGCTCGCACGCCATCCGGTCTCGAGCTTTGAATGTTTGGAAAACTAGTCCCGGCATGTGCGAGTTGGTGTTCATAGATAGGTTTATATTGGATGACCGAAAGTTTGTTCAGCAAGCCCGATGAAGGGACCTTAGTGAAAGACAGCTTTATCGAGGGCTCCGATCCCGAACGTCTTTTGCCTTTGATATCATCGCCCCTGGCGTCCTCTGACCTTGCTCAACACGACAGTAGATCGCTTAACTCTCGCTGCAGTCGAATTTCCCTTGATGGTTTTGGCGTTGCGGATGCCCATCATGAAGAGGCGTTCTCGGTCATGATAGATTCCCCAGTTGACGTCGTAACGGTCTTCCTGCCGGCGTCCGGGAATGCAGTCTTTCATTGGTCTGGGCAACAGGTAGAGTCGCCGCATGTTGCAAATGCTCCGCTGAATGCCCGACAAGATGGCATAAGATCTCAACTGTCATTGACGATCGATACGCAATCCTTGCGTGACAAGCTTTCTCGCATGCTCGATCGGACGATCAGCGGAAATCTGCAAATTCAGCCGACCCTTGATCTTGCATCGAGCGCGGGAACGCTCATGCGAGAACTAGCCCTGTCTGCCCATCGCGGCCTCAGTGCCGGGGGGGCTCTGCGACAATGCCCGTCGGCCTATAGCTCGCTCCTCGACGCGATAGAGTACCTTTTGATCGAAAGCTGTATGCATCGCTATACCGATGAACTTCGTCGTCCGGCTCCGTCTCCCACGCCTCGCCACGTGAAACGGGCAATGGAGTTTATGGAAGAGCATATGGCTCAACCCATTTCCCTTAACGATATCGCCGCTGCGGCCAAGGTCAGCGTGCGGACTTTGCAGCACGGCTTCCGACAATTTCGCAATACCAGCCCCACAATGCACCTCCGAGACTTGCGTATGTGCGCAGCTCGACAGGAACTGCTGCAAAACGGCGCTAAAATCAGCGTTTCGGAAATAGCGCTTAAGTGGGGCTTCACACACCTCGGCCGTTTTGCTGCAGAGTACAAGAGACGTTACGGCGAACTGCCATCTAAAACAGTGCATATGAGCGATGTTCTGCCGCTTAGGCGATCTATGTGTGCTTCGCAGGCCTCTCCGCCCGAAAGCTGACCCGGAAATAGCCCTTCGCGATGGCGCTGTTGTTCGCAGCGCTCCACCGGGCTATACCATCGCTGCGCCCTTAATTTTTCGGTCTGTCGCCACAGACGGTCAGCAGCCGAGCGTACAGTGCTTCAAGGTGATTGGTGATTTGGATCATTTGCAGCCGCTCTTGCTCCAGGCGCTGCGACTGTGCATCTTCGTGGCTTTCTAAGTGGGTATCTGTCTTAGCCTGTTGCCCGAAATTGATTGCAATAACTTTGGACATCTTCGAACTCTCGTTGAATTTCGTTAATACTCCGCGTCTTGAAGGAAGACAGTAAGCGCTGTGCTGACCCCACCTTCCGGATCAGCGTATGATTGTCGATGTTCAGCCTCGAAAGAGGGCTTGGACATATGTCGATTTCAGAGCTTACGCTTAAATCCAAGGATGAGCCGGTGCGCCGGTTCGAGGTGTTCACTGGCAATGGCCGTCGCCGCGAATGGGGCGACGATCAGAAAGCGCAGATCATTGCGGAGAGTTGCGAACCTGGCGTGACGGTATGCTCTGTGGCGCGGCGGCATGGTTTGACGCCGCAGCAATTGTTCACATGGCGACGTCTCGCCCGAAAGCCATGTGAGGTTCTTTCTGTGCCGGTCGAGGAGCCGATGTTTGCACCAGCGGTCATCGTGTCACCGGAGAAGCCGGAGCCGAAGAAGGCGCGGCAGGCACGTTTGCCAAGAAGAACTTCTCCGGAGGCGGCTATTGAATTGCAGATTGATGGAGCCATGCTGCGCATTGCCTCGGGCACCGATGCGGCAACCATTGCCGCCGTGATCCAGGCCTTGAAGGCATCGTCGTGATTGGCCCGTCCGGTGCGGTGAAGGTGATGATCGCCACCAAGCCCGTCGACTTCCGCAAAGGTGCTGAAGGATTGGCGACGCTGGTGAAGGCTGAGATGGGTGCCGATCCGTTCTCCGGTACGATCTACGTCTTCCGAGCCAAGCGCACGGACCGGATCAAACTGATCTTCTGGGACGGCAGCGGCGTGTGCCTGGTCGCCAAGCGACTTGAGGATGGCGAGTTCCATTGGCCTCGAATGCAGGACGGCGCGATGCATCTGACAGCTGCGCAGTTCTCGGCTTTGTTCGAGGGATTGGACTGGAAACGGGTGCATGCGCCGAGCGAAACGCGCATCCCGGTAAAGGCTGGATAGCGGCCGCGACCAATTGAATCAGCACCATCCAGCCTCTCGATCGGAGCGGTAAAATATGCTGTTGTCGATCCATGACGATGACGGCAGACGAGCTTCCGGATGACCTGAATGCGCTCAAAGCCATGGTGCTTTCGCGCGAGGCAGAGAATGCCCGCCTTCGCCAGATCATCAAGGAATTGCAGCGTCATCGCTTCGGCCGCCGCGCCGAGACCCTTCCCGAAGACCAGCTTCTGTTGGGGCTTGAAGAGGCTGAGCAAGTTGAGGCTGCCGGGTTGGAAGAGAAGGAGCAAGCCGTCGCCGCTCTTCGCCAGGCGCAGGTCGTCAAGCGGCGCACGAACCGGGGTTCGCTGCCAGCACATCTGCCGCGCGTCGAAATCGTGGTGGATATCGATGACCATGCCTGCCCGTGCTGCCGCAACGACCTGCATCGGATCGGCGAAGACGTCAGCGAGAAGCTCGATATCGTGCCCGCTCAGTTCAGGGTGCTCGTGGTGCGCCGCCCGAAGTATGGTTGCCGGGCTTGCGAGGAGGTCGTTGTCCAGGCTCCGGCCCCGGCAAGGCTGATCGAGGGCGGTATTCCGACCGAGGCAACCGTCGCCCAGGTGCTAGTCTCCAAATATGCTGACCACTTGCCGCTTTATCGCCAGGCGCAAATCTACAAGCGCCAGGGCATCGATCTCGACCGTTCGACGCTTGCCGACTGGGTCGGTCGCGCGGCCTGGCATCTTCGGCCGGTTCATCAGCGGCTGCTCGATCATTTGAAGTCTTCGTCCAAGCTGTTTGCCGACGAGACGACAGCTCCGGTGCTCGATCCGGGGCGCGGCAAAACCAAGACCGGACAGCTCTGGGCCTATGCAAGGGACGACCGGCCGTGGCAGGGCGAGGACCCACCCGGCGTCGCCTATGTCTATGCACCGGATCGCAAAGGCGAGCGGCCAATGGCCCATCTCGATGGCTTCGTCGGCATCCTGCAAGTCGACGGCTACAGTGGATATCGCCCGCTCGCGGCAAAGAACACCGTGTCGCTGGCATTCTGCTGGTCTCACGTTCGACGCCGCTTCTATGAACTGGCCGCCGCCGGTCCGGCACCCATCGCCAGCGAGGCACTCAGACGCATCGCCGAACTCTACGCGGTCGAAGACGAGATACGTGGCCGCACACATGGGGAGCGTAGCGCCGTCCGCCAGCAGAAAAGCCGACCGATCACCGAAAGCCTCGCTCCCTGGCTGCGTGAACAACTCGGCTATATCAGCCAGAAGACCAAGCTCGCCGAAGCCATCCGCTATGCCCTGTCACGCTGGGATGGCTTGACCCGTTTTATCGACGACGGCCGCATCGAGATCGACTCCAACACCGTCGAACGGTCCATCAGGCCAATTGCGCTCAATCGAAAAAATGCGCTGTTTGCCGGTTCCGATGCAGGGGCCGAACATTGGGCCACCATTGCATCGCTCATCGAAACCGCCAAGCTCAACGATGTCGAGCCACTGGCCTACATCTCTGACGTCCTCACAAGGATCGTCAACGACCACCCAAACAGCCAGATCGATGATCTGCTGCCGTGGGCCTATGCCGCAAAGCCCGATCTCAAAGCCGTGGCCTGAAAACACCGCTTACGGAAGACAGTCGCGGAAGGTGAAAAAGCAAAAGTCTGCTAGGCAGCTGCGATGCGTCCTGATTGGTGCCAAACCTTTGCTCAAAACTAAGGAAGCATTCCATCCCTTGTTCAAGCGCAGTGATTTCGTAGCTGAAGGTTGGGTCGACGTCGCGCCTAAGTCCGAACCGGTTGGATCCGATCGCCGTTGATCGATAGAATGCCAGAGACCTGATCGACGACCGGGCCGATGATACCATCTGCTACCTCAACGACGACAATGGCGCTGTGGCTAGAGCAGATCCTGTTCAATCCGGGTCATATCCGGCAGCCCTGAAGTAGTTGGCGCATTCTGCAGGAGTGAAGC
>NZ_NWSW01000059.1:0-19180 GCF_002531805.1 Rhizobium sp. M1 | reverse complement strand
CGGAACAAAGGGGCGGCTTCATCGGAATCGGCAATCTCTCATGGGGCCGGCCGCAAATATGACCGCGCCACCATGCATGGGCGTGTCGGCCGCAACCGGTCCGAACGCGAACAGCTGCTGCGCAATTCCTGGGGCGGGATCGCGATCTGCGACGATCGCGCCCTCGTCATCGAAGAAGCGGCGTCGGCCTACAAGGATGCCGGGCAGGTGGTGGGTGATCTCGAACAGGCAGGGCTGGTCGTTGGTCTTGCGAGCCTGCGGCCGCTTGTCACATTCAAGAAGGCGGTTGACGAGGCGGAGGTGGAACAGCGTCGGCGAAAGCCTGAATATCGCAGGCAAGGAGGGCGCAGCCATGAGCGCTATTGATCTTCTCGTGACGTCGGGCAACGGCCCGGTGGAATGCCGCATGGCGCTCTCCGCACTTCTCGCCATCCTCGAGCGTGAGGCGATCGGGCTTGGCTGCACCTTCGAGAAGAGCCTCGGCCCGATGCCGGATCGGCACGGTGCAAAGTCGGCGATCGTCAGCCTCGATGGCCTCGAGGCGGAACGGATCGCCGGCGGCTATTGCGGCACGATCAGGTTCACCTTCAAGAGCCCGGTGCGTCCCGGTCACAAACGGCAGAACTGGTATGTTGCGGTTCAGCGTATCGAGGCGGGGCCGGAAGGCGGCGAGGTGACGATCGATCCGGCCGACCTGCGTTTCGAGACGCTGAGAGCCGGCGGACCGGGCGGGCAGCATCAGAATACGACCGACAGCGCCGTGCGTGTTCTGCACCGGCCGACCGGTCTGGTGGTGACGGCGCGCGACGAGCGCTCGCAGCATCGCAACAAGGCCCTGGCGCTTCGGCGTCTTGAAGCGATGTTGCGTCAGGTCGAGGCTGAAAAGCAGGAGGCGGCCAAATCCGGACGCTTCATCGCCAACCGGACCATCGAGCGAGGCAACGAGGTCAAGGCTTTCAAGCTGTGATCCGGCATATCGGTCCGACCGCAACAAGAAACGGCGCCCTTCGATGAAGGGGCGCCGCTCCTTTCAGTTACGGTCTCTGAAAATAGTGATCCCGTTCGATGCCGTCATAGCGGCCGGATTGCAGGCAGCAGTTCTTGAAACCGCCTCCGGGAACCGCAGGGGCAGGGATCGGCGCGGCCGAGTTTTTCGATCAGTTCGACGTCGCCATGAACGATCTGCGAACCGGTCTTGACCCGGGCTTCGGACGGGAAGGATTTACGCCGTTTCGACGTGACCTCAAAAGCTGAAGTCGGTGAGGTGTTTGCGAGCCATGGCTGCCTCCTCTTCGTTGACACGCTGCGTCGTGCAGCATGCTCGTCATAAGTCTATGGCCGGTTCAGCGCAATGTTGCCGATCGAACTTTGCCGCAGCGTTGCAAACCCGTCACTCGGCCGTCCCGGCGGGGCGCTGACAGGACTGTCTCGCAGCCTCACCTGGACATTATGCGAAAGCCTCCTCCGGAGCGGAGCGGTTTCGAGGAACCCCGCCCTTCCAGAACCGTTAGGGGTTTCCAGTAGGGACTGTTCACAATGTCGGGCGCAATCAGCGCGCTTTCATCGACGTCTTTGGACGTGAAGTACCCTCGTTCACGACCGGCGCGCCGATTGCTTCATCCGCGGTCTCCGGGCCGGATCGGTTGAAGGGCAGGCCCGGGATCGGCTGATATGGATCTCGGCAAAGCTGCTGGTCGCGACCGCCGGCACTCGAGGAGGGAAGCCTTCCAAAGGAGGTATCATGTTCAAGAAGTACGCCTATGCCTGGATCACCGTCGCCTTCTTTCTATTTTCGCTCGTCGGCCATTGGATGTTCGGTTGGTTCGCCTTTGTCGGCGAGCAGCAGAGCCACGGGCAAGCGCCTGATATCAATGCCTATCTCATGGAAATGAGCAGAGACACCTTTGAAAACTGGCAGTCCGAATTCCTGCAATTGCTCTGGCAGGTCGTTGGTCTTGCCTATTTTCTTTATATCGGCTCTCCGTCTTCAAAGGAAAACGATGACCGCACGGAAGCAAAACTCGATGCTCTCATCCGGTTAAATGCCGGAGAGAAGGGTGAAGTGATCATCGCCGAGATCGATAAGCACTTCATGAGGACCGGAGGGCATGCGGGACCGTACGAGCATGAGTTGGAGATGCGCAGGGGGCCTCACAGGACCGGCGGCGCCACTTGAGCCAATCTCAGGCAGGCGACCGCGCTTTGCGCGACAGCTCCAGCGATCCGAAGCACGCCGCGGGCGATATTCGCCGCGGCGTTGCTATTCGTCACTCCGCCGCCTGGCGGGCCATCGGGTTGTTTGGATGTGTCGTCCAGTTGGCATAGTTCGGATCGACCACGCGGCCGGTGCGTTTGTCGAGGCTGCCGGCGGGGAGCTGCTCCATGGTGATGCAGTTCTCGACCGGGCAGACGCTGACGCAGAGATTGCAGCCGACGCATTCCTCGTCGATCACCTCGAAGTGGCGCAAGCCATTGACGACGTTGGTGATCGCCTGATGCGAGGTGTCCTCGCAGGCGATGTGGCAGCGACCGCATTTGATGCAGGCGTCCTGGTCGATCTTCGCCTTGGCGACGTAGTTGAGGTTCAGATATTGCCAGTCGGTGACATTGGGCACGGCGCGGCCGGTGATGTCGTCGAGAGTGCGATGGCCCTTTTCGTCCATCCAGTCGGAGAGGCCCGAAATCATCTCGTCTACGATCTTGAAGCCGTAGGTCATCGCCGCGGTGCAGACCTGGACGTTGCCGGCGCCGAGAACGAGGAATTCGGCGGCGTCGCGCCAGGTGGTGATGCCGCCGATACCCGAGATCGGCAGGCCGTAGGTTTCCGGATCACGGGCGATTTCGGCCACCATGTTGAGGGCGATCGGCTTGACCGCCGGGCCGCAATAACCGCCATGGCTGCCCTTGCCGCCGACCGTCGGGTTGGGGGCAAAATTGTCGAGGTCGACGGAGACGATCGAATTGATCGTGTTGATCAGCGAGACGGCATCGGTGCCGCCGGCCTTGGCGGCGCGGGCGGGACGGCGAATATCGGTGATGTTGGGCGTCAGCTTGGTGATGACGGGCATGCGGGTGTACTGCTTGCACCAGCGCACGACCATTTCGATATATTCCGGCACCTGGCCGACGGCCGATCCCATGCCGCGTTCCGACATGCCGTGCGGACAGCCGAAATTGAGTTCGATACCGTCGGCGCCGGTCTCTTCGACCAGCGGCAGGATCGACTTCCAGGCCTGCTCCTCGCAGGGCACCATGATCGAGGCGATCAGCGCCCGGTCCGGCCAGTTCATCTTGACCTGCTTCATCTCCCGCAGGTTGGTATAGAGGTCGCGATCGGTGATGAGCTCGATATTGTTCAGTCCGAGCAGCCGGCGGTCGGCGCCCCAGATCGCGCCGTAGCGCGGGCCGTTGACGTTGACGACGGGTGGGCCTTCCTCGCCGAGCGTCTTCCAGACCACGCCGCCCCAGCCGGCCTTGAAGGCGCGCTCGACGTTATAGGCCTTGTCGGTCGGCGGCGCGGAGGCCAGCCAGAACGGGTTCGGGGATTTGATGCCGACGAAATTATTGCGGAGATCAGCCATTATTCATTCTCCCCTTCAAGCAACCGCGACAGCCGGAGCGGCTGCTGCGGAGAGGGCGCGATGGATGGATTCAGCCGCGTCGCGGCCGTGCGCGACGGCGGAAACCGTAAGATCCTCGCCGCCGAAGACGCAGTCGCCGCCGGCCCAGACGCCGTCGAGGGAGGTGCGGCCCTCGACGTCGACCGCGATGCGACCGGATTCCATGCGAAGCGAGCCGAGGCCGGAGGCGTCAAAGGTCTGGCCGATCGCCTTGAAGATCTGGTCGGCGGCAATCACGCCGGTTTCGCCGATGCCGACGAGGCGGCCTTCGACGAGCTTGGTGTATTCCACTTCGATGGCGGCGACCTTGCCGTCCTGCGCCAGGATCGACTTCGGCGCCAGCCAATGGCGGATGATGACGCCTTTGGAGCTTGCCAGATCCTGCTCGTATTCCGAGGCGTTCATATGCTCCTTGCCGCGGCGGTAACAGATCGTCACCTCTTCGGCGCCGAGCAGCTTTGCCTGCACGGCAGCGTCGATCGCCGTCATGCCGCCGCCGAGAACGACGACGCGGCGGCCGATGGCGATATCGCTCTTGTCGTCAGCCTGACGCAGTGCGGCGATGAAATCGACGGCATCGTCGACACCGGCAAGGTTTTCGCCCTCGATGCGCAAGGCATTGACGCCGGCAAGGCCGATGCCGAGGAAGACGGCATCATATTGCGCCTGCAGATCGGCAAGCGAAAAATCGCGGCCGAGAAGGGCGCCGTGGCGGACTTCGATGCCGCCGATCGAGATGATGTAATCGACTTCCTGCTGGGCGAAGTCGTCGACTGTCTTATAGGTGGCGATGCCGTATTCGTTGAGGCCGCCGGATTTTTCCCTGGCATCGTAGATGGTGACGGAGTGGCCTTTCACCGCCAGGCGGTGCGCAGCGGCCAGTCCTGCCGGGCCGGCGCCGACGACGGCGATCTTCTTTCCTGATGCTTCGGCCCTGACATAGAACTGTTTGCCGGCCTGCATGGCGGCATCGGTCGCGTAACGCTGCAGGCGGCCGATCTCGACAGGCCGTTCTTCCGCCGTGTTGCGCACACAGGCCTGTTCGCAGAGCTCTTCGGTGGGACAGACGCGGGCGCACATGCCGCCGAGGATATTCTGATCGAAGATCGTCTTTGCCGAGCCGATCGGATTGCCGGTCGAAATCTGCCGGATGAAGAGCGGAATGTCGATCGAGGTGGGACAGGCCGTCATGCACGGCGCGTCATAACAGAAATAACAGCGGTCGGCGGCGACCAGCGCCTCGTGATTGTCGAGGCGTGGATGCAGATCGGAAAAATTAGTCTCATACTCGGCGGGCGATAGCCGGCCGGAATGAATCCCAGTTTCCAGTCGTTCCATTGAAGTTCCCTCATTATTGGTAAACGGCCTGTGAGGGAAAGCGTAACTCAGGTTTAAAAATTTATCAAACGGTAAAATTTTGACGGTTCGCTCTCTTCCGTGCCCGCGCAAGCTGCTGTTTTCAAACGAGAAATTTCCCAGCCTTAGGCCTGCGAAATATTTGCGCGTTCGGCCCAGAAGGGGAGTCCGAAAAAAGAGTCAAAAAAGTGGAATTTATTTACGATCGCAGGGAACCAAATTTGGACGTCGTCGTTATTGCGATATCCGGATGGTGATCGCATCGACCCAACATGCGCGCCCCCAACCCACTATCCGGACGTACTCACGGTCCCCTCCCGGTGAGTGAAGACAGCCGGTGCGCCGCCCTCGCACCGGCTGTTTTTCTGTTTTCGCTCGTCTTATTTTCCCACTTCAGATGCGCTTGAAGATCTCGAATTCGGTCTCCGGAATGGTCAGCCGATATTCGATGCGGCCGGGCACAAGGTTCAGTTCCGCCTTGCCGTTGACCGACGAGGGCACGACACGCTCCAGCACGGTGCGGCCGAAGCTGTTGTCACTGAATTCGTGGACTTCCGACTGATCCTGCAGCACTTCCGCCCAGGCGATCTCGATCGCCCTTCTGTCGCCGATCGCAGCTTCCCGGCAGTTGAGCGTGATGGAGGCAGCGCCGCCGGCAATGGCGCCATAGGAGGCGGAGTTGACGATGAGTTCGTGGAGAGCAAGTCCAAGATGCACCGCGGCATTCGGCGTCAGATGCGCATTGATGCCGTAGATCGGCATGGAGCCTGATGTTTCCGGCCAGTAGGGGGCGAACTGTTTTTCGGCGAGTTCGAAGAGATAGGCGCCGCGCCAGCTCGAATCAGTGATCAGGTCCTGGGAATTGGAAAGCGACTGCAGCCGCCCGCGGAACTTCAGGAGGAAACTGTCGAGCGAGAGCGTGTTGCGCGCCGTCTGCGTGGCAATGCCCTGGATGATGGCGAGAAGGTTCTTCGAGCGGTGCGAGAGTTCGCGCAGCAGCGATTTCAGTACTTTTTCACGATGCCGGCTTTCGGTGACCTCCGTCATGACGGACAGAAGCCCATGCGTGCCGCGTTCACCGGTGCGCTGGATTTTCAGTTCATAGGTGCGCATTTCGCCGTCGACGTCGATCTCGACCTCGGCATTGTTGGGGATGCCGGTCTCCAGCACCTTATGTTTCAGCGCTGTCAGATACTGCCCATGGATATCACCGAAAAGGCCGGCATCAGTGCCGCCGGGCATGAAGCGCGCCGCGAAATACGGCGGCAGATTTTCGGCGTAGAAAATCGAAAGCCGTGCATCCTGGCAGAGTATTGAAATACCGGCGCTGCCGAGCGCCCGTTCCATCATTGCGGCTTTGCCTTCGAAGGTGAAAGGCGTGCCCGACAATGGTTCAGTCGTATTCACTCGGCCGCCTTTCCTTGTGACGTATTGAACGTCGCTGAAGGGAACGCCCTCCAGAAACCGCCTGCCAACTCTAGAACGAAGCGCTGCAAAAACCGTTAAGGCCTTCGGTGCGTCCCGGCAGCACCGGAACGCCTGTTTCGACGGTTTGGTTCCGAAAGCCGGAAAATTGCGTCTCAGGCGGCTACCTTGGTCGATTCATTGAAGAAAAGCGCCTGGCTGATCAGTGCCTTGACCATGTCGGGGTTGAAAGGTTTGGTGACGAGGAAAGTCGGTTCGGGGCGCTCGCCGGTCAGAAGCCGTTCCGGGAAAGCGGTGATGAAGATCACCGGCACGCTCGACGTCTTGAGAATGTCGTTGACGGCATCGATGCCGGAACTGCCGTCGGCAAGCTGGATGTCGGCGAGCACCATGCTTGGCTTCGTCTTGTTGTAGAGTGCGACGGCTTCGGCATGGGTGCGGGCGATTCCCGTGACGCGGTGGCCGAGGCTTTCGACCATCTGTTCGATATCCATGGCGATCAACGGCTCGTCCTCGATGATCATGATATCGGTTGCCACCTGGCGGGAAATCTCCTGCGAAGCCTTGTCGAGCAGTTGCATGACATCCTGTTCGTCGAGCTCGAGAATTTCTGCGATTTCAGCGACGCGGAAATTCTCCACGGAAGCGAGCAGAAAGGCCTGACGGGCGCCTGGCGAAACTTTGGACAGATTGAGGGTGGCGCGCTGTTCCCACGCATATGGCGAGGTCGGCTCTGGAATCTGGACTGCAGTGGAACCAAACAGTTGCGTAAACAGTTTGTAGAGGGCGACCCGGTCATTCGCCGTGTCCGGGAAAATCGACAGATCGGCGATGATGGCTTCAAGAACGGCGGCGACATAGGCGTCGCCCGAAGTCTGAGTGCCGGTCAGTGCGCGGGAATAGCGACGCAGATAAGGCAGGTGCGGCGCAATTCGAGTAGAAAGTGTCATATATGGCTCCTGTATACAGGCCGGCATTGGCTTCAATGACCGATTAACGTCATCTTGATAAAAAAGTTCCGGAACGGCAGGAACTTTTTTTGCCGCGCCGCATTATTCCAGCCGACATAGAAAGGGCGTAGCATTTTGACCCACGCAGCGGCAAACCTCGGCGACATCGATAATCGAAAGCCTCGGTCTCGCTGGTCGAAGTCGTGATGATGCCGTGCACGCTCCTAGAACAGACAACCGGCGAGAAGACGAATTGATGACCACACGCAAGAAAGAAGCAGCCGATCAGCGCAAGCTGGAGCTGCGGGCAAGCGATATCCTGGACCCGAACAATCAGATCGGCGTCAAATTGCGGTCGCTTTATGCGGCCGCACAGGGTGAAGCGATCCCGGATCGTTTTCTCGATCTTCTCGAAAAGCTCGACCATGCCGAGATGATGGCTTCCGCCAAGATGGCCGAATAGGATCGTCGCATGGAAGATAAAATGCAACCCAGCTTCAAGCGGGAACTGCTGGCGGCCCTGCCCAGTCTTCGCGCCTTTGCAATCTCGCTCATCGGCCGCCACGACCGTGCCGACGATCTCGTCCAGGATACGATCATGAAAGCCTGGGCTAAGCAGGATCATTTCGAGATGGGCACCAATATGAAGGCCTGGCTCTTCACGATCCTGCGCAACGAGCTCTACAGCCAGATGCGGAAAAGCGGCCGCGAGGTGCAGGACAGCGACGGCCTGTTCACCGAATCGATGGCGATGCATCCGTCGCAATATGGCGCGCTCGATCTGCAGGACTTCAAGAAGGCGCTCGATCAGCTGCCGCCGGACCAGCGCGAAGCGATCATCCTCGTCGGCGCCTCGGGCTTTTCCTACGAGGAGGCCGCCGAAATCTGCGGCTGCGCCGTCGGCACCATCAAGAGCCGCGTCAACCGCGCCCGCCAACGCCTGCAGGAATTGCTGCAGATCTCGGGCGAAGCCGATTTCGGCCCCGACGCCACCTCGGCGCCGCTGACCTCGAAGGCGTTTGCGTTCTGAGGAGGGTTATGTTGGGAGGACGGCCGGCTGCCCCTGAGACGCCGGCTTTTTTGGCTGTCGGGAGCGCGAGGGTGCCGCGTGTGTATTGCGGGCGGTAGTCTCTCCGCCCTCATTCCTGTGCTTGTCACAGGAATCCAGCGCGCCCAAGTCCTTGGGCGCAAAAGACTCTTTCCGTGGAAGTACCGGTTCCTTCACGGCGCGGACGCGCCGTGGCTGGATTCCTGTGACGAGCACAGGAATGAGGGAGGGTGAGGTGAGCGTCCGTGCCCAATCGTCCGCCGACAAGGAGGAGAATATGTCCATCTCCCTCTCCTCTTCCAGTAACACGGAGAGGGGCTCGCTTCCTCAATCCTCCCGCTTTGATCCCACCAGATTGGCCGCGACGATGGCCGCCAGCACGCCGGCGGTCAGTAGGGGCTGGGCGCGGACGAGGCCGAGCCCGACTGCCGCCAGTGATTCCAGCGCTGCGCGGCGCTCGCGGGCGCGGCGTTTGTCCTGGGCGTTGATGATCACCATCACCACCACCAGGATGACGGCGATCAGCAGTGCGCAAGCGGCCAGGAAGAGGGCGGCGCCGACCGGGCCGTAGATGCCGGCGAGCCAGATGGCGCCGGCGGTGACGGCCAGCGCATAGGCGGTGAGAATGAAGAGCAGGGCGAGCGCAAGGAAGATGCTGGTGCGCTTGGCGCGCGCGACGGTCCGGTGCACGCTTGCGCCCGTCAGCAGGCTGAGGATCGAGAGCATCGCGCTTCCTCAGCGCCGCGCGAGGAAGGCGATGGCCAGGCCGAAGGCGGCTGCGGCGCCGATCGTTGCCAGCGGATGTTTGCGCACGGTCTCGCGCATCTCGGTCGCGCCGCGCTCGTAGCCATGCTGCAATTCGCGTAAGAGATCCTCGCTGCGGCTGAGCAGTTCCTCATAGCCGGCGCTTGCCTGGCTGCGCATCTTATCGCCCTGATGGCGCGAACTCTTGCCGACCAGGCGCGTCAGTTCCGCGAGCTCATCGCGCAGCGCCTCGATCTGTTCCTCGATGCCGGATTCGAAATTGTGGAAGGTGCCGTTGCGGCGGCTGCGGCCGGAGTGAAAGATGGAATAGGTCATGGCTGTCTCCATTGGCTGGGGCGCGCGCAAGCCCGCCTGTTCTGCACCGGGGCCACCACCGTTCGTTGCATAGAGGAGACCGCGCGGCATTGACCCAAATCACTGCCGACAACGTGCCGGGCGGTCAAAAGTTCCGCCGTATGCGGTGGTTAGCGCTGGGAAACGGCGCTGTGGGCGAGCACGAAGGGCGTGCCGTCGGCAGGCACCTGATTGATGCGCAGCGCGCAGCCGAAGACCGAGAGCATGGTCTCATCGGTCAACACCTCATCGATGCCGCCGGCGGCGGCGAGGCGGCCGGATTTCATCAGCACGAGGCGGTCGGCAAAGAGCGCCGTCAGGTTGAGGTCGTGCATGACGGCGATGACGCCGCCGCCGCGTTCGCAGAAATCGCGGCGAGCGACATGATGGTCAGCTGATGGCTGATGTCGAGGCTGGAGACCGGCTCGTCGAGCAGCAGCCAGCGGGACTTGCCGTCGACGACGGGCTCGGCGATCTGGCAAAGCACGCGGGCAAGCTGCACGCGCTGCTGCTCGCCGCCGGAGAGTTCCTGATAGAAACGGCCTTCGAAGCCGGAGAGGTCGACGGACGCAAGTGCTGCGGCCGCCGTCTCATCGGCCTGGTCGGGATTGAGGTTGAGGCCCGAGGTCAGGCCCATACGGACGATCTCGCGCACGGTGAAGGGAAAGGAGATGGTGCTTGACTGCGGCAGCACGCCGCGAATGGCGGCAAGCTGCCAGGGTTTCAGTCCTCGCACCTCGTCGCCGCCGATGCGCACCGAGCCATCATAAGCAAGCTCGCCGGAGATCGCTTTCATCGTCGTCGTCTTGCCGGAGCCGTTCGGCCCGGCAATCGCCGTCAGCTCGCCGGCCTTTGCGGTGAAGGCGACGTCGCTGATGATTAATTTGCCGGAAAGGCGCACGGAAAGGCCGGACACTTCGATCATCTGCACGTCACTCACAAGATCGCTCACAGGGCAAGGCGCGAACGCTGCTTCAGCAGGATCCACAGGAAGAAGGGGCCGCCGACCGCTGCGGTAATGATGCCGATCGGCAGTTCGGCAGGGGCGACCAGGGTGCGCGCCAGGACATCGGCGAAGATCAGCAGCGAGCCGCCGAGAAGGGCTGCGGCCGGCAGCAGAAAACGATGATCCGGGCCGATCGCCATGCGCAGGATATGCGGCACGACGATGCCGACGAAGCCGATGCCGCCGCTGACGGCGACGGAAGCGCCGGTCGCCGCGGCGACGCCGACGATCGCGACATTCTTCAGCCGCTGCACCGGCACGCCCATATGAAAGGCGGCTGCCTCGCCGAGCGTGATGGCATTGAGGCCGCGGGCCATGAAGGGCAGGGCCATGAAGGACAGCAGGATGATCGGGCCGGCGGCGGCGATCTTCGTCCATGTGGCGCCGGCAAGCGAGCCCATGCTCCAGAAGGTCAGATCGCGCAGCTGCTGGTCGTTGGCCATGTAGATCAGCAGGCCGGTGAGGGCGAGGGTGAGCGCGCCGAGCGCGATGCCGGCAAGCAGCATCGTCGCCACCGAGGTCTGGCCGTGACGGGTGGCGATCCTGTAGAGCAGCAGCGTCGTGACCAGACCACCGCCGAAGGCGGCCACCGGCAAAGCATAGATGCCGAAGAACGCCTGGAACGGTGCCGCCAGGCCGCTGCCGAGCACGATCATGGCGACCGCGCCGAGGCTTGCGCCGGAGGAGACGCCGACAAGGCCCGGATCGGCGAGCGGATTGCGGAACAGGCCCTGCATCACCGTGCCGGAGACGGCCAGCGAGGCGCCGATCAGAAAGCCGAGGATCGTGCGGGGAAGGCGGATATCGAAGATGATGATCCGGTCACGGGCGCTCAGCGCCGCCTCCGAGCCGGTCATGTTGCCGATGACGTCGAGGATCGAGGCATCCGAGGCGCCTGTCGTCACCGAAAACAGCATCGCGAAGGCGGAGCCGGCGACAAGCAGCGCGATCGCCAGCACGGCGAGCCGCGTTCTGTCGCCCGCCCGCCTGGTTTCGCCGATCTCTGCCATCGCAAAGCGTCGCCCTCGTTGCGTCATGGCTTGCGGCAGGGCCATGATCAGCCCCCGTAGATCGCCGCGTTGAGCTCTCGCGCGGCGGCGGCCGTGCGCGGGCCGAAGCCGAGCAGGTAGATGCCGTCCATCCGCACGATCGCCTTCTTCTCGCCGGCCGGCGTCAGCGCGATCGCCGGCTGGGCCAGCAGGTCCTCGTTTCTGGTGCCGGCGCCATCGCCGCGATTCATCATCAGGATGATGTCGGGCTTGGCTTCGATGATCGCCTCGTCCGTCAGCGGCTTATAACCGGGGAATGCGCCGACGGCATTGACGGCGCCGGCAAGCTGGATGATGCCGTCGGCCGCCGTGCCGGTGCCCGAGGCCATGATCCGGCCATTCTGGGCGCTGAGGATGAAGAGAACGCGCTTGCGCTCGGCTTCCGGGCGCTTTTCGGCGTCGGCGATCGCCGCGTCGAGATCGGCCGCGACCTTTCCTTCAAGCGCCTTCGCCTTGTCGGGCACGCCGAGCAGCGCGCCGACGCGATCGATCTTGGCGATGATGCCGTCGCGGGTGAACGGGCTCGGCACGGTCTCGAAGGGCACGCTGGCATTCTTCAGCACGGCCAGCGCCTCCTTCGGGCCCGAACCCTCGACGGCGATGATCGCCGTCGGGTTCATGGCGAGGATGCCTTCGGGCGAGAGCGCGCGCATATAACCGACATTGGGCAGTTTCAGCGCCGCTTCCGGATAGGTGCTCGTCGTGTCGCGGGCGATCAGCCGGCTTTCCTCGCCGAGCGCATAGACGATCTCGGTGATATCGCCGCCGACCGAAACCAGGCGCGACGTGTCGAGCTTGCTGTCCTCGGCGTGGACGGCGCGGACAAAGGCGATGCCTTTGACCGCCGGCGCCGATGGGATCAGCGGCAGCGCCATGACGGCCGCCGTCAGCGCCAGTTGCCAGGGGCGGATTCGGCGCAGATTGTTACGCATCGTCATGGTTGCGATCCTTATGCGGCGACACTTGCTGCCCGCGGCAGGTTTTCGATGATCTCGCGCCATTCGACGCGTTCGTCAGAGCCTTCCTTGCGCTTGCCGAAGAACTGGATGATCATCTCGCCGTCGGCATTGTAAGCCTCGAGCGAAGTGACGTGGCCGTCCTTGGTCGGCTTGCGCACGGCCCAGGTCTCGGCGATGTGGTCCTGGCGCAGATGCAGGTGGAAGGTCGGGTCCATGATATTGATCCACGGGCCCATGGTCTGCACGTTGACGATCGGGCCGGAATGGATCTGGACGATACCGTTATTGGCGACGAAACACATGATCGGCAGGCCTGATTTCACCGAGGCATGCATCATCTCCGCCGTCGCGCTGTTGTCGAGCTTCCAGGCATAGTCGTCGCCGACGCTGCGGATGGCCGCCTGGCGGCCGATCTTCAGGCGCTTCAGCATGCCGAAGAACTCATGCGTGTCGGTGAGCTTGCTCCAGTTGTCGCGCAGCTCGTCGCGGTCGACATTTGCGGCCTCATCGGCGGTATTGGAGATCTCCGCCTCGACGAATTCCTGCGACTGGTCTTCGAGTTTCAATTCGGCGACGATCGCGTGATAGGCCTCGACATTCGAATTCGGTCGCAGATGCACCTTGTGCACGGCGTTGCCCGCCTTGTCGAAATATTGCAGGCTGAGACGCTCCTGGTCGCCATCCTTTTTGGAGACGGCGAAGCCATGCTCCCAGCGGCTCGGGAAGATGCGCAGGTCGATGTTCTCGCCGAGCACGATTGCGCTCTGCATGCCCATCTTGATGTTTTCGAAGACGCCGATCTTCTCGTGCACGGCGCTTTCGTTGCGCGACAGCGCCATCACTTCGCCGAGGCCGGCGACGCGTTCCAGAAGCTTCAGCGCGCTGCCATCGATGCGGGTCACGCTGATACCGGTTTCGGCGGCGACGAGGGCGGCCTCGGAAATCTTCAGCCGGGCGGCGATATCGCGCTCGCGCATCTTTGGATTTTCGGCGCGAAACGCACGGATTTCGGCCGGCGCCGGTCTTTTCTGTTCAGTCATGTCTTACCTACTTATTGGCCCTATTTATTAAGAATGAGCTTGCCCTGGCGGGTGATCTTCAGGCGGTAGACCAGCCCGTCGTGTCTGATCACGATCTCGTTCGTGCCGCGGAAAAGATCCGCGCTGTCGACGATCCGCTGTTGCGCCGCCGGCTCGCTTGGCAGCGGCGCATGCTTAAAGCTATCTGGCTTTTCAACCATCATGTCGGTTGGCAATTCCGTGAAGCCGGGGATCGGTGGTCCCCGGTGTGGTGACAATTAACTTGACTTTCTTACTCATAGTTTTTTAAAGACGCAATAGGAGACTAACGTAGTCAAGTTTTTGAGATTGCTGATTTGCGGCTGCCTGCTGGCGGCCGGCGACAATGGCGGAGAAGATTATGACGGGTAGGTTTGCGGCCGTTGCGGCCGGCTGGGTAATGGCGGTTGCGAGCGTATGCCAGGCACAGGAGACGGCGCCGGCAGCCTCTCTCAATGTCGAGCTCAACGCGCTGGCGCCCTCGCAGAAGGGCTGCATGATGACCTTCGTCGCGCTCAACCAGCTGCCCGCCGCCATCAACAAGGTCTCCTTCGAACTCGCCTTCTTCAACGACAAGAACGCCGTCGACCGGATCACCGTGCTCGATTTTCGCGATCTGCCGCAGGGCAAGAAGCGCGTGCGCCAGTTCGACATGCCGAATGTCAAATGCGAGAGCGTGACCCGCATCCTGATCAACGACACGCCGGTCTGCGACGGGCCGGCTGCTGGCGAATGCATGAAGGGTATCGTCACCCGCTCGCAGATCTCCGTCCCCTTCGAGGGATAAGAAGACGCCGGGGATGAACCCCGGCGGGCGTGTTTCAGGCTGTCCGAGGCATAGACAATGGCGATTTCAGCGAAAACCAGATCGAGACAGGTGCTCATCGGGGAGGCGGACGCCGGCGGCAGCCTGAACGATAACACGCCCGGCATGCATCCAGGCCACGAGCTTTCCGAATTGCGCAACGCGCAGCGGCAGCCGGCCGGCGAAACGGTGATCCACTATACACGTTTCGCGCAGATATCCTCCTTTCCCGATCATCCGGAAGCCGCGCCGGCAACTTCCGTTTCCGCGCCGCCGATGGACGCGGCGGCGGAAAAACAGGATGACGAGAAGACGCCGATGCGGCGGCGGCTGACGCTGACCTGCATCTGCTCCCTGATCTTCCATGTAAGTCTGGTGGTCGCTCTTGCCCTGGTCATGCCGCAGCCACCGACCGAAGTGATTGAAGACGCCGGTGAGGCCGTCAGCGTCATCGTGTATGGCGACTCCGATGTCGATCAGACTTCGGCAGGTGATCCAGAGCTGGAATTGAAGCCAGATGAAATTGCTGCGGAGGAAGTCAAGCCGGAGACGGTTCAATCGACGACTGAGACTGACGAACTTCAGCCGACAGAGATACAGCCCGAGCAGGCGCAACCAGTTGAGATCGAAGCGATGCAGCCTGCCCAAGACGTAACACGTGTTTCGCCTGAGGCAGCTGTGGCTGCGGAGCCGGAGATTCTTGTTTCTCAGAATCCCGCCGATACTTTCGTCGCTCAGCCCATGGCAACGGTGGTGCCGGAACAGCCCGTGCCCGATATCTTGCCGACTACGGCACCAGAACAGATGGCGCTTGCGGTGCAGCCTACTGAAGTTCGGCCAGAGGAAGTGAAGCCCATCGAGACTGCCGAAGTTTCTCCCGAGCCCGAAGAAAAGCCGGAGCAGAAACCCAAGAATGTAGAAAAGCCGAAACCGGATGAAAAAAAGCCGCCTCGGAAAAAGGCGGAGCCTACAGGTGGCAAAAACGGCAAGGACCGGCGGGACTCGGAGAGGGGCGTAACGACTGGTCAGGACGCGCCTGAATATAATGGCATGTCAACGGCATCAGGCAGAGGTGATGGCGTTGGAAGCGCGGCTGTCGCCAACTATCCCGGCAAGGTGCAGAAGCGTATTCGCCGCGCAATTCGGGTGCCTAACGAATACAAAAGGATGGGCGAGGCCATTTCTGTGCGCCTCAGATTGACGATTGATGGAACAGGCAGGCTGTCGTCAGTCTCCGTTGCCGGCAGTTCAGGTATCGCAGATTTGGACAAGGCTGCTCTCGATGGTGTGCGCCGCGCTGCGCCATTTCCGCCATTGCCCCCTGAGTGGGGTAAGGCTAGCTGGAGCTTCACTCAAGAGGTTCAGGTCACCACGCGATAAATATGAGAAAAATTATCAACTTTATACTTTACTCTAAAAATCAAGTTTAATAAGGTCCACCAGCACACGCAGGAATCGTGTGACGATCAACGAGCGAACGGGTGGTAAATGGCTCGCAAGGGCAAGAAGGGTTCGAACCGGGAGGTCCGCGACAGCGCGGGCGAGGACGCAAGTCAGGCATCCCCCGGACGGTCCAAACTGGATGGCCGCAGTTTCCTCTATGTCGGCGGGCGCGACTGCCAGGTGGCGCATCTTCGCCAAATCTGCAGCAATTTCGGCGCTGAGCTCATTCATCACGACGGCGGCCTGCGCGAAGCGGTGTCCCGCATCGATACCGTGCTTCCCTCGGTCGACTGCGTCTTCTGCCCGATCGACTGTATCAGCCACGATGCCTGCCTTCGGGTGAAGACCGGCTGCAAGAAGTTCGGCAAGGCCTTCATCCCGCTGCGCAACGGCAGCAAGTCCAGCCTGGAGCGTGCGCTGCAGACGATGAACGAACGAGATAATTCCAGATGAACGACCAGCATCCCGACGGCTTCACCATGATCGGCCTGCACAAGCTCGCCGCGCAGAGCGGCGACGGCCTCGTCCCCGAACTCTACGAACTTTTTCAGCAGCATGCCGAACGCCAGCGGATCTATCAGAATGTGACGCTGTTCCCGACCTGGGAGGCGCGCATGCCTGGAGAAGCGACGACGAGAGCACTTGGCCCGGCGGCGGCAAACGGCAATAATATCCTCGCCTTTCCCGCGCTTGCGGCAAGGGCCGATAAGCGGAAGGCGTAGGGAGATTTCATGTATATCGCAATGAACCGCTTCAAGGTCGCAGCCGGCAGCGAGAGTGATTTCGAGACGGTCTGGCGCAATCGCGATTCCAGCCTGGCCGAGGTGCCCGGTTTCGTCGAATTCCGCCTATTGCGCGGCAAGGCCAACGAAGAGGAGGGCTATACGCTCTATTCCTCGCACACGGTCTGGAAGAGCGAAGCGGATTTTCAGAACTGGACGAAGTCCGAGAATTTTCGTGCCGCGCACCGAAATGCCGGCGACCGCAAGGCGATGTATAAGGGACCGCCGGTGTTTGAGGGCTTCAATGTGGTCGATGGGATATAGCCGCTGACAGTTAGCTTGGCGTCCGTAGCCCCCTCATCCGCCCTTCGGGCACCTTCTTCCCGCCCGGGTAGAAGGGGAGATCTCCGCCCGAACCCGCAAGACCGCACCCGCCGCAATCGCCAGCCAGCCAAGCATCATCGCCCAGCCGCCGGTCGGGGCGGCATAGGGGAAGAGGCCGGAACCGGCAAAACGCAGCGAGACCAGGTCGCCCGCAAAGAGCAGCGTTCCCAAGATCATCAGAAAACCGGCCAGCCAGGCGGTTTTGAGCCTTGCGGTGCCGAAAGCCAATGCCAGCAGGGCAGGGGCGTGCGCCAGGCACATGGCGGATGCCGATGCGGCCAGGTTGGCTTGCCCGCCGCCATGGGCGGCAAGAGCGGCAAGCGCGACGCCGGCCACGCCGAACAGGCCGGCAAAGAGATAGAGCACCGGTTCCAGACGCGCATTCAGGCTCATGGCTGTTCCTTGTTCTGCATGTAGTAGGCAAGGCGCTCGACCGGCGCCCAGATGAGATCGCGCAGCGCTTGGCTTTCGATCGTCTCATCGAGGGCGCGGCGGAAGCAGAGCAGCCATTCGTCGCGCTCGACAGGGCCGATCTCGGCGACGAAATGGCGGCTGCGCAGGCGCGGATGGCCGCGTTTGTCGGTATAGAGCGGCGGGCCGCCGAGATAACCGCTCATATATTCGTAGAATTTCTCTTCGCTCTCCTGAAGGCTCGGCGGGTGCACGGCGCGCACGTTGCCTGCCTCCGGCAGCCTGTCCATCAGCTCATAGAAACGGCGCGTCAGCGCCCTGACGGCGGGATCGCCGCCGATCGCTTGATATAGAGTGGTGACCTTCTCGGTCACGAAACCATCCCAAATGTCTTTCCCCGGCCTCTTCATGCACCGGGCGGAAAATGATCGCAACTGTCATCAAGCTGCCGCGGCATTTCGCGCATAATGCCGGCGCCGCAGGGGTTCCAACCGATTCTTCTTGACAAAACCGTCCGGACGGTATCTTTATATCGCATGTCGAACGCTCATCACCGCAAGAAACAACCGACTCTCGTGCGCCAGCAATTGCTGGATGTCGCCGCGCGTCTTGCTGCGAGTGAAGGCATGGCCGCGGTCACGCTCGATGCGGTGTCGGCCGCCTCCAGCGTCAGCAAGGGCGGGCTGCTGCATCACTTCCCGACGAAGAATGCGTTGCTCGATGCCCTGTTCGAGAGCCTGCTTGAAACGTTCGACGCCGATATCGAGGAGCTGATGCGGGGTGATCCGCTGCCGCAGGGCCGTTTCACCCGCGCTTATGTCATGGCGGTATCCGGTCTCAAGGACCGTCCCGACGATTCCAGAAATTGGACGCAGGTGACGGTCGCGCTGCTTGCCGAACCCCGGCTGCGTCTGCGCTGGCGCCAGTGGGTGCAGGCGCGGGCAGCGGAATATGTCGGCACCGACTCCTCGCTCGACGCCCAGATCGTGCGGTTTGCCGCCGACGGGCTTTGGTTCGCGGACACGCTGGAAAGCCACGATATCGACGGTGCCCAGAGGCGGGATCTCATCGCCCGCCTCGTGGAGCTGACCGGCAAGTAATCCGAAAGGGAATTCGTCATGAGCCAGGCCGCCGTTTACGGGCTGCTTTTTGCCGCCATCGTGCTCGAAGTCATCGGCACCACCGCGCTGCAATTGTCGCAGCAGTTCACTCGCATCGGGCCAACGGCGCTCGTCGTCGCCTGTTATGCTGCCGCCTTCTATTGCCTGTCGCTGACGCTGAAGAGCATCCCTGTCGGTATCGCCTATGCGATTTGGAGCGCTTTGGGAATCGTGCTGATTTCCTCGGTCGGGCTGATCTTTTTCAAGCAACGGCTCGACCTGCCGGCAATCCTCGGGCTTGGGCTGATCGTATCTGGCGTCGTCGTCGTTAACCTGTTTTCGAAATCCATTTCGCATTGATATTGCTGCGATATTTCCTAAAGCTGTTGTCCGCGCCACGAGAGAAATTTTCCCCTTTGTCAAATTCCTGACAAAGGGCTATGTGTTGCTTGAACGTGGAGGAGAGTGAGGCGCACGCGGTGCTGTTTTCCAAAGCGCTTTGAATCCTGCCTTCCCACCTTTCGAGACCTCCACTCTACAGGAGCACAGCATGGCCATTCGCACCGTCGTCTGGGGAGAGAATATTCATGAGAATACCAATGAGATCGTCCGGGGCATCTATCCCGAGGGGATGCATACGACGATCGCCAATGCGCTGAACAGTGATCCCGCCATCTCGGCGACGACGGCGACGCTGCAGGAGCCGGAACATGGGCTGAGCGAAGCCCGGCTTGCCGAGACCGATG
>NZ_NWSW01000058.1:0-20297 GCF_002531805.1 Rhizobium sp. M1 | reverse complement strand
CGGCCAGTCCGGTGCCGATCATGATCGCCGCCATGACATCGTTGAACGAATAGCTGGCAAGATTGCTGGAGGGCAGCGGCGAGAAATTCTTGTCCCAGTCCGGATTGGCCGGCAGCTTCGAGACGAGGCTGGCGCCCATGACGAGGCCTTCCAGCGCCGTCTGCACCGAATGGCGGTAGCCCCAGACCTCCTTGCCGCCGGGGGCGCTCAGGCGCGATGTCAGGCGCTCCAGATTCCCGGCGAGATCGCCGATCCCGATTTCTCCGGCGCCGACCTTGTCGAGCAGCGGGCCGAGAAGCGCCTTGACGTCAGCCTTGAACTGATCACGAACCTCAGCGCTGTCTCCCCCGTAAAACTGATTGGCCATCGCCTGGATGGTCGGGTTGAACAGATGGGTGATATTGTTGGGCACGGTGCTGCCGAATTCGGAAGCGGCAACCTTCTTCAAGCCCTCCAGGTCGATCTTCAGATCGGGAAACAGGCTGCCGCCGAGCCCGAGCGATTGGTCGGAATCCACAACCGGCAGGATGGAGCCGAGCCCCTTGAGCTCCCGCTCGGTCTTGTCGCCGGCCAGACCCATCCGGATCAGGCCATCGAGCGCGGTCGTCGGATCCGAGATCGTCGGCAGCACGTTCTTATCGAAGAACTCGGCATAAGTCTTGTCGGCGATCGCCGAGCGCTGCTTTACGAAATCGTCGGGAAGCACCATGGAATAGAAGCCGAGCGCGGAATTATATTCCTTCAGGATCGTGGCGGTATCCTTGCCGGCTTTGAGCCCGTCGTTGAGGATGCCGCCATTGACGATGTCGCGTTCGAAGGCATCCTCGACCTTGCCGCGCAGGTCTTTCATTTTCTCATCGCGCGTGATCGTGTCGTTGATGATCTCGGAGGCATCCTTGTTGGTATCGGCCGGCGCGACGCGATAACCGGAAAAGATCAGCTTAAAGGCCTTCAGCGCCTTCTCGGTCATCAGCGAGTTGACGTCGGGATCCGAGCCGAGAATGGAAATCGACTTGTCGAGATCCTTCAGAATCTCCTGATCGTTGTAGATGCCGCGCTGGTTGTCGCCGAGGCTGTCCTTGTATTTGCCGAAGGTCGCCTTGGTCTGAAGCAGATCGAGATACATGATCAGCTTCTGCTCGGCGGTGTAATTCTGCGGGTTCTTGACGACGTCGATGCTTTCGAAGGACTTGTCCTTGTCCTTCAGCCCCTCCATGAAGCCCTGATTGATCTCGCTCATGAAGTCGGACTTGAACAGCAGATCGATCACCGGCTGGATCGGCGCGGTCGGGCTGGAATCCGTATTCGATGTACCGGCGAGCGAAACGAATTTCGGGCTGGTCGCTGGCATCGATGCGGACGTAAAAATCGTCAGGCCCGTCGTCGCCCCGTCGGAAGCAAACGGCGATGTCTTCTTGACCGTGGCGCTCGTGGTCTTGCCCTGGTCTGCGGAAATTTCGGACTTCGTATTGGAATCGGCATTTAGCCGGAGAAATGAAACCGTGTCGGTATCCGAAGATGCTGGTGCGATCGAAGACATGCGTTCCCTTTGATTTTCTTGTCCGCTTTTCACGGATGACGCCGTTTACCTTACGTTAGGCATAAAAACGACCTTTGCGGGATAATGCAAGTCCGGCAGCGACATTGCGGTTGCAAAAAAGTCCGGCCACCTGACGCGAGGGGAGATCGACGACGAAAAGAATCGCGGCTCTCCCTCATCGGAGAAACCGGGAGGATCGCATTTTACTCGAGCTCTGAGAGGCGGCTTCCCCGGCTTTGCCGGGACGGCATGCCGCCAAATGCTTTTACCAGACGAACGACGGATCCGGCCCGAACTCGAGATGCACGGACTCGCCCATGTAGCGCTCCAGCTTCTCGTTCAGCTGCTTTTCCATCTTGTCGAGTTTCTTGACGCCGTTGGCCATATCCCACAGGCCAAGCGCCAGCCCGACGCCGGAAGCGATGAGGCCGGTGACCAGCCCGGCCGCAGCCAGCCCCGCCTTCGCAGCGTTGCTGAAGATGGTCACCACTTCGGGCGCCACGGTGCCGAGGCCGGAGAAGGCGCGGGACATCGCATTGGTCAGATAGAGCATCGCTTCGGAGAAGCCGATCAGCGCATTGGCGGTGCCGGCGACACCGCCGATGACTTCGAGCGCGCCCTTGGCGCGGTCGCCGGCCTTCATCGACCGCGATGCGGAGTAGAAGCTGAGGCCGGCCATGGCGAGGCCGCCGGCCGCGCCGAGTATCTTCCCCGCCGCTTCCATCGTCTTGGGCGAGAAGCTCATGGAGATGCCCTTGCCCCAGCTGCCCGGCTCATTGCCGAAAACGCTGAACGGTTTGCCGGCAACGTCGAGATTCTTGCCGAGCCCCTCCATCGTCATGCCGACGATCTGCGTCGCCGAGGCGACCGCAGCCGCGATATCGGTGGACGTCCACTTGCCGCCCACACCGAGGCCGCGCGCCACGAGCACGCTCGACATCGTCAGCATCTGCACGGCGTGCACCAGACCGGCCTTGTAGACCTCGGCGTCGATGCCGGCCGGTGTGCGGGTCTGGCGCGGCAGATCGAGCGAATCCTTGAAGGAGACGAGCGCGTCGTCGAGCTTCATGCCGCCGCGCACCAGGCGAAGTACGCCATCGACATTGCGGGCGATGTCCTGCGCCAGATTCTGTTTCACCGTTTCGCTCCCTGCAGGCGCATTTGCGCTGAGGAAGTCCTGGGCGAACTTGTCGGCGAGCTGGCTGATGGCCTCGTTCGTCGCACCGGGCACGAAAGCATCGTCGGAGCCCGACAGCAGCGGCCCGAGATCGCCCCCCTGCCCGTCGCCGATATATTTCTCCTTGATGATGTTGGAGAAGGTGACGTTGGCGGCGCCGATATGTTCGTCGATATAATCCTGCGGCAGGAGATCGACGAGCGTGTTGAGCTCGGAATAATAATCCTTCAAGGCATCGTCGAAGCTCTTGCCGGCGGCAAGCGCCCTGTCGATCGCCTTGCCGCCGGCGATGTCGATCAGATAGGCGTCCTCGATGTTGGTCAGCAGATCGGAATTCTCAGGGCGCTGCAGATATTCCTTCATGCCGCTTGCGAAGGTGTCAGAGAGATATTGCTGGGTGGCGGGGTCGGCAGTCAGCTTTTCGATCCGTGCATCGAGGTCTTTGCCGACGCGCTCGCCGTCGGGAACGCTGTCGCCATACTGGTTCATATAGCCATTGAACTGCTGCTTGATTTCGATGAGGTCGTAGAGCAGCGTCGCCTTCTGCTCCGGCGTCAGCTGGTCGAGATGATCCATATTGTCGGGCGCGACAAAATCCCGGTTCACGTCTTTCACGGCGTCGCCGAGAATGCCGTATTTGAGTTCGTCGAGCTTCTTCAGCGTCGGTTCGTAGGCCGTCGACGGCGCATAACCGCGCAGCACCTTGCTCTCCAGGATGTCGTTGTCGTCGATCGGGCGCTCCACGACGGGCTCGGTGACCTCCACGCCCATGGCGCGGGCCGTCTTCTTCAGGCTGGATGTCAGATATTCGCTGTCGATATAGGGCAAGTCGAGACTTTGGATGGTCTTGCTCCAGCCATTGTCCTTGGTGCCGAACATGCGCTCGGCGATCCAGGCGTCGCCGCCGCTGCCGGCGAAGAAGCGTCCGTCGCCTGAGCCGTTGGCGGCAATTCCCTTGCCGGCCAGTCCGGTGCCGATCATGATCGCCGCCATGACGTCGTTGAACGAATAGCTGGCAAGATTGCTCGACGGCAGCGGCGAGACGTTCTTGTCCCATTCCGGATTGGCCGGCAGCTTCGAGACGAGGCTGGCGCCCATGACGAGGCCTTCCAGCGCCGTCTGCACCGAATGGCGGTAGCCCCAGACCTCCTTGCCGCCGGGGGCGCTCAGGCGCGATGTCAGGCGCTCCAGATTCCCGGCGAGATCGCCGATCCCGATTTCTCCGGCGCCGACCTTGTCGAGCAGCGGGCCGAGAAGCGCCTTGACATCGGCCTTGAACTGATCACGAACCTCGGCGCTGTCTCCCCCGTAAAACTGATTGGCCATCGCCTGGATGGTCGGATTGAACAGGTGGGTGATATTGTTGGGAACCGTGCTGCCGAATTCGGAAGCCGCCACCTTCTTCAGGCCGTCCAGATCGATCTTCAGATCGGCAACCGAGCCGGTTTCGCTCCTGTCTGCCCCCGCATCGGCCAGTATCGCAGAGCCGCTTTTGGCCGGCGTGGATTGCACGAAGATCGACGGACCGTCGCCGGTCGGAGCGATCTTGCGTATGTCGCTGACGTCGATGGTTTTCGCCGATGCCGAACGGCTGGTCGCGTCCTTCTGGCCAAGGTCCACGACCAAAGCCTCAACCTCTCCCGATCCACTGCCGACGCGTTCCACCATTTTTCATCACTCCCGATCAAAGGCTCCGCACGCAGCGGAGAACCGGACGCTTCGTTAGGTCAGAAGTTTTTCAGTTATGTGACAAGGGATCGGCTTGTCGGGAGGACTGCAACCGGTCCTGGCGCCGCCGTCTTCCTGCGTCATTTCGCGCACCGGCGCGGCAATCGGCCATGAAAAACGCAAGGGTCAAGATCCAAAAGCTACTCGTTTTCCAATGACTTGATCATATCCGACAGAATGTCGGTTCGTGTCGCAATCCTGCGCGCTCGCGCGACCTCGTCTTCGAGACGATCGGCGCGCCGTTCAGCGGCTGCAACCGCTTCCTCCAGCGCCCTGCCCCTGTCCTGGGCTTCCGCTTCCATCGCCCGCAGCTTCGACTGTTTTTGAACGATCGCGTGCACTTCCGCACCGGACACGAATTTGCCGGCAGCCAGGTTCTGGCCGATCGACGCCTGATCCACCCGCGCCTGCACCGCTTCGAATTCGGCGCCTTCCCGTTTTCGTTCCTCGGCCAGACGTGCGATCGCGCCGCGTGCTTCCGCCAGCTGCCAGGAAAGATTCTCGGCCCGCAGGTTGCGGATTTTCCGTAGCTGTTCGAGGGGGGACTTCTTGGGCATGCGGCGGATTCAGGTGCCGTTTCCCACCGTTATCACTTCGATCTGGCCGCCCTTGAAGACCCGAATTTCCTTCGTCGCCTGCCGGCTCAGGACATCCTCGACGGCTTTCACGAAGATCTGCGGGCCACGCACGAGCACGAGCCCGCTGCCTTGATCCTCGCGAACGGCATCCGCGGGAAGCAACGGAAACAAGGCGTGAATGGCGCTTTCCATCGTCTTCCAGCTCCGGCCCTTCCGCTCGAAGATCACCGTCGCCACCTCCTGCTTCGGTGCGATGATGACCCGGCTGCCGTCGAAGGCGACGAAGAGATTGCTGGCATCTCCGAGCTTTGCGAAGGCCTCGACACCATTCTCCTTTACCGACCAGTTCTGCACCGTGCCGCTCAGCTTGCCGACCGTCGTCACCGGAATTCCGGACATGAAGGAAAGCGTTTCGACAACATCGGCAAGCGGCTGCGAGACGACATTCAAACGGAGTTCGCGCTGATTGGCCTCAGCGGAGGCCGATCCAACCAGGACCAAACCGATCAAGACACCGGCAGCTATACGCCCGACCATTTCGCCATACCTTTCGATCTCTATCGAGCCCGGGGGGATAACATGCCTGACGGCGCTAAGAAAGATCCACGACGACTATCTTAATATAAGGTTAAACATGATAGTAAATCATGGGACGTCGATTCTGAACATGAGTTACGATCAAGTATCGACTCCTATCCAAAATGCGAATTACATGTCCAGATTGCGCATTAACGAATTTTTCACGTACATATTGAAATTTATATTTGTCCGTATAAGTTCTCCTCGCCAATCCATGAAGGAGATAGATTTATGGCAACTTCCACTTCCACGTTGGACGCGGGCGTCAGCTCCGCGATTTCCAGCTTCAAGGCCGCCCAGAACGAAGCAACCGAGCAGAGCCTGAAGGTTGCAACCGAGATCACCAAGATCAACGGCGTTGCCAACGCCATCAAGAAGATCGGCCCGGGCTGATCCAATGCAAAGGCGAGGCAGCGCAAGCTGCCTCGCTTCTTTTTTCTGGACGGCTTCCAAAGCCCATCTGAACCGGTTTCCAAAGAGCATGCGCGCGGATTTGTATTCATTGCCGTCGAAATTCGGGAAGGGCGCCGAAAGCAGGGGTTCACGACAGGAAGCAATGCGGCTTGCGACTCCGGCATTGCGCGTCAACAAAGGCGGCCGCACCTCTTCCCTGCCTCTGGAGCCGGGAACCCATGTCGTTGGCGGTGGCCCCGGATGCGACCTCGTCATTGTCGGCGCCTCTTCCGAACCGGCTTTCTCTCTTTTGCTGACTAAAAAATCCGACCGCGTTTCCGCCTCGATCAGCGCTTTACGGGACGATATCATCGTCGCCGACCGGCTCCTGAAGCCAGAGGAGACGGTTCCGCTTCGTACCGGGCAGACGATCCGATTCGATGGAACCGAATGCCGGGTGGACGGACTGACGCAACCTTTGCGGCGCGGCCGACGCAAAATGGTTGCAGCCGGGCTGTTGATTCTGGCAGCACTTCTGCTTTTGGCCGGCTTTCGCAACGACGAAACATCCGGCAATGCCGTGGTTGCCGTGAAAACGGCGGCGACGGCGGAGAGCCGACCGACCGCCGAAGCGATTGCCGAAGAACTTCGCCAGGCGATTCGGCTTGCGCAATTGCCTGAGAACATGACGGTGGCGCCGCTTGCGACGGAGATCCGTGTCGGGGAGAATTCGTCTCTTTTGAGCTTTGACGACAGAGCGAAGCTTCACGATATCATCGATGCCTTGAACCGGCGCAGTCCGGTTCCGATCGTCGACAGGAGCAGCCTCTCCTCCGGGCTTGAAGGATTTGTTGCCGCCGCAGGCTACGAACCGTTCAGGTTCATCGTCGGCGCGGACGGCCATCGCTATCAGGAAGGCGATACCGTGGCGAGCGGCTGGCAGATCGACAAAATCAGCCCCGGCGAACTCACCGTCTCGCGCAATGGCGAGACCGACACGATCGACTTCAACTTCCCCGCGGGCGACCTAAATCTGCGGCTGGCGAAAAGCGCCGACGCGGAAGGCAACTGATCATGAACATGGTCTCGCCGTCCCTCGCCATGCTTGCGCGCCGCACGGACATCCTTTTTGCGGTGTTTTTCGCCGTCGTCGTGGCGATGATGGTCATACCTTTGCCGACGATCATGTTGGACGCGCTGATCGCCTTCAACCTTGCCTTCGCCTTCGTCGTCCTGATCACGACGATCTATCTGAAGAACGTCCTTGAGATCTCGACCTTTCCAGCCGTTATCCTGATCGGCACGATCTTCCGGCTGGCGCTGACGATATCCTCCACCCGGCTGGTGCTCGCCGACGGCCATGCCGGTGAAATCATCCAGGCCTTCGGCTCGTTCGTCGTCGCCGGCAATCTCGTCGTGGGGCTTGTCATCTTCCTGATCGTTGCGCTCGTCCAGTTCATCGTCGTGACGAAGGGCGCCGAGCGTATTGCCGAAGTCGGCGCACGATTTACGCTGGATGCGATGCCGGGCAAGCAGCTTGCCATCGACAGCGACCTCCGCAATGGCCACGTCACGACGGAAATGGCGCAGAAACGACGCGCCCGGCTTGAGCGGGAAAGCCAGTTTTTCGGGGCGATGGACGGCGCGATGCGCTTCATCAAGGGCGATGCGATCGCCGGGCTGGTGATCGTCGCGGTCAATCTGATCGGCGGCCTGACGATCGGCATTTTCCAGAGGGGCCTGAGCTTTTCCGAAGCCGCCCACCTCTATTCGCTGCTCTCCATCGGCGATGGCCTCGTCTCGCAGATCCCGTCCATGTTGATGGCGATTGCCGCCGGCACCGTGGTCACACGCGTCAGCGATGACGACAATGGCAGCCTCGGCACCGATATCGGCCGCCAGCTATCCAACGAGCCGCGCGCGCTTGCGATCGCGGCTGCGATGACGATTGCAGTCGGCTTCGTTCCCGGATTTCCTTCGGCCGTTCTGTGGCCGATCGGCCTGGCTCTCGCCGCGATCGCCTTTTTCGTTACGCGGCGGAAAAATGGGGCGGCGGCGACGGACCGCTCGGAAACGACAACAGATGCCGGCGCTCAAGCGCTCGACCGGGCAAAATATGGCGATCCTGTTATCGCCACGCTTTCCTCCGCCACCCTCGAACGTCTGGAAGCGGGCGGCCTCGGCGCACTCCTCGAAGGACAGATCCGGGTCGCCGCGCGTGCGGTCGGCGTTGCCGTGACCGTGCCGACATTCAATGCCGATCCTCGCATGGGCGACGATCTCATCCATGTCCAGATTGAAAATGTTCCGGCCGGACTGATCCAGTGCGGCGATGACCGGCCGCTCGAGCGGATTGCCGACGATCTCGTCCGTATCGTCCGCCGGCACATCGGCTCGCTGTTCAGCGTCGATGATGCCACGCAATGGCTCTCGAGCCTTGAACCCCGGCTTGGCAAGCTCGCGAGCGACGTGCGGGATCAGGTGTCGCCCATGCTGATGGTCGCGGTCGCTCGCCGCCTGCTCGATTCCGGCGTTACGCTCTCGCAGCCGAGAGGTCTATTGGAAGTCATGCTGCATGCCGGGCTGGATCAGGATCCGGATTCGCTGGCGGAAAAGGCACGCTGGGCGCTGTCGCGCCAGATCGCCTTCGGCCTTCTCGACCGGCGCGGCATATTGCCGGTGCTCTCGTCGGCCCCGGAATGGGAACGGCTCGTCCGGAGCTACAACGGGACGGATGACGCAAGTGGGAAGATGGAGATCAGCGAAAGATTGCGGCTGCTTGCCGAGCAAACCCGCCAGGCTCTGGCCGATGCAAACGAACGCGGTTTCGATCCGGTCATTCTCGCGGCCGACGACCTGCGTCTTATCACCCAGGCGCTGATGATTCGGCACAATTGCCGCATTCCGGTGTTGGCAGCGGAAGAAATCGACCCGGATATCACCTGCGAAGTCGTCGGCGCCGTCCAGCCGGCTGAAACCGGGCTTCCGTCAACACGACATTTCGAAACCAACTCCATCAGCGGAAAACGCTGACCGAGCTGGTCAATTGCCGGATTGGCTACCGCGAGGCCGGACCGCAAACCGCAAAACTGCAAAACGAATGACGCAATGCAATCGATGGGGAGGAATGCAATGTATGGTGTGGATGGACAAAGGCCGTTAGACTTCGACAGAACCTCCCGCTTCGATGTTGACTCCGGTTGCCACGGAAGTGGAAACAAGATCGATACCGATTCCAACCGCGCCTCTGTTCCGGATTTCTTCGGCGGCCAGACCCGCAAGGCATCGCCCTTCGACGAGGTCTCTGGCAATCCGCCGATGCTGACATCCTATGTGCCGAAGACGAAGAACACGTCCGAAGGCAGCGCAGATTCCGAATTGAAGGATGTCCTGCGCAAGCTGATCAACTGGCTGTCGGATTCCAGGAAGACCGACAGTGCCGACGGCACGTCGTCGACGGGCGAGACGCAGGGCAACAAGACCGAAAACGGTTCTGAAAAACAGCTGCTGGCAATGGTGCTGGTGTTGCTGGTCCTCGACATGCAGGGCAGGAATTCTCCCGGCACCAGGGAAACCGGCTCGACGCTCGACAGTCTCGCCGACAATCTCGAAAAGAGCGCCGCCGGCTCGAACATGGATCCGGGCCTGCTGTCTCTCCTGAAAGAGATTCTCGCCATGCTGACCGGCAAATCCGATGCCGGTCGCTCGCAGAGCGAAACCAAATCGCTGATCGACAAGCTGTTCGACAACAATGCAGCGACGGCCGAGATGGATCCGTCGCTCGTTTCGATCCTGAAGGAGCTGCTGACCCTTCTGCTCTCTGGGAAGGACGAGGGCAAGTCCGGTTCGACCGACAGGGTAGCGGACGGCAGCCGGAACGAGGCGACCGATAGAAACCGGTCGGATTCGTCGCTCGAGGACATGCTCGCCGATCTTCTCGGCAACAGCCCGGCGACTGCAAATCTCGACCCCGAACTTCGGTCGCTTGTCGATGAACTGATCACCAGTCTGCTCGGGGTCTCCCCCGATACCTCGTCCAAAACGGGCAAGAGCGGCGACAGGGGAATCGACACGCGCCAGACACGGACGGTTTCGCCCGAACATTCCTCCACCACGAAGGTCGCTCCGTCGAGCGACGGCGAGAAAAAGACGACGGCAACGTCCACCCAAAAGTCCGACCTGTCGGATAAGGGAAATGTCATCACCGTCAACGAGCCGATCGTCGTCGATGGCGGCGTATTCGACGGGAAAGGTGCAACCTATACGGCATCGTCGAAGCTCGGCGACGGCGGCCAATCCGAAAGCCAGTCGCCGGTCTTCATCCTCAAGAACGGCGCCACGCTCAAAAACGTCGATCTCGGCGAGAACGGTGCCGACGGCATTCACGTCTATGGCGGCGCGACGCTGGAGAACGTCAACTGGCAAAATGTCGGCGAGGACGCGCTGACGGTCAAAAGCGCCGGCGACGTCACGATCATCGGCGGTTCGGCCAAGGGCGCGACCGACAAGATATTCCAGATCAATGCCGATACGCATTTCTATCTGAAGGACTTCGCCGCCGATGGTTTCACCACGCTGGTGCGCACCAATGGCGGCAAGCAGATCGATGCCGATGTCATCATCGACGGCGGTTCCTTCACCAACGGCACCAATCTCTTCCGGACGGACAGTTCCCTTGCAAGCGTCAGTTTCCAATCGGACATCGCGCTCGACAATGTGAGGAACTGGACGCGCGTGGGGGACAAGCAATCGGGCGTCTGACGACGCCCGTCCCATAACACACGCGGTTTCGTTATTTCCCGCCGGGCCCCTGCTTGCGCGGCGGCCCGTTGCGCATTTCCGCGCCGATCTGCCGGCGAGCCGATTTCACATGCGGATCGCCCTGCGTATCCTTGTATTCGCGGCGCGCCTCGGTCTTGGTCATGCGATGCTCATGCTTGAAGAGAGCCCGCGAGATCCGGATATCGAAGAAGGCCGCGAGCAGCATCACCGCCGATGCGATGACGAGGATGGTGGCGAGGAGGTGAACCGCGGTCGAGAGGGAACAGGTCTCGCCGCAGAGCGGCGCCCAGAAGATGCCGTTGAGGAAATAGAGGATGGCGCCGCCGCCGGCCGCCCCCAGAATCAGGAACTTGACGATGCCTTTGCCGAATTCCGCCAGGCTCGGCAGGGAAAACAGCTTCTTTATGCCGTCGACCGGATTGAGCCGGGTGAAGTCGAACTGCATGTTCTTCATCGACACGGGAAACCCCTGGGCGTCGATGATCGAGGCTGCGATCGTCACGACGAGACCGAGCAGCAGCGGCAGCCAGATGAGGTCGAGGAGCGCCATGCCGGCCTGCTTCAAAGCTTCAGACGCAGTCTCCGCGACGTCGAGCCGGCTTCCCGCCTGCAGGCTGAAATCGAAACTGCGGGAAAGATCCTTGAGAATATCGCCCATTCCCCATGTCACGTAAGCGGCGACGGCCAGCACGGAAATTGCGACCGGAATCTCCTTCGATCGCGGCACTTGGCCTTCTCGCCGCAGCCGGTCGAGCTTGACGCGGCTCGGCGGAAGGCTCTTCTCTTCCGTCTCGTCATTTTTTGCCATCGCTGACCTCGAAAAAGGACTTCACCTCTTCGAAGCCGCTGGTCCACAGCTCGTGGACATAGCTCGAGATGAACGCGGTATAGACGACGAGGATGACCACGACGGCAAAATTCTTGATCGTCGGCAGGCTGTCGTTCAGCGGAAACTGCTTGGCCGACCGGCCGACGAAGGCGAGCGACAGTTCCAGCGCGCAGATGACGATGACGAAGGGCGCCGCCAGGACGGCGCCGTTGCGGAACAGCCTGGTGAAGATATCGATGATGGTGCCGAGCGGAACGCCGGGAAATTGCGGCACGAGCTTGAACAACGGCCACAGCTCGAACGACCGGTAGAAGATCGCCACGAGATCGATGATGCCGCCGGCACTGACGAACATGATGAGCGCGATCGACATCAGCAGCGAGCCGAGCGGCGCGGTTTCCAGCGCATTGATCTGGTCGAACAGATTGGCGGCGTTGGCGCCGCGATAAACGTCCGTCATGTCGCCCGCCGCCTGGGCTGCCCAGAAGGGAATGCCGAGCGCCATGCCGACCAGCGCGCCGAAGCACAATTCCTTGATGGCGAGCGCGGCGAGGTCGAAGTAGGATGTGTCGCCCAGCGCAAGCACCGAATAGGCAAAGGCCACGGAGGGCGCCGAAAGGCCGATCGCGAGACCGAAGCGCAGGATCCCGACGATGCTGAACAGCGAAAAGATCGGGAAAATCATCAATATGCCGAGTGCCCGCGCACCGCCGAGCATAGCGGCGGCAGGCGCGGCGACTTCGAAACTGACGAGCGGAATGTGCTCCAGCGCCATCCCCTCCTTACTGAACCATGGTCGGGAAATCGTTCAGGATGTGGATGGAATGTTCGATCAGCGGCGTGGCCAGCACGCGGCCGAAAAGCAGCAGGGCAATCGAAATCACGAAGATCTTGACGATCTGCGCAATCGTCTGTTCCTGGATCTGCGTCGCCGCCTGGAAGATGGCGATGACGAGGCCGAGAACGGCGGCGAGCCCAAGCAATGGCCCGGCCAGCGCGAAGGTGGCCATAACAGACATGCCGATCTCGGCGGCGACCTGATCCTCACCCATCGTCACGCCCCCGGGCGGCCGGCTTTCTCGCGAACTGGCGACGGTCAGTTCGCATAGGAGAGCACCAGCCCTTCCAGCAGACGGCGCCAGCCGTCGATCGAGACGAACAGCAAAAGCTTGATCGGGGTCGATACGACAGTGGGCGACATCATCTGCATGCCGAGTGCGACGAGGATTGCCGAGACGGCGAAATCGATCATCAGGAACGGCAGATAAATGAGAAAGCCGATTTCGAAAGCGCGGGTCAGCTCCGAGACGAGAAAGCTCGGCGTCAGGACCGTGACGTCGTCGGGCGCGATCGGGGTCGCCGGCGCGTTGGCCCAGATCTTCTGCGAGGCCTGGACGAAGAAATTCCGGACCTCCTCGTCGGAGAATTTCAGCATGAATTCCTTGAGCGGCGCGCCGACCTTGACCATGCCTTCGGCCATGCCGCCGATGGTGCCGAAATCGGCGCCGTGGAGGACGAGAAGCTGCCATGAACTCTGCAGGACGGGGTTCATGACGAAGGCCGAAAGCACGATCGCAATGGCGAAGACCAGCAGGTTGGGCGGGGTCTGCTGGATGCCGATCGCATTGCGGACGATCAGCAGCACGACCGAAATCTTCGTGAAGGACGTGGCCACCACGGCAATGACCGGCAGAGCCGAGATCGCCGCCATGGCCGCGAGGCTTTGGGCAAGAGGAAAGCTCTGTTCCATCAGTCGTGCAATGCCGTGACGCGAACGGCGCTCAGCCCGTCCACCGAGATGATTTCGCCACGCCCGATGATCCTGCCGTGGGCGACGATCTCGACGGCATTCGACATCGGCCGGTCGAGGGCGAAGACATGCCCCTCGCCGATCGTTTCGAGTTCGCGCAGCGGCAGTTCGATCCGGCCGGCATCGAAGACCAGCTTGACCGGGATGTCGTCGATGGCCGAGGGGCGAGGTTCGCCCTGCAATTGCCCGTCCACGGTCTCGTTCGTCATGAAATGCCTCATTGGTCCGTTTGGCGATGCCAGCAGCGGCGAGGACAGGACCACGCCTTTTTCCGATCGCGTGCATGCTGCGAGATAGCGTTCGGCGGTGACGGCAACGATGGTTTCGCCGGCAGCCGGATCGATGACGATGCCGTCGCCCGTCCGCAGGCTCCTCAGCTCCCGCACCGACAAGACCGCATAGCCGCGGCGCAGGCACACCGGAGCGGTCAGGTCGGGCATCGTCCGGCGTGGCAAAAGGCTTGCCCATTGCGCCAGCCGGGCGAGATGTTCGCCATCGAAACGGCCGCAAAGCGGAATGGTGATGCCGTTCCAGCCGAGTTCGAAACCGAAATTGCCGGCAAATGTCGGCTCCGGCGCTGCGCCGATTTCGGTCAGCGATATCGGCGCGCCGGCCTTGTCTTCGACGGTCTCGAAGACGTCGGCCAGCAACTGCTCCAAGGCGGCCGCCCTGGCGGCGGGAGGCAGTTTTTCCCAGGCGAGCAGCGGCTCCAGCCTTTCGGCGAGCAATTGAACCGTGGCCGCCGGCGCGATCAGGAGGATTTGGCGGCCGGCGACGGCAGCGCGGATCTGCACCGGTTCGCCGATCCTGCCCGCCGCGATATCGGCAGCCAGCGGCCGAATGGTGATCGACCCGCCGCGAAAGGGAAACTTCCAGGGTTCGCGGGCCGGCAGGGAGGAACGCGAAAGAGATCGGGGCGCGGCCGAGATGCTGTTTTGAGGAGGCACGAACATGTTCATCGGGCAAGCTCCTCAAGTTCTGCGACGATGTCCTGGAAGGGCAGCTCTTGCTGGCCGCCGTAGAGAAAACGGTTGATCCGGTCACGCTTGCCGACCGCTTCGTCGACGGCCGCATCACGCCCCTCGCGATACTCCCCGACGCGGATCAGCAGCTCCACTTCATCGTAGAGCGCGAGCAGCGAGCGCAGCTTCTCGGCAGCCTTGCGATGACCGAGGTTGACCACCGCATTCATGGTACGGCTGCGGCTGGCAAGAACGTCGATCGCCGGGAAGTGCCCGGCCCGCGCGATCTTGTCGGAGAGAACGATATGACCGTCCAGCAGCGAGCGGGTTTCCTCGGCGATCGGGTCTTCCTGCTCCTCGCCTTCGACCAGCACCGTGTAGAAGGCCGTCATCGTGCCGGCCGCACTGTTGCCAGAGCGCTCGAAGATCTGCGGCAGCGCGGAAAAGACGGAGGGCGGAAATCCCCGCCGCACCGGCGGTTCGCCCGCCGCCAGGCCGACCTCGCGCAGCGCACGCGCCATGCGCGTGATACTGTCGACGACGAGCAGGACGCGCTTTCCCCGATCCCGGAAATATTCTGCGACCGCGGTCGCCGTCAGCACGGCCTTGAAGCGCTCGAGCGCCGGCCGATCCGAGGTCGCGACCACAAGAACCACGTTCGACGGCGCGCCCTCGGGCATCACGCCGGCAACGAATTCCCCCACTTCGCGGCCGCGCTCGCCGACGAGCGCGCAGACCACGACATCGGCGTCACTATTGGCGATCACCGCAGAAACGAGTGTCGATTTACCGGCGCCCGGCGGACCGAAAATACCGACCCTCTGGCCTTCGCCGCAGGTCAGCAGGCCGTCGATCGCGGCAATCCCGGCCTTGAAGAGCCGGTTGACGGGACGGCGAGACAGCGTATCGGCCGGACGGCCGTAAAGCGGTTGCATGACGCGACCGTCATCGGAGGAAGCATTGGACGATTTGCGGATGACGTTGCCATGCGCGTCGATGATCGCTCCAAGAAGGAAGTCGCCGGCGGCAATGGCAGGCTCGCGCCCCGTTGGCACCACTTCGGTGCGCACCGAAATGCCGCGCGTCTCGCCGTGCAGGGACAGGAGCGCCGTCTCGCCGTCGATGCCGACCACGTCGGCAAGGCCGATCCGGCCTTTTCCCGGCTCGCGCAATTCGCACAATTCGCCGATCTTTACGGCAGGAACGGCGGCGCGCACGATCAGGCCCGAAACATTCGTCACGCGCCCGCTCTGGCGTCGCGTATCCAACTGCTCCAGCGCCCGCTCCATTCTGACAAGTGCATCAACCATGCCGGAATGCCTCGATCATTGCCGAGATCTGGTCGGCAAGGCCGATATGCGATCGTCCCGATGCCGTTTCCATGATGATTTCCCGCGACGCCAACAACGGATCGATCTTGAGCGAAATCCGCTCGTCGAGCCCGGCAATGGCTTGGCGAACGGCATGTTCGTCCTCCGGCGGCACGTGAATGGTGATCGACCGGCTTTCCGTTTCCTGCGAGATGGCCTGACGGATCATCCTGGCTGTCTGTTCATTGGCGTCCATCGAACCCAGGATCATGCCGAGCGATTTGAGCACGATGGTCTCGATCGAACCTTCGAGATCGGAAAGCTCGCTTTCCGCCTTGCCGAGAACCGCTGACAGCCGCTCGGCGGCATCGCGAATGCCTTGGGTAAAGCCGCCGTCATAGCCTTCCCGCCATGCGTGCTGCCGCGTCGCCTCGAGCTCCGTTTCGGCCTTTGCCGCCGCCTGCCGGGCGGCATTCAATATGTCGGCCGCTTCCGCGACTTGCCCGAATTGTTCGGCCGGTATGATGCGCCCGTTTTGAGAGACGAATGTCATCTTGCCTCCCCCTGAAAGAGCTCGCCGTGCCGGACGACTGCCGACGCAATGGCGACGGCTGCGCTCGCGACCAGGGAAAGGGAACCGCTTCCTGCCCTTCGACTCCACCCGCGCCAGTTTCGAGCCAGGCCCTGCTCGGCCGCCCACAGATCGAGGATGACCCATCCGTCGGCTTCGACGAGCTGCCTCAGTTCCTCGCCCGACACGTCGAGCGAACCGGCTGCGATGGGCGAAAGATGAGCATAGGACAGGGCGATGGAAAGAGGCAACTTACCGAAGAGCGCCGTCAGCGCATCCATCGCACCGCGGTCGATGACCGCGCCCATAGCCGGGAGATGATAGATCAGGCCCGCCGTCACCGCCGCCCGGTGCCGCTGACTGTCGGTCATCCCGATAAGCAGCCGGGCATCCATCTCCAGCATTGCGGGATCACCGCTGCTTTCGGCGAGGGATGCAAAAAGCCGCTTCTCGAGGCGCGGCGGCATCCGGCCGCGCGAAGCTGCATCGAATTCGGGCGGCCATGCTTCGCAGACGCTGAGGTCGGCGCAGGCCAGGGCGGCCCGTCGGAGCTTCGCATCCGCCAGGATGACGTTTCCCTCGATCCTGGGGGCACGCATTCAGCTTTCCTTCCGCTGCGGCAGCAGGAGGAGAAGGCAGGCGGCGATGGCAAGCAGGATCGATCCGGCGACCATCAGGTTATGCCCCTTCAAAAACGATGTGATGCTTGCAACCGCGGGACCCGGCACCGCCGGCGACGCGACGGCGGGGCTCTTTTCCGCAGCCGTGGGGACACCGACTTCAGACCAGGGGCTGGCAACGACCGACACATCCTCGTAGGAGAGACCCCTGACGCTGTTGACCAGCATCGAGCGGCTCTTCATGTCGATATCCGACAGGTTGGCGCCCGGGCGATATTGCAGGAGGGCAGCGGCCCTCGCCTTTTCCTTGATCAGCCCTCTGCCGTTTTCCTCGGGCAGCACGACGTGGACGCGTGCCGATGCCACGCCGTCGAGCGCCGAAAGCGTCTCGGCAAGCTGTTGCTCGACAGCATAGGTCATGCGGGCTTTTTGTTCATAGGGCGTCACCAGGAAGCCATCGCCTGGAAACAGCTCGGCGACATTGCTGTGCTGCTGCCGCGGCAGCCCCGCATCGGAAAGCAGTTCGATTGCCCGCGCATGGTCACCGGAATCGACCGAAAGCGTGAAGGCGCCTCCCTTTTCGCTCTTCGTCGCCACGGCAATGCCTGCCCGTTCGAGAAGCACCTGGGCATCGAAAGCATCGCGCTGATCGAGGCCCGAAACGACATCCTCACTGCAGGCGGACAGAAGAAGGCATAGGACAAGGAGGCAAGCGCCGGAGAACGTCGTGGGTGCAAGCCGGCGCGCCTGCTGGAAAAGCGATGTAGCCATGATCTCTATTGTCCTTGCGTCAGTCGCTTGGAAGACGACATCACCGACTGGGTGAGCGAGGACATGAGAGCAGTGCCGGTCGCAAACTGCTGCGACTTTTCCAGCCTGTCCATCGCATCGGTAATTTTTTCCGTCGAAGGATGTGTTTCTCCAGCATCCCTCGAGAGCGAGGCAAATTTCACCAAGGGCGCTTCAGGCGTCGCATTCGGCGCGCCCGGCATGAAAAACGACGTCAGGCGGTCGAGGAATGACGCGGGTTTGGTATCGCCTGCCGGCATGAGGAATGTCGGAATGGCCTCGGCTTCCGGCGTGATCTTGCGGGTCCTGATATCCGGCAGGGATGCGAGTTCGACGCTCGGAATGTTGCCGGCGGCCGGTTGGGCAATCCGCTCGGCTATGGTTTCTGTCGTCTTCAGCAGATTTCCGGTTGGGGCGGCATCAACGGGAAGCGCAAATGCCCGGCCGGACCACTCTTCTCCACTCATCGGCAATTCCTACTCAATACAAACCGATTGCAAATGACGAAAGGGGGAGCGCCTACTCGCTGTCGCCCTCATCGATCGCTTCCTTGGCGAAATTGAAGATCGAATTGTTCAGCATCATTGTGTTGGAGATCATGCTCGGAAGGAACGCTTCGACTGCAGCGCTCAAGATTTCCTGTTCGCTGTTGGGATCGACCTTCTTTGTGCTGCTAGGAGTCGAGGAGGGGACAGTACCCGTGGCCGAGGTATCGGCGGGCGTCGACAGCACGGTAGGCGTACCAGGATTCACTGCATCCACTGCCACGAGGCATCTCCTTCAAAGCCTTATCGAGATATATAGGCGGATTGATATTTGCGAAATCCGGGAGCGTCAATCTGTTAATGTTAAAATGTGGTTAATCTGCCGTCGACCACAGCAAAGATCATGTAGATAGGCGCCGATAGTCCATTTTGCGAAAAGGATATCCAGATTGCGCAGCCTAATTATAGGCGGATCCAGCAATATATACATAAATGACCTTTGTTGGTCACGATAGGGATCATCTGCCATCCTGAGAAAACCCAAGCGTTTCCGCCGATTGCGTCAAAGCCCGATCTGTTTTGAAAACACCCGGTTCACCCTTTCAGGAGGAGGCGGTTCATGCATCCACGGCCTTTACGGATCGATTACCCGTAGTATCTAGATAGGAAAGCAACCGAAGGTAGGCCGGTCGACTTCTGCTCCATGGCAGCGGACAGCAGGACCGTCCTGCAGCTTGACGTGCTCGATATATGGCATCCAGCCTGGGAAACCCGATGGCCCGAATTGCTGAACTGAACCGGAAAAGTATCGCCGTGAGCGGCACCGATCCAGATGAACTCGCGGCCCTGCTCTCCACTCCGGCGTCACCGATCATCGTCCAGCCACTCAATGGACAAATCGAATATTCATGCAATTTCGTCGAGACCGGTCCGCTTTCGTTCAGCCTGTGCTCCTACAAGGGGAATCTCCGGTGCGAGCGGCAGGCGGAAAGCGACAAGATCCTGATATTTCTGCCGTCGGCAGGCGCGATGAGTATCTACAGCGACGGAAGTGAAGTCATTTCGGCGCAAGGACGGGGAACGATCACCGATGGCAGGTGTCATGCCGGTGTGCACATATCCGGTCCCCGGCAGCATTTGACAATGATCGTCAGAAAGCAGGAGCTTGTCCAGCGGCTGTCCGATATGCTCGAAAGGCCGATCGGACACGAGCTCGATTTCCATCCCGAGATCGACTTGACCCGGGGGGCCGGCTGGATGCTGAAATCGCTGGCCGAAACGGGTTTTGCTGGATTGACCGGCGACGAAGCCCTTTCGAACTCGCCGCTTGCGCTGCGTGGTCTGTCGGAGACGATAAACGGCCTGCTGCTTGAAGGCTTCCCGCATCGGTTTCTGGCCGAACTGATGCAGCCGGCGCCCCTCGCAGCGCCGCGGCATGTCGACAGGGCGATCGACTATATGCGGGCCCACCTTCACCAGCCGATTACCATCGAAGAGATCGCAGCCGCCGCCAATGTCGGCATACGCACATTGCAGTTGAGTTTCCGGCAGTGGCGCATGACGACGCCGATGACCTATCTTCATCAACTCAGGATGACCCAGGCCCATCAGGATTTGCTGGCGCAGCCACCAGGCTCGTCGGTCGCCGAGATCGCCCGCAAATGGGGCTTCAGCCACCTGGGACGCTTCGCTATCGATTACAAGCGCCAGTTCGGCGAATCACCATCCGAGACGCTTCGAAGATAACAACAGCCCAATGGTTCAAGCTAAGGCGCTGCGGCCATATCGCTACTGGGCGCGCCATCCCTGCGGACTGACTGATCAGCAAAACCACGCTTCCCTCCGCCGGATTCGAAACGCAGGAATTTTTCCACGAACTCTTTGTAGTTCAACGTCTCTGTATTCGGCATCGCATACCACGGCCCGTTCAGGCTTTCAGATCGAATTTGTTGGTCGCGGCGGCGTAAGCAGGCAGAAGTTTTGCCTAGGTTTCGTCGAACGGAACCGGCAACGCATTCTGGAAGCGGCAAAGCGGCGTGGCGTTAAACAGGGAATAATCAGCGGCGGCAGCTCCAGGCCACGTTGCTGGCGGAGCCGGCATGCGGCTAGCAGTTCGACCGGGAAGAACCACAATTCTTCTTCGT
>NZ_NWSW01000057.1:0-20557 GCF_002531805.1 Rhizobium sp. M1 | reverse complement strand
TCGACGTCTTGCTGCCCCGAACTCCGCGACGACGTCTTGCCGCTGCTCAATCCGAACGCCTTCTTGAACCCTGACGCCATGCGCGACGTAAATCCGCGGCGTTTGCCCTGCGGCGCCGCGGCGACTTCGCCCGCCTCCGCCATATTGCTCGATGTCTTGCTCCCCGAGCCGCCGAATCGCAAGCTGCTGGAGCCCGCCCGAGAGACGTCTATGCTGTGGCGGGCGCCGCTCAACGAGTTCTCCGGCGCCAACGACTGCGGCGTCACTCGCATCGAACCGCCCACGGATCTGCGACGCGGCACACGGTCGCCGGCGTCACTGTCGTGCGAACCGAGGCGCAAGTCGCTCAGATCCTGTTCCACATCTCGTCTCTGTGAATTGTACTCCCGGATCCAGGCGTCCGTATCGAAAGCTCCGGTCACGCCTTCGATCCACTCACTTACTTCGCGAGAATCGTCATCGCGCGGCTGGTTCCGTCTTGGGTACATCGATGCCGGTCCTCCGGAAATCAAATTTGGAACCTCGATCCTATTGACGCCGGACGGCTCTCCTTCCCGTCGAAGCAGGACGAACAGTCGCCGATAGCCGAAACGCCGACGCTCGTTTGCAAGGTCACGCAGCTTTGCCCGCAGCGCCACCTCCGGCGGTCGGCAGGACCGATAACGCACCGTCTTGCGGTCGGCGGATATGATCTGGCAGGCCCGCCGCTCCGAAAGACCCATCACGGCCTTCAGATGCGTGACGGCTTCACGCTTGGCGGCAGGCCCTACCATTTTTTTTGCAAGAAGCTCGCGGAGCGCGGCCGCATCCAGCATCTGTTCGGCCAGCAGCTTTTTCAGCCTGGCGTTCTCGTCCTCAAGCGCCTTCAGCCGCTTGGCCTCGGACACTTCCATACCACCGTATTTGGCTTTCCAGTTGTAAAACGTCGCTTCCGAAATCCCGTGCTTACGGCAGAGGTCGGCCGCCTTCGCGCCTGCCTCCTGCTCCTTCAGTACCGCAATTATCTGCTCTTCGGTAAACCTCTGCTTCTTCATTCGTCCGTCCTTTGATGGGCCGGACTCTAATCAATTCTGGAGGAAATTCGCAGTGGCAGGTCACCTTCACCACCTAAGGGGTCACGTGGCTCCGCTTTTCCAAAGCATTTTAGAATATCGATTTTGCATGATGGCGACCAGTCCGGTTGCACTAGCATATGCGTAATCTGCAATTGGAGACCAACAACGGTGAAAACAGAACAGGCCCGCGGGGCGGTAAATTTTCCGAGACGCCTCTAACATTCAAGCTAATCTTAGCCCTGCCGCAGCGCAGACACCTCCGACGGACTGTCAGCCGATTCGACGATGGTCTGGCGAAGGGAGCCACGCTTTCGCGGATCCTCGAGGCTTGGGCTGAGGTAAAGGGATCAGGAGCGGCGCATGCAACGCGCACCGCCCGCTTCATCGAGTCTAGCAGTCACGTATCCGCTTTATAGGCCGGACATGTGAGCGCACCGTTCCCATGTGAAGCGACTGAAAAGAATGCGCTTCATCACACCTTTCACTCTCAGGAGAGACCGCCATGGATAACTCAGAACGATCGCTGCGCTACAACATTTCCGAGGAAGATGATCGCACCCGGGCCATGGCGGGGTGGATCGAGAATATGACCGGGGCACAAACGCTTACGGGCATGCCGTCCCGATCAACGCCAGATCCCCATGCTCTTTCGCCTTCGTCGCCAACGCGACCATACTCGCTCTCTTCCGAACCTCCAATTAAGGTGCTCGACAGATCGACATTTGCCAGAAAAGTAAGGGAATTTTACGGTGATGAAATCAAGCACATTTCCGTCAATCCACAAGAGTACTCGCCCTTCGTGTCCTCTAAAGCCCTGCGTACGGCTACCATCGCTCGACTCTACGGCGGCACCGACAATGATACGCCCAGCGCGCGATATTTCAGCTATGATCTGGGAGAACGAAGCGTTGGGCTTTTAAGAACAGAGGATGGATTTAGCATCGAAAACGAGCCGTGGCGGGAACTATTTCCCGGTCGAAGAAGAATCACGTCGATTGTAGACCTTCGCGTTACTCATCCGCTTGTCGAGAACGCAGGCGATATTCTGCTCGAACATCAACTTCAACTCGACGGCGAACAGCCGTTGATCATGTCACGTCCCGCTACGCCGGAGATGGGAACCCGTCTAGAGCAGATGGGTTTCGTTAATGTGGGTGAAAATCGCTGGGTGCTCGACCCTACGCAACATCCCGACAAGTGGACAAAGAATAGCAAGGGTGGATGGCAGCGCGCCGACAAACCTTGGAGTTATCTCTCTAAAACCGTGGAGTATCTTAGCGACGATGAAGCAGGTGTCGAGGAGCATTCGAGTGACGCCAGTGTCGAGACAGATTCATCCGATGATGACCCGTCTTGGTACTTCGAACACCTCAATTTGAACCGCGGCTAAAAGCTTGCCTCATCGTGAGGACTTTTTGCGCCGCCGGCTGAGTTGATACGCCCTTGTATTACGGGAGGACGCAGGCGAAGATTAGAGACTGCAATAATTGCTGCGACTCTCTGCGACGGCCCGCCTCATGCTGCACTCCGATCCTGCCGCGATGCAGATTGGCGGGGCTGGCTTCTGGGTGGTCCGCAACGATATCGCCGTTGGGGGTATCTTCTGATAATGGCCGTCGGGTTCGAAAACCTTCTGGTTGAGCCCCTAAAAGATCACCCAGGTACTCCCCAGGCGCCTCATGAATAACGACACCGAAGCGCTTGAACTCGAATCGCTCGTATCCGGACCCGTCGCCAAGCCCAAGGCGACCGTCCGACACGATGTCGATGAATGATCGACGTGCGAGCTGACCGGAAACCGCAAGGTCCGGTCGACATCATCGGGACGCGCCCATGGGCCCCATCGGCACGCGTCGGCGAATAGCGGCGAGATCCGTCTCGTCGGCGCGTTCCAGTTCTCGACCATCGGCGTGCGCACATAGCCGAGCTCTTATGGCCGTCAGGCCCACTCGACGCGACGCCAACTCGCATGCCAAACTTTTCGTGATCAAGATCAGGCCCCTTCCAGGCAGCGTAGCCGTTGCGTCTGGGGCGCCCAGCAACCCGCCCAGCGAGGCCACATTGAAGATCGCAGGGCCGCGCGGCAACGCCGCACCGCACCGTTCCGCTTCCAGGAAGATCCACGGCAACGACAATGTCGCCGTTTGTCGCAAAGGCATCGACCAGAGCGCGGCCAATCCCGCCTGCAGCGCGTGTAATGACGGCGGGTGTCTGCTTGCTTCATGGATTAGCTTCTCCTGCTCCGGCGTATGCGATCTAACGCTAAAGGAGCCAGATGACAGCAAGTTAGCACCACGTCCCGGAAAAGAAGAGTTCGGCACCAGCTGAACGCGCCGCTATTCCGCCTCGGCTTTTCATGCTCTTTGCCGCTTCCGAGCGTATAGACCGGGTCGTTAGAATGCGATGTTCCGATCGGCTGCCTGAAACCGAACCGCTCAAACTCTGGCGACGCCGCCTGCTGTGTCTGCTCCTCGAGCCAATCATAGACCACTGTGCGGTCGGCAATTCTCCACTCCCCTTCCCTTTTCAGAAAATGGTCGCAATATCGACCACATAGGAGAAACCTGGCAACGTTTGATCCGGCCGCAGTCCGGCCCTCGTTGGAGCGCAGTGAAGTAGCTCTCGACAGGTGCTTCAGCCGGGCTGATAAACTCAATCAGAACGTTGGTGATCTGGTGGATGTTGCGCGGTTCGGTCTTGAAGACACCAAGCGTGAACTCAATGAATCCCTCGGCGGAGCCCGTGTACGCTCCGTGAACGTCCTGCGCATCAGGCCAGAAGGAGCTGCGCAGCCCCGCCTCGTCCGCCCGTCTATCCCGCGGCAATACCGATAGGACAGTCGCGGATCGTTTCGCGATCATGCAATTCGACCCATTTTCGTGGTCCATGGCCCGTCGCAAGTCTGGTCTTGAGTTGAAAATGGCGTTCTATGCATCTGCGAACGGACATTCGCGCCGTCGGCGCTTGACTTGGCCTCGCAATGCCACTTCCCAGGGAACGTCTGTGAACTCAAACAGCGTGCGTAGGACAGCAACTCCCGCGCAATCAAGGACCATTGGTGCGTTGGATTTTGTCTGCAAGAACAGCCAGGGCCTCTCTGCGCTTGTGTGGAAGGTAGCTAACGGTCCATTCGGCGACAATGCGATCGACGAGTTCGCCAGAAAGAGCCCAATGTCGACTGGATCCCCGTTTGCGGCCGCCGGGGCTGCCGGTGCCTGTCTCGGCGAAGTCTCCTCCAAAGCCTGTATCCGAACGATCCTGCCTGGCTCCCAATCGGGCTCGTCTGACCGAGCGGGAGCGGCTGATCGACGCGAGGGAGAAATCTGGGGCCAGGCGGCTCGCCTCTCGGCGTCACCCCACGTTAGGCTGGTTATGCCATCCGCGGGCATCAAATCGGGGTGAAAGAAAGTTCTAAGCCTGGTGTGGTCGAGCGGCCCGACCTGCCCTCCTCAACTCAAGCACTCGAGGCGAGCCGCCATTTTACCGGTGTAGGTCTATTGTCGAATGCCTGACAACCCTATGTCGGGTCGCAAATGGAGGGAACCGGACAAAAAACTCTAACCAATTGAAAACTAACGCAATTTTCATTGGCATGGCCCTTGCTTCTTGAACCGCGACGTTAAGCAGCAACGGAGCCTTTAATGCCCCCACCAATGATTTCGCTCAAGAACCTGACCAGCACGACAACTATGAACCAACTGCTGGCCACAGCGAAGTCCACTGCTTGCGCCGCGTCATTGTGCGGTTCGTCCGCAAAGCCGCACCACGTCGAGCCGGCTGTCTGGGAGAAAATCACGGACCTTTCCTGCTATTTAGAAAAAGCGCACTACTATTTCGCGCGCATGCACGTCGTAGCCGCACCAGCTTGCAATATCCAGTGCAACTACTGCAATAGTAAATACTGCGCCAACGAAAGCCGGCCTACGCCTGACCAGGCGCTGCGAAAGGTCGTTGCGGTCGCCAATGAAGTCCCTCAGCTTTCCGTGCTCTTTATCGCCGGACCAAGCGATGCCTGTTATGACCGGAAGAAGACAAAGGCGACATTTGCACGCGGAGCCACAGAGGTCCCCGATATCAAGCTGTGTCTTTCAACCAACGGTCCGGCAGTGCCAGACCGTGTCGGCGAGCCTGCTGACATAAATGTTGATCACTTGACGATCACCATCAAAATGGTCGATCCGAGAGCCGGCGCGAAGATATCCGCGCCACTGCAGGGCCGAGCCGCAGCTCAGCAGAAGCCCGGATACAAGCAGACCCCGCGAGCACATAGGCATCCAAGTCTCGATATTCGTCCAACATGCCTGGCACTCTCGGGCGCAGCAGCGCTGAGCTCTTGGTCATTTCCCCGCGCAAAATCCCCGTTTGCTCTCTTTGATGCTTCGGGAGCATCCCGATCACCGCTTCTGTGTCAGTCTGCTCCCGTCTCCAACGCTGCGGCGACCTCCTTGCGCAGCCATTTATGCTGCGGGTCGTGATGGCACCGCTCGTGCCAGATGAGCATGACCTTGTACGGTGCCGGCTCGAGGGGTGGATCAACAACCCTAAGCGGCAGCATCGCAGAAACTTGGGTCGCAACGCGGCGCGGGACGAGCAATACCAAATCCGTCCCCGAAGCCACCACCGCTGCCGTGAGAACGCTGGAAAAAAGTATGGGACTACGATCCTCTCGCAGGTTGGGCAAGTGGTCGTAGATCGGGCCGAAATGGTCGGGGGAGTCCGTACTGATGGCAGCGTGACGCAAGGTCGCGAAGTTGTCGATCGTCCATTCCTGCGCCAGCGCGGGATGGTCGTGGCGCAACAAACACGCGAAGCGGTCTGTATAGAGACTGCGCCGAAAATAGCCAGGCAGTTGCACGTCAATATGCCCAACGGCCAAATCAATATCACCTTGCTCAAGCCCCCGCACGGCACGATCAAACGGCAAACAGGCGAGTGTGTCGAGATGAGGGGCACGCTCGCGTAACCACGGCAGGAGGCGCGGTAGTACAGCCAAAGCTTGATGATCGGGGATCGCCAGCGTTGCCCCCCTCCCCCATTCTTTTGAGATTACGCTGCGGCTTGTCACCATCTCTCGGATCGTACGCAGTGCCGACGGCAGCCTTTGAGCCAAGTGTTCGCCTTGCGGCGTTGGGATCAAACCCGTTGAAGACCGCACCAGCAGGTCATCATTGAACATGCCGCGCAGCCTTCCCAGTGCCCGGCTCATCGCCGGTTGACTCCGCCCGATGTGCTGGCCCGCGTGCGTCACGTTCCGGTATTCGAGCAGAGCCTCGAGCGCGACCAGGAGGTTGAGGTCTATTGATGCCAAGTTTATCTGGTGTCCAGTGAGGCGCTCTCCTCTCCAATCTTGCAACATCTTTCGCCTATAAGCGAGTTGATCCGTCACCTCTTTTTCTACATAGCGTTTCATGACGTTCATTCCTCAACAATCAATTCCGGGTCCAACGTTTTCGAGTTCATCTCGGCGGTGGAGCGCGGGTGACAACCTCATGGCATTGTGCCATCACGCGTCCAAGGGGCGGCCAGATCTGTGTGACGATGGCGATCACATGGAACATCGGGGTGTCCCACAGGAATATAGCGCCCGTGTCGACTTCCCCGAGCCCGTTGCAACAGTCTCGGATCCGATGCTGGGGTGCTTGGGTGAAAGAGGCGCACGCGCTCGAGCACAGCGTTGCAATAGGCCTCGGTCGCATAATACGCGATGCGGTCGATGTCGCTCAGGTGAACACCTGCAGATGCGAGGCAATATTGAATCGAACGCATTGGTAACTTGTTGGAGTGCTTGATCCGGTTAAGGCGCTCCTCCTCGACCGCCGCTATCACTCGCCCGTCGCGAACGGGAACCGCAGCCCCATCGTGCATAAAGGTGCTCGGTAGATCGGACGAATTTTCGTAATCTTTGCTTAGACCGCCACTGAGCCCTAGACACAGCATGTTGCTCTCCAGTTCGTTTCGGAAGGTAGGTCGCTCTGGCCTGGCCACCGGCCTTCGTAGTTTCATAGGGTGGCGCTTGACAGTGCAGCTAGAGCTCACGGGGTCGAAGCCGATACCATTAGTGACCGGCGCGGCGACATTGCCGACAACCGATCCTGCGCAACCTTCTTGATCATTGTTGCGACGCCGCACAGAAACCCGGGCCGAAGCGCTTGCAGCAGAACTGCCTAACCTATCCACATCACTCAATCCTTCATATTTCGGCCCGACAGCCGCAAGAAAACATCACGAGGTTTGGTGGCCCTGCAAAAGGCGCAGACCAAGTCCTCGCGGCTGCGAGCGCGCCTGCTCTGGCTTCTAGTGATTGTGGGAGATGCACTCACAGGTTAGTCGACCAGGGAACAGTGCTTCTTGTGAGAGCCCTATCAGCACTGAAACGGGAGAAGCAACGGTGAAGATTCTGCCCGATCACGACCAGCGTAAGATAACAATCGAGGCCAGGCAACTGACAGAGGGCTCCAGGTCGAATTTCCAGCATCGTCTCCGCACCTGAGGACCCATTTTTTTAGAACTCCACATAATCTACACAGCGCTCTTCAGCGTTTTCTAAGGGCAATCGTTTTGAGCAGTAAAATCGTTTTTGTGGATGGAATGCGTGCAAAAAGGAATGGGTGGATTCATAGCAAGGCGAGCGGCACTTTCAAACAGCGGCCGTGATGATCAACGTTTACGGCAAATCCGCCTCCGACGTCGGTGCCGACGACCGACCTCCGAAATCCTCGTGTATCGTCGTACCCGCAACACTCCTTCTCTACTCTGGTTTTCAGCCGATAAACCTAGCCGCAGCTTCGCCAGTCGGCACGTCGATAAGCGTGATCGGGCTTGCTGCAAGGAAACGGCGTTGGTTGTTGGTCGGCGCTGCCGCATCCAGCACCGCAAAACGTGGTGCGTTGGATCGCGTCATGATCCGTCGGGCGTAGGTGCGCAGCATCTGGTCGTTGAAGCGGCAGCCGATGAAGAAGAGCCTCTGTTGGTGCGCCGCTCCTTCACCGCTTCGCTGACCCACCTGAGCGGCGGAACTCCTTCCGTCGCTGATGAGGCCGTTGATGGCCTGCTCGCCCGGCCTTCCGGTGGGTCGGCCGGCATCGAGACAGGCGATTATTACGCGGCGGGCGCGGCGCGCGAGGTTTCGATGCGCTTCAGTCCATCGGTGATGGCCGCGAGCCCTTCCCGCAGCGTCTGCCCTATAGTGCCCGGACCGATGTCGATTGGAGGATTGTCAAGCATGGCTACAATGTCGCTGCCGTTGAGATAATCGAGCTTCTTCTGGACTGTGGTTCGGACACGCTCGGTCGCGCTCGACAGTGCCTCACCGTTGCGTTCGGTGATGGCGGAGAGCTGATCTGAAAGCTCTCCTCCGAACTGCAGGAAGATGTCGTCGACATACCTCCACGTTCCGCCGCGGGCTTCCACATCGACCATCTGGTTGATCTTGCTCTTTACCTCATCCCGCAGCGTCAAGGCAGTGTCGAGATGAGCCTGCCATATAGCTATGATACTTTCGACCGAGTTCTCGATGGATTTGGTCCTTTCGGGCTGGTCTGCGATGCCAAGAAGGACCAGAAGTTGATCATCGTTACCGAGCCGCGGGACCACCGCTGCGATCAGACGCTCCACAACCGCGCGCCTACGGGCTGCATCGCCTAGTTCCTTCGGCCATTGCGACGACACTATCTTCGCAATCCTCTCAGAATTCGCGTTCTCTAGCGGATAAGAAAGCTGTCGCTCCTGAGCCTTTGCCTTGATCAGACGGAACAAGGACTCTACTACCTCGTCTTGATCGAGAGCGCCCGTTGGAACTCTGTTCAGATCGATCCCATTCACCACGACCTCTTCGCGGCGGTCGCCGTTTGTCTCGCCCTGCCCCGCCCCATCGGGCATGTCATCCACATATTGAAGATTTCGCAGATTCTCAGGATAGGCCAGCATCAACAGAAGTCGGCCGGCGAAGTTGTGCAGCGTTGCCTCCTGCTCTTCCGGAGGCGTCGCAGCCAGCACACGTTGCAGCCAATCCGCGATCTTCGTGGTCAGATGGGACAACTCTGCGGTCTGTCCCGCGCCAATTTGCGCGCTGAGACTTACTGCGTGATTGGAAATGGTCGCGGCCGCGGCGGCAATGCCCTCCTTCACTTCCGGGAGAAGCTGCTCCAGGAGCTCAGCCCCGCCTTCACGCTTGCTTCTCTCTTCAGTTTCTTCAACACTCCCTGCAGAGTTCCCTTCCGCGCTATCGAGCGCCGTCATCGGCCGATTGAATTCTTCAGAGTCGTCGGGTGGAAGAAATTGGGAGTTCTCCTCGGCGTTCATCTCAAACTGCTGAATGTCTTCTTCAGTTAAGATTCCTGCTTCCTGCATGTCAGGCAACCTCATGCGGAAGTTCACGAAATACTTCTTCATCACCTTTTGGACCTGCGGGAACCCGGCCTTTCCACCATCAGCCAACTTGACGAGGATAACGCCGTTTTCGTTCATCCTGCCCGTGCCTCTCCGCAGAAGCGAAAAGTTCTCCTTACTACTATCCTCATCATCTTCAAAAGGCATGTTTTTCAAAGTTTGTGCCAATCCATTGAGCTTTTTCTTACTCACCAGGACAGCAGGCTTCCGCAGATCGCCAACCGTGCCGACCGCAAAGCAGAACTCCAAATCCGCTCTGTTCTTCGTCTGGTCGATCAACTGCAGAAATTTCTTCGCTCTTGTCCTATTGTGCTTCATTCCGGCCATTATATCTCTCCAGTTTCCTGTTCTAGATCAGTGTACGTCGGTTGATAGGGTGGGACAGGATCTGATCACCCAACTTCCCGAAGATCTGCCTGATGGAGGTGACCGCGCTCTCCAGCGGTCTAGTCGAGCGGGAAAGCGGCGCGCCGAGATCAAGCGACGATCGCCGCCAGTCGCAGCCGTGACCGCCTCCGATCCGGCCGGCAACCGACATGCCGACCTCTCCCGCCGCAGACCTGCGTGGGCGTCTCGTGACCCCATAGGGCTTTCCCAGCGCCAGTCGGATGCTATCCCGGCGTTCATAAGAAATCTGGACATCGGAATTCTGACAGCAGATTGCGGGACAACGGGCTCATCACGCTGTCAGGCTGGAGGTTAAAAACCGCCCAATGGCGACCGGACACCAGTCGTACCTGAATAAGGTCCCCTCCTCCCAATGGCTGCTTATCCGCCTCATTTAAGAGGCGAAACAGCGCCCAATGGCCGCTCTTGGAGAGGGTGGCGCCTTGAAAACCGATGAAAGCGACGGAAGCGCCGCCGACGCCGCCGGCCGTAGGCCAATGGAAATGCATGGCCGCCGCGGCCGTTCCTCGTCGATGTTCGAGGCGCTGGCCGTCGATGTCTACCACCACCTGGTCTGTCAACGGATCGGTCTCGGCGACGGTGAGCAGGAATCCAACTGACACCTGGCCGGCATCATCGAACATGGTGTCGCGGATCGTGGCTGCCCGTTGGAACTGGGCCAAGGTATTGCGGCCGATAGGGAAATCGACACCGCTCGTTGGCCGAAACTGCCACGAACCTTTGGATTTGTCGACGAATGGGGAAAGGTTCTCGGCGAAGAAAGTGTCGATCTCCGCCTTGCGGCCGAACAGCCGGGCGAAATCGCTCAAAGGGATATCCCGGCGGGATCCGCTCGCGAAGGGATACCGTCCTTCGGTAGCCCGTCGGCACAAATCGCCGGGGCCGCCCGCCCAACCGCTCGCCAACCCGCGCCTCATGCCGCTGACGGTTAGGTCCGAGCTGTGGCGGCTGAGGCCGAGGATCCATTGCCGGATGGGTTCGGGCAGATCGGCCGCCCCCGCCTCGATCTGTTGGATGGCGACGCCCGCCTGCCCGTTGTGTTCCAAGATGTTCGAACCCGCCAGCCCCTGCGCCTGGCTGAGGGAGCGATACAGTTCGCCGAGATCCCGGAGAGCACTGTCGATCGGCGCCTGCGCGCCCGCTTGGCTGTTCGACGGCACTTCGACCAGCTGGTGCAGCCACCGGAAATGATCGCCCATATAGAGCTGGACGTGAGCTTCAGGCGTGTCCGCGGCCGGTTGAGACCGGAACAGTGCCTCGAGCTCGCTTGGCAACACCTCGCCCTGGGGGACACTGTCACCTTTCGTCAAGCCGTCCTCGGGAGCCGGTGGTTGCTTGAGCTTTAGCTCCTGCGCCGCCGCGAAAAGGAACAGGCGCATTGGTGACGTCGGCGCGGACAGCGTGTTCAAGGTGCGCAGCGCGTCATCGATACCCCCAGACGGGCGGATGGACATATCGCCAATGAGCTGGTCCCAGCGCAACGCGAACTCCTGAGCGTAGAGATCCGCCGCCGAACGCCGCAGCTTCTGGCTCACATCACCGGCTGCAATCGGCGCGACTACCTGTGAGTCGAGAACCCAGCCTTCTGCAGCGACAGCGTCAGCCACTTGCGGCAGCAATCGCAGGAAGGTTCCGTAAAACCCCGCCCTCGTGTAGATGCCAGGAACCCCCTCGCTGAGCGGCTGTCCCGATTTGCGAGCCAGGACGCCCTGCGCCAGCGGCCCGGCATGGTCGGCCAGACGCCAGGTTGGCGCCCGCGAGGCTTCGGGACTGGTCGCGATGATGTCGAGGACGCGGCGCGCCATCGAGACGGTCTGGAGCTTCGCGCGGCTCCTCTCGATCAGTTCGCCATTAAGCTCACTATGGGGCAGCGGCCCTTCCATGAGTGCATCCAGGTGATCAGCGAGCGCGCTGCGCAGGCCGGCATCGGCTTCGGCCGGAAACATCACTCGCCAGTCGGCAGCCATCCAGTTTTTGACGACCGCGCGCTGGAGCGGACCCTGCTGACCCAGCATCAGGTAAACCTTTAACGCCTGGTAGACGAACTGATCATCGTCGTGCCGCTCGACCAATAAGGTTTCCAACCGGAACATCAGCCGCGGCAGCAGGATGGTGTTCACGGCGCGGCGGTACGCCGCGAGCGTCTGAACCTTGATTTTCTTACTCTGGTCGAGACCCGAACTTGATAGGCGGCCGCCCGCGCTGTCGCCGTTGGCATCACGCAGCCGCTGAAGCAGTGGCAGGATGGGTCGAAGATCGCCACTCTCAACCCGGTCGAGCTTCAGCTTTTCAGCCCCTCTGGCATAGCTGCCAGCCATTAGGCGAACGCTCTCGATCAGCTGAACATTCCGAATATAGCTGAACGTCCATAAGACGCTGGCGGTAACAATGACCGCCGCTATCATCGTGTAGGCGCCATACCGGATCCGCCGCTGGCGCCGATCGAAGCGGTGATTGGCATCGACGAGCCCAGCTTCGGCGAAAACGACTTCGCGCAGCAGCCGGCTGATGAAATAATTACGGCCCGGGCCACGAAGCGCTGTACAGGGCGGCTGAGCGATCTCGAAGGTCTGAGATCTGGCGTTCGCAACTCGATCGAAGGGCATGCCAATTTGCGTGCCGCTTAAGAAGTAGACGCCGCGGAGCATAAGCGGTTCCTGGAACGAATTCCCGCCAAAGGCTTCCTTCAAGAACTGTTGCGTCAGGTGCTTGAGGCTAGCGACCTGCTGTGGGAAGCCGAACATGAGCGCACGACGCTGGAGGTTGCTTTCGTGCTGCATTCGTTCAAGCAGCCTTTCGTTTAGGCGGCCAACAAGCGCATCGTATGCTGCGGCAAACGCCATCGGATCGCCTTCGTCCTCCGACGCCTCTTGCGCAAAGGTGAACCCCCACACCGCCTCCCGCCCCTCGCGACCCAGATCGTCGAAGAATTCAACAAATCCCGCCAGCAGATCGCTCTTAGTGAAAAGCACATAAATCGGCAGTTGCAGGCGAAGCTCCCTGTACACTTCGAGGAGCCGCTCACGGATACAGCGCGCGCGATCGGCGAGCACTTCCTCGGATGTAGAATTCAGCTCGCTGATTGCGATCGTGACTAAGACACCGTTCAGCGGCTGCCGTGGCCGGGAGCGTCTGAGCATACGAAGCAAGCCACGCCAAACCGCTTTGTCCCGGTCTGCATCACCCTCCTGTACCGTGTAGCGCCCAGCAGTGTCGACGAACACCGCGTCATCGGTGATCCACCAGTCGCAGTTTTCCGTACCCGCTAACCCACCGGCGGCTCTCAGACCGGACCTCGCCGCCATCGGAAAGCTGAGCCCGGAATTGACTATTGCTGTGGTCTTCCCCGAGTTGGGCGGACCGATCATCACATACCAGGGCCGCTGATAGAGCCACCGCCTGCTGATACCTCCTGCGTAGCGGCGCCCCTTGAGTGTGGTAAGGGTCTCGCGGAAACGATGACGAATCGCCTCCAGCTCTCTTTCAGCAAGCGTGCTGGCTTGCCCCACACTTCGGTCGGAAGGCCTTGGGTCTCTCTTCTTCTGCTCGGCCCCACCCGCGTCCAGCGCTCCCGACACTCGTGATTGGACGAGGTCTTCAAAATAGGCCTGAACCTTGTAAAGCTGGGACTGGATCAAGTAGATCACGGTGTATCCGACCGGAATCAGCATCGATGCCGCGATCTGGCTGCGAAGGCTGTCAAGCGGCGCAAATCCTCCGACCGAGATATGCGGTCCGAGCGTGAAGATTAAGGCACATACGATCGCCGCCCCGCCGACACGGAGCCATTGCCACCTAAGCGCTTTCTTGATTGACTGCATGGCTTGTCTTCATTGTGTCTTTGTGATGATGATTTGAATCCGACGGTTCCGCGCGCGGCCCTCGGGCGTGTGGTTCGAAGCGACCGGTTCTCCGCTCCCTCTGCCCTCTTCTCGCACGCGGCCTGGGTCATCCATCATGGATTTGATAATCTCGGCAGCTGCGCTCGCACGCGCGAGCGAAAGGGAATCGTTTGAAGGGAAGGCGAGTGATTGCACCGGAATGGCGTCGGTGTGCCCGGTCAGGAGGACCGATCCCGACTCACCGTTCAGAGAACGACCAATTCGTAAAAGAAGCGGCAGGAACATTTTCTTCACTTCCGGACTAGCAGAATCGAACATCCCGGAGGCGCGAATGATAACGACGATCTGCTGTGGGTCCTCGGACACAGTGACAAGCCCTTCGCGGATTTCGGGCTCGAGGAAGTTACGCAGTCGGTCGCTGCTCATAACAACCTTTGGTGGCAATGCGATTCTCGCCGATCTGACAACGCCGTTCGGCGGCAATGTCGCGATATCGTTGAAGACAGCGTCGGCGCGGGCATTTAATGCATGCAGGAGTCCGGTATAGATCGAGAGGAGTAATCCTGCCCCAAACGCTACGACGGCCCAGATTGGAACGATTGTGCGGCGTGGCTTCGGATTATTTGAGTTCCTCCGCCAGTGCGGGGATAGTTCGCGCTCGAAGTCACCACGGGCTGCTCGGATCAGGCGGTAGACGTCTTCGCACAGCACACTGAGCTCTGCGGCTCCTCCCGCAGTGACGCGGTAGCGGCCTTCGAAGCCCAACCTCATGCAGTAGTAGAGCAGCTCCAGCAGTTCTATATTGATGGCCGGTTCATTTTTCAATTGCGTCAGCAGATCGAAGAAGCGCTCGCCGCCCCAGGTATCGCTGAACAGCGATCCCACCAAGCTGCGCGTCGTCCAGACGCTGTTGCTGCCCCAGGCTGTGTTCAGAACGATGTCATCGATGGTCGCGCAGAGGGCGTATTTGCAGACCTTGATCGCTCGCGAGGGCAATCCGAGCGGCGTGATCCGACGCTCAAAAGCATCGATCTCCCGCAGCACCCTAAGGCGCAGTGCTTCAACGTCGATATGGCTAGCACTGCTCTTGAGCTGAGCGCTGAGACCCAGCAGCGCCGCCGCGGCCGCGACCAGTGGATTAAGTCGGTCGAGCGCAAGCATCTCCCAGGTAAGTTCGTCCGCCACTGGCGATGACGGCGAAGGGACAGCCAACTGCTCCTCGGCGTGAAGGAGGACGAGTGGCTGGGATTTTGGCATCGTTTCCTCAATCACCATCATCAACCCGCCCACTTCCCTTCGGAGCGGACGCTCTCATCGTGGGATCGGCGGGCGGGTCGACTACGCTCTCGCACTGGGCGCGCGAAGTCGGCGCCGAAGCTCCGGAGCAAATCGGTTTCGATGCTCGATACGACGTCATTGAAGACGCGCACGTACGCACTCCGGTTTCGCGCCTTATGGTTGCGGTGCAAAAGGGAACGGGGCCGCCCCATCGCCTTCTCGATCCCTGCTAGGGACAAGCGTGCACGGACGCTGGACAGAGCCTTCTGCACAGCCGCGAATGACACGTCATGCGTCCCACGGTCGGTGAAGGCTTGCTCAACGGCCAGGTCTCCGCGGAGGGACCCGCTGGAGTCATTGCACAGAACTGCGCGCAACGCCTCGCCGACATCGGGAACGAGACTCAGGGTTTTTTCGTCGGAACTCTTATTTCTGAATAATTGTTCGCCAGCTCTCGCTCGGAGAGTATGCTGTGCAGCGCGGCGGAATACAGAAGCATTTTCCCTGCACGATCCAGCACGCTTACGATGCCGGCATTCCGGACATCTGCCAATGATAAGCCGCAGGCGGCAAGGAAAGCCGTGACCGCCGCTCGATGATTCTTGGCGAGATGATTGCTCCACCTTGGGTTGCGTCAAGATGGGGGCCCGATCTGGCACACTGTCTGCGTAGATATCCCACGGACTTCTCATCATGCCCGCCAGCGCGTCTAAACGAGTGCCTAAGAACGGCAATGGTAGGAACTCGCCGTCCCTCAGGTCCAGCAGCGCTTCTTCACCCCGGGTGCAATTGCCCGCCAGGAGCGACGAGGCCGTTTCGAGGGGGCCAAGAAGACTCAACTCCTCACTTGTCGCTGCAAGTTGTCCCTCCGGTTCGGCGGCACTCTCCGCAATGGATATCGAAGGCGACACCGCGACGACATCGGTCATATAGGCGCCGATCTGAATAACATCGCTGGTTTTCCGGGCGACCGGCGCCTCTGACGGAAGCGGCACCGCCTCGTCATTTTGACATGTGTCGTCGCGGCCTCGGTCGATCAGTACGTATCGCCGTGCCATGCACTCGATTGAGCAGTGGGATTTCGAGACCATCTGCTGATCATCCGGCAGAACCAGGCTGTTGCCTGCTCGGCTGGTAGTCAGTCCACCAGCCGCGTCGCCCGGCACGAGATATTCCGGAAAACTACATCTATTGCTGTGTACACGTAGCGTGAGGGGCATTGGTGGGCTAACTCAAATGTGGGTTCTGTCCGGCTCGGATGGCCCAGAGAGCCATTTCGAGATTTGGGAAGTCGCCAGCAACGTGCAGCGCCAAGCCGGCGGATTGGGGCATATCCTTCCAGAAGCGGCTATTTTGATCGATCTCGAAATAGCTGAATCCAACATGGAAGGGGATCTGACGCGGCGCGACCGGTAGGGGATTGATGATAATGCCGGGCAGTGCGACATTGACGAGTTCCGTGATTTTCTCCGCCGGGCCGATCTTAATCTGAGACGGGAACTCGCGCCGGAGGCGCTCGACCTCAATATCAGCCCGAGCAGCCAGCACGAAGCTCGAGGTCGTAAAGAGAGAGCGGTCGGCCACCTCAGCCACATGGACACCGTATTTTTGCCGCTGCAGCGGTACGGGGACCGCAGTCTGCTCAATCACTGCACCCAGCGAAGCCCGGATCGACTGTATCACTGGCAAAAACGCCTCCGCGAGAGAGTCGTGCTTGTAAACACCAAGGGTCGGGGCACGTTTATCGACGCGGGCGAACGTGGCTAGTTCACCCGCCAACTGGAGCATGAGAACATACAGCGATTCCGGATTTACAACGGCGGCCTTGGACAGGTGGCAGAAGTACGGCTCGTACCGATTGATCGCCTGCAGCAGAAGGAAGTCCGCGAGCTCTGCAACCCGGTTCGTTCCCGACTGGGAGACCCGAGTGGCCAGAGCTTCACCACGATGGTGAAGCAGGCCGGTGATCTCAGTGATGTAGTTCGAGAGGACCCGGGAGCTGGCGCAGTCGGGGGTTGGCGGCACGTGCGTTTCGTCCAGAATGATCTGTCGGTCGGCCCGGACCTCTATGATACGGGCGATTGGGATGCAAGTGTAGCCAGACCGGTCTGCCGCGTCCGGCAGCAGTCGAAAATCCAGCCTCGCTACGTCGATGGAGGCGCTGCCTCGCTCGCCAGCGTTGGTGTCGACAACATCCTCAGTGGAGACTGCGAAGCGGATAGGTACGTCAATTCCCGCTTGCGCGTCGGTTTCAAGAGCGCCGGGTTGATAAAACGGTACCGCCAAGTGAATAAGCGAATCTCGAAAATCCGGCGGAACGTCGTAGGGAGTTGGCTGGTTGGCTTCGTCAGGAATACTGAAGGGCATCCCGTCCTCCAAGACGCCGCGAGCCGCTTCGATGGCGATCTTACCGAGACCAAGCAGCTCTCGATTGAGCCGCAGCTCGCTGATACCCCACCCGTACCCATGCAAAACCGCCGTCCTGCTGCGCACCAGCTGTTCGACGTGACGATCGGCCTGCTGAAAATGCTGCGGGCGGAGGAACAAGCCCTCCGACCAGACGACCCTATTATTCCACGACATTCAAGACTCGCCTCGCGTCCACCTGACAGAACGGCTTTCTCCGTAAAAGTAGCAGAGCTTCACTGCCCCCTTGCATGCACATCTGATATCCAACAATGCGCTGGTAGAAGGGCATCGCGTGTCGGGACAGCTCAGATATGCAAGCGCCGAAGCTCATCAGGATTGGTCATGAGCCCCCTTGCAGCGCGACAAGCAAGGGGTCTCATCTAGACTGTCGCTCAGTAGCCCGTTGCCCTCAGAGCCTTATTGGTCGTTCATGTTCACACTGACCTACAACGCGCCAATTCGCCTGTCCTGTCACTCGTACGGGATGAATCTCGCAAATGACCGCCCGGAAGCCTTGAGACCCGGCGCCGCAAGTACGGGGCCAAAAGAGCAGCGCAACAGGCAAGGTGACACGTGATGCGCATTGCCTCGTCGAAAATGTTCCTGAATACGCTGAGGCAGTGCCGCCGCCAACATCGTCTTCACGCGCCGCCGCCCCTAAAGCACCTTGACGACCAGTTTAGCGATTAGACAACCACCTCCTGGACACGATCCACGAACCGGTTGCAGTCCCGGTTCGCGCCAGGTGCGGGATAGCAGCCTGGCGGCATGGATCATTCATGCGGCGAAGATAGGCATTTCCACATTTGGTGATGCCCAATAGCTAGCGAATGGGATATGCGCTGCGCCTCATGTTGGCGCGCGAGCACATGCAAGATGGCACGGTGGAGATCGACCGTTTTCATCTCGGTGAGCGACCGAGAATGGATCCGGACGGTCTACCGCCTGGACGGGGCCGAAAAGGCCTTTCGATACATGCAGGGCGCGCGACGGCGAAAGGGATCGAACCGCAACCTGCCTGATGGGCGGTGAGGCGTTCATGGCGATTGGCAAGAGCTTTGCTACGCATGAGAACGTAAAGCATTCGAGCCGCGAATTCGTCCAAGTCGCCGTCCACTCGGTGGGAGGTTTCAGGTCCCGGGTCCGCCGCACCATTGCCGGCGTCTTTCATCATATCAGCCCGCAGCATGCCTTGTCTTTCCACGAGATCGGCTTCCGCTGGTCACAGCGCATTGTTACGGGCCAGGCAGTGCGGATACTAGTCACGGGTGCCGCCGGCGCTGCGATTGCTGCAAGTCTTTCGCGCTATTACCGGCCGGCAATGCGCAGAAGTCCGGATGCCGGGATCATCGTTAGATCTCCCAGCCTTTTGTGATAAGGCCGCGTTGTTTAGCGGAAGCCAGCAAGGAGTTCGAAGACGAAGGCCGACCTCACTGGCGCCGCAATTGGCGACAGTTGCCACTACCCTGGTATCGTTGGGCCAATCCCACCATAGAAGAGATCATGTCGATGTTTCGTCGTAACCGGCTTGCGCGGCACCGGCGGCCGTCAGCGTTGATAGCAATCCGAGCCGATCGCCACATCAAGCACGGACCTCTGGTCTGGAGAACGGGTCGTCGCTGCATCTCTCGAAGGATCGCCGCTGTCGTTATGGGTTCACGCAGGAGCTGCGCCATAGCCGCTCACTAACCGGATGCGAGCATATCACCTGTGCATGCAATCCAATACCGGGACTGCGCTAGTTTGAATCGCGGGCTCTTCTCCGTGGTTTTTGAGGTTCTGCTGCAATGATGCGTTTACGCTACCAGTTATCAACGGCCTGGCCATGTCTTCGGGATCTGCCGGCCTCCCGTCACCTGAGCTCGATTCCGCAGAGCCGCCCCATGCCACAACAGCAAAAAACGGGACCCACGGTGATTGAGCGGCGTCCGAACGAGGCTCGGCAAGCTGGAGCGGTCGATGGTCGCAGTCGCGCCCCTTGCACTCTGGTTAAGTCGCTTGAGCCCCTGATAAATTCTGACCTTCCGTCAGCAGTCGGTGCCCGACAGCTGACCCCTTGTTTCCTGAAGGCCATATCCCAGGGGGGTGAGCATGGTTGACAGGGACCCTCGGACTAAGGGGCAGGGCTCTTCGCGGCCGGATGAGGGCCGGCACCCAGCGGATCAAAGAGCGCAGTCTTCAGTGGCGCGTGTCGATCAAGTGGCTGGCCGACAACTTCAATTCGGACGACATCTGGCAAGAGAATTCGGTATTGCGTTACGTGGAAAGGCTAAGCGTCGACCAGCCAAGCCCGCCGACCGAGCTTCAAAGCCCTGAAGAACAAACCCCGCAAATGATGGCTGACATGACGGAACTGACGAGAGTTCCGGTCGTCCCGGCAGAGACCGCGTTCAACCTCACGAGGACAACAGATGAATACAATAATGCCGATCGCACTATTCACCTCGTCGAGGGCCAGCCGCTGGAGACTGGCCCTCAGCGCGGGGGGCTGCATGGCCTTGGGAATTTAGAAGCCTCAGCGGTTGCCGGGCCCACCGAGGTGCCGGGTGGAAGAGAGGAGCATTCGGCCATGTCCGAGGTGCCCGCGGAGCCCAGCGATCCGACCGGTGGCGGGCGCAAGAGGCGGACTACTGAGAAGGACGCAGATCCCAGGCCCAGCCGCAGGCAGACGTTATATGCTCAAAGGCCGCTGGCGTTGGCGCCTGATCTCAGCGCCGCGAATGCCGGCATAATCGTGGGGGCCTCAACGGGCGATCTCGTCAATCGAGCGGCGTTCCGGACGGTGTCGGCCCAGGACCAGGCGAGGCTGGACGAAATCGCCAGGCAGACACCGCGGCAGTCGAGGCAGAGCAAGGGGGCGTGGGCGGACGCGCTGAAGGCGGCCCATCCCAATCTCAGCGCCGCCGATGCCGCCGTAATCGTGGGCGTCGTAAAGCGGGTTATCGCCAGGAGGGCGGCGTATCGAACGGTGTCGGCCCAGGACCGGGCGAGGCTTGACGAGATCAAGGCGGCGACACCGCAGCTGCCGGGGCAGAGCAAGGGGGCGTGGGCGGACGCGCTGAAGGCGGCCCCTCCCGATCTCAGCGCCGCCGATGCCGCCATAACCGTGGGCTCTTTTAAGGACGATATTGCAAGGAGGACGGCGTTCCGGACGGTGTCGGCCCAGGACCAGGCGAG
>NZ_NWSW01000056.1:0-22484 GCF_002531805.1 Rhizobium sp. M1 | reverse complement strand
ACTCAAAAAGCCCGCCTCAAGCGGGCTTTTGTCGTTTCTGGATCGCCGAAATAATATCCCTGCAAGTTGTCATCGATTTTCGAGCGACGACGAAATAGTTGCTAAGAAGATAATATTCTAATATACCTAGTTCAGGCGCATCATATATTTCCATAGCAGCAAGTAACGTCCGTCCATTCGGCGGCGCCTATTATCCTGTTCAGAGAGCAGTTCGATTTCATGAAGTAGATCAGAGATTTACAGGGGGGAATCATGCGAAAATGGGGATCTTCTCTAGCGACGTCTCCATATGGGAGGCATCCTTATCAATCGGCAATCTCCGCGTCGGCTGCGTTCTGCGCGATGGTGTTCTTTGCCGGGATTGCATCCGCGCAAGCGCCGACCGAAGAGCAGCGCGAGGCGATCAGGGCGGAGTGCCGCTCCGATTTCATCGCGAAATGCTCCGGAGTGACGCCGGGCGGTATCGAGGCGCTGACCTGCCTGCAGCAACATAGCGCTGCGCTTTCGGAAGGCTGCCGGAAGGCGGTTTCGGCGGTGAACGTCAAACCCAAGTCGACATCTGCGGAACCTACACCGGCGGCACCTGCAAACACCGCGACGGCGACCCCGGCGCCTGCGACCGGCACGCCGGCGCATCAGCCGACGCAGGCGCGCAGCGCAATGCGGTCAAATCGGCCTGCCAGCGCGATTTCATGGCGCAATGCTCCGGGGTGACGCCGGGCGGGGCGGCGGCCCTCAGCTGTCTGCAACAGCATAATGCCGCTCTATCGGCGCCATGTCAGCAAGCCGTTGCGGCTTTGGGGGGATCAGGCGGAGCGGCCGCCAGCGATGCGGCCGCCACCGGCGCAATCACGCCCGCCCCTTCGGCAATGATGCCAGCCTTCTCCCCGCGTGAGGAAGTGATGATCCTGCGGGAAACCTGCGGAGCGGACTTCCGGGCCTTGTGCCGCATGGTGCCTTTAGGCGGAGGGCGGGGCATCACTTGTCTGCGCGACAATCTGCAGCGCGTATCGCCTGCCTGCCATCGCGTGCTGACCTCGGGATTGTAGCGCCCGTTCGAAACTTGCTCTCAGAAAGAGGTCGTCGCGCACCAGGCAGAAATTCGGTGCGCGATCCCGCAGAGGCGGGGACAAGCACCCTTTGCCCGCCGGCATGCATTGCATCTCTCAGATTTCCTGTCCGGCTGGCGGAATATCCGGCAGCTGTCATCTGCCATTCGATGAAATCAATGACGTCACGAACGAAAGGCATTGCCATGTCATCGACTTTCCCTTTCCCGCGATTGAAGCGGATCCTCCTCTATGCCTCGCTTGCCGTCAGCCTCGCACCGCCGACAAGCGCCTGGGCCGACGATGCCAAGGCTCTTCTGAAGACAATGTCCGATTTTCTGACGGCGCAGAAGACGAACTCCTTCACCTATCAATCGTCGCTCGAAGCGGTGACGCCCGCCTTCGAGAAACTCCAGTTCGTCAGCTCCGGGACGGCCAATCTGACCCGCCCCGACAAGCTGCGGGTCACGAGGACCGGCGGCTTTGCCGACCTCGACGTGAGTTTCGACGGTTCGTCGCTGACGGTTCACGGCAAGAACCTCGACGCCTATGCCAAGATCGATGGCAAGGGTTCGCTCGATGAGCTGATCGACAGGCTGATGACCGCAGGCGTCGAAGCGCCGGGCGCCGATCTTCTATCCTCCAACGTCTATGACGTGCTTATGTCGGATGTGACAGAGGCCAAGCATATTTCCAGCGCTTTCGTGAATGGGGTCGAATGCGAGTATCTGGCCTTTCGAACGCCCGAGATCGACTGGCAAATCTGGATAGAGAGCGGCCCGCAACCGATACCCCGCCGTTACGTCATCACCAGCAAGCACGTCGTCCAGGCGCCGCAATACACGCTCGAAATCAGCGACTTCAAAAGCGGAGCGGATGTCGCGGCCGTTTCCTACACTATCGAGGTTCCAGCCAGCGCAAAGACGGTCGATCTCAGTGAGTTGCAATCGCTTGATGAGCTGCCTGAGGCTGCCAGTATGGGAGAGGTAAAATGACCTATAGGAAGCTGTTCTTCGCCCTCGGCCTGGCCGGCGTCCTGACATTCACCGGCTTTCATATCGAGGAGCAGGTATCCGTGCCATTGTCGATCGGCTTTGCCACGCCGGCGGGCGCCGTCATCGGCAGGCCGCTGACGCCGCTCTCTTATGCGGGCGTGGCCCGCCGGACGACAAGGCGGGTCGTCACACGCACGACGACGACCATCGCCGTGCTTCCGGCAGGCTGCCGCTATGGTCCCTATTACGGCGGCTATTATTATCGATGCGGCGGTTATTATTACGCCAAGAGCGGCAACGTCTATGTGCAGGTGATCGTGCAATAATTGCTGCGATCGCCTTACCGGACGTTCGACATCTCCGCTTCCTCCGCGCTCGCGGCCGTGCTTACAGTCGCGCCGCGCCGCTTCCAGTGCTCCTCAAGGCGCTGCAGCAGCACGTAGAAGGACGGAACGAAGAGGATGGCGAGGCAGGTCGAGGCGATCATGCCGCTGAAAACAGATATGCCGATCGACTTGCGGGCCGATGCGCCGGCGCCGGTCGCCAGCACCAGCGGCAGGACACCGAGGATAAAGGCGAAGGACGTCATCAGGATCGGCCGGAAACGCAGGCGGGCGGCCTCGACGGCCGCGTCCAGAATTTCCATGCCTTCCGCCCGTTTTTCCCGAGCATATTCGACAATGAGGATGGCATTCTTGGCGGCGAGCGCGATCAGCAGGATAAGGCCGATCTGCGTATAGAGATTGTTGGCGACGCCCGCCGCCGTCAGTGCCGCGACCGTACCGAGCAGGGCGAGCGGCACGGCTGATATGACCGCCAGCGGCAGGATCCAGCTTTCATACTGGCCGGCGAGCACGAAATAGACGAGCAGCATGGCGAGCGCGAAGATGAAGTAGATCTGCCCGCCGACGGCCTTCTCCTGATAGGAGAGCGCCGTCCATTCGAAACCGGTTCCCGTCGGCAATGTATGATCGGCGATCTGCTCCATGACCTCGAGCGACTGGCCGGAGCTGAAACCGGCGGCCGGTCCACCCACGATGGTGGCGGTGGGATAGAGATTGTAGAGGCTGATCAGCGAGGGACCTTGCGTCGTGGTGACATCGACGACCGTGCCGAGCGGCACCATCGTCCCGTCGCCGGCCTTGACCTTCAAATTGCGGATATCGTCGGGGCTGACGCGGAAATCGGATGCGGCCTGCGCATAGACCTGGAAGGTGCGGCCGAATTTGTTGAACTGGGTGACATAGCTCGATCCGACATAGCCTGATAGAGCGGAGAAGACTTGGCCCACCGTAATGCCCAGCGTCTCCGCCTTGACGCGATCGACGGAGACTGCAAGCTGCGGCACATTCGAGCGAAAAGGCGTGCTCAGCCTCTGCAACGATGATTGGGCATTGCCGTTCTTGACGATCGTGTCGGCAAGCGATTGCAGCAGCGGATAGTCGGATACGCCGTTGCGGAGCTCGACCTGCATGGTAAAGCCGTTGGCATTGCCGACGCCCTGGATCGGCGGTGGCACGACCACCAGCGTCTTGGCCGTTAGCACATGCTGCAGGGCGTCGTTCAAATGCTGATAGATCGACAGCAGGTCCTGTCCTTTCTCTTTGCCGCGCTCGTCCCAATCCTTGAGAACGACATAGGCGACGCCGGCATTCTGCAGGCTGGCATTGTTGTCGAGGACGGAAATGCCGCTGATGGTCAGCACCTGATCGACGCCGGGCGCGGCTTCGGCGATCTTGCCGACCTCCTCCATGACGGCGTCGGTCCGCTCCTTCGAGGCGCCATCGGGCAGCTGCGCGCTGATCAGCACATAGCCTTGATCCTCCAAGGGCAGGAAGGCCGTCGGCAGGCGGGTGAGGCCCCAGACGGCGACCCCGATCAGCACGAGCGCTGCGATGGCGATGATGCCGCTGCGGCGGGTCATCGATCCGATCAATCCGGCATAGCGGCGTTCACCCCAATCGTAGCCCCTGTTGAAGCCGCGATAGAAGATGTTGCGTTTTTCGAGCGGTACCGGCGCGCGCAGCCAGAGGGCACATTGCGTCGGTTTGAGCGTGACGGCGTTGATGGCGCTGATCAGCGCGGTCGCGGCGATGACGAGCGCGAACTGCCGATAGAGTTGCCCGGTCAGGCCGGGCAGGAAGGCGGCGGGAATGAAAACGGCCATCAGCACCAGTGTGATGCCGATGACCGGGCCAAGCAGCTCCTCCATCGCCTTCTCGGCCGCCTTTCGGCCGGACATGCCCGCCTCGATGTGCCGGGCGACGCCTTCGACGATGACGATGGCATCGTCGACGACGATCCCGATGGCGAGAACGATGGCAAAGAGCGTCGAGAGATTGACCGTGAAACCTAATGCCGCCATGGCCGCGAAGGCGCCAATGATGGTGACCGGAACGGTCGTCGCGGGTACGAGCATCGCTCGCCAATCCTGCAGGAAAATGAGAATGACGATGAGAACGAGCACACCCGCCTCGATCAGGGTGACGTAAACTTCGTCGATGGAGGCTTCGACGAATTTCGTCGTGTCAAACGGCACGTGATATTCGAGGCCGGGCGGGAAGCTCTTTGAGAGCTCTTCCATCTTCGAGCGCACCGCCTGTGCCACCGCAATGGCGTTCGCCTCCGGCAATTGGAAAATGCCGATGCCCGCCGCCGGCCGGCCGTTCTGCATGAAGGATTGGCTGTAAGTCTGCGCGCCGAGTTCGACACGACCGATATCGCGCACGCGGGTAATGCGGCCGCCCTGTCCGCTTTCGACCTTGACGACGATGTTCTCGTAGTCAGCTGCCTCGTTCAGCCGGCCGTTGACGTTCAGGGTGTATTGGAAAAGCTGCCCTTTCGGCACCGGCGGGATGCCGATCTGGCCGGCGGCGACCTCCTGGCTCTGCTGCTGCACGACGCTGACGACATCTTGCGGGGTCAGACCGCGCGCCTGCAGCAGGTTCGGATCCATCCAGATTCGCATGGCATATTGGCCGGCGCCGAACACGGTGACGTTGCCGACACCCGGCAGACGGGAGAGCTCGTTCTGAAGGTTGATGACGGCGTAGTTCGACAGGAACAGGCTGTCATAGCGGCTGTCGGGCGAAGTCAGGCTGACGAAACCGAGGATCGCCGTCGATTTCTTCTGCGTCGTCACGCCCTGAAGCTGGACAGCTTCCGGAAGCGACGACATCGCGATCGCGACGCGGTTCTGGACCAGAACCTGCGCCTGATCAGGATCCGTTCCGATGGCGAAGGTGACGGTCAGGGAATAGGTGCCGTCGCTGGCGCTCGTCGACTGCATGTAGAGCATGTCCTGCACGCCGTTGACCTGCTGCTCGATCGGCAGCGCCACGGTGTCGACGAGGGTCTGCGCGCTGGCGCCGGGAAAACGGGTCGTCACCTGCACCGTCGGCGGGACGACGTTCGGATATTGCGCCACGGGCAGTTGGAAGAGGGCGACCGCGCCGACCAGCACGAAGACCAATGCCAGGACGTTGGCGAGTACCGGCCGCTCGATGAAGAAACGCGAGATCATGCTGTTGTCCTTTGGACGTTCAGATGAAGCACGGTGGTGAGTTCACTGCGTGGTGGTGTTGGCCTTGGCACCGGCGGCCGCCGCCGCCGGGTTCATGTCCATTTTCTCGGGCGCGACCTTGCTGCCCGGGATTGCCTGCTGGATACCTTGAATGACAACGAGGTCCGCCGCGTCGAGACCGGACGCTATGACGCGGAGCGGGCCCTCTCGCTGGCCCGTCTTGATCGGCTTCTGCTCGACGATGTCGTCCTTGCCGAGAACGAGCACGTAGCTGCCGAGCTGGTTCGTTCCGATCGCGTCGTCGCGTACCAGAAGGGCCTTGTCGTTGTGGCCGACCGGCACGCGCACCCTGACGAAAAGGCCCGGCAGCATGGCGTGGTCCTTGTTGTCGAACAAGGCGCGCACCTGAAGGGTGCCCGTCGAGGCGTCGAGCTGGGGGGATACGTAGTCGAGATGCCCCTTGTGCGGATAGCCTTCCTCCGTCTGCAAGCCGATCTCCGCCGGTATGCTCGGAAGATCCGTCTGCCTGAAGGTGCGCCCCTGCTTTGCCAGCGTTTCCTTGATCATCAGCACCTGCGTTTCGCTGACGTTGAAATAGGCATAAAGCGGATCGGTCTGGACGATGCTCGCAAGTTTGGTGGGGCCGGACACGCCGACCAGCGTGCCGATATCGACGAGGTGATCCGTGACAATGCCGTCGAAAGGAGCGAGCACCTCCGTATAGCCGAGGTTGATCGTCGCGAGTTCGACATTGGCCTGGGCGTTGAGGATGGCGGCATTCGCCTCGTCGAGTGTGGCCTTGGCGCTGTCGACCGCGGTCTGGGTGGTGACCTGTTGCTTCATGAGATTGAGCTGCCGGTCATATTCCTGCTTTGCGCCGACCTGGGAGGCTTGCTGCGAGGCGAGCGATGCCTTCGCCTGATCCAGTTGCGCCTGGTAGGTATCGCGCTCGATGCCGAAAAGCTTGGTGCCCTTCTTCACCATCATGCCGTCCTGGTAGTCGATGGATTGGATATAGCCCTGAACGCGCGCCTCGATATCGACGGCATTGAGCGGCGCGGTATTGCCGGTGAGTTCGAAATAGAGCGTCACCGGCTGCTGGACCGGCTGGGCGACCCGAATCACAGGCGGGGGAGGCGGAACATAGCTGTTGCCGCTCTCCTCGCAGCCGGCGAGAAGAGCCATGCCGGCAAATGTCACAAAAAGTCGCAGACCCTGTTGCAATCTCCCACGCATTGCCGCCGCCTCGACATGTCAAGAGCCCACCGCATAATTCCTGAAATCGGAATCGATCTAGGGATAACTTATGCAGCAATTCAAACGGCGACAGCGTCCTTTGCGGGTCTGAAAGACGCGCGGCGCTGTCGTCTTCATGCGTGCCTCGACGGCTGCCCCCAATGGCCTGCCGAAGGTTCAAGGCATGCGATATTATGTCGCGGCATTGCTAAAAATTGCAATAGCCCCTCGTGCACAATTGAACTGGGTTGATGCCAAAAGAGCCGGGCAGGAGGGTTCGTGACGCAGTTACGGTTTTCCAAGCCGCTCGATGGCGGACTGCAAGGGTGCATCGGAGACACGCACGAGCCCGATATATGGATTGGCCATATCCGAGATCAGGAAGACCGCGCCGGCGACGGAAAGCGCACAGACAAAGAGAATGGACAGCACCGTCGGGTTGGGCGGTGCCTGCAGCCCGAAGGTCGCAAAAAGCAGAGAGAGCCAACAGACGAGAACGGCGAGGAAGGCCCAGGGCAAGCCTTCGCTGCCGGATTCGACCAGCAGCCAGTGGGTTTCCGCCACCATGCCGCTGACATCGAGGGCGCGGGTCTGGAGAGAGTGCTGCATGGCATCCTTCGGCGATAAGGATCGAAGATCGCCCTGAACGGCCTCTATATCCTGATATTCTCCCGGCGCCTTGCCGGATGCCTCGTCGGTGGTTGCGGCAGTCCAGCCGCGGCTCAGCCGTCTTTCGATGAGTTGGCGCAGCAGCCGACGGGCATCGCCGGTTTCCGGGCCGTATTGCGCCATGACGCGGTCCAGCAGCAGGACCCGAGCCGCCGCCGTTCTCATCTCCACTTCGGCGTTGTCGTAGGTCGATTTGGCGGAAGCAATCAACAGCCCCAGCGCCAAGGCCGACAACGTCCCTACGACCGCGGTCGCGAGCCTGATGACGTCCTTGGATTCCGAGCTGAGATGATGATCCGGCAAGCGGCCGCGCACCATCATTCCTATCGATGTCGCCGCCGACAGAAAAACAAATACCAGCCCGCCAAGCAACAGTGAGCTCACGTCCCGTCTCCGTATCGTCACGGTCACCCGGCAGGCGCCGCGATGCTTGCAAGCTGTACAATGGCGGTCGTCATCATAGCGGAAGACCAACCGAGCGTGGAGATTTTTACTTTGCTATTCTTGCGCGGAGGTCATTGCTGGAAGATGAGCAGCACGTAAGCCAGAAAAAGCACCAGATGGACGGCGCCCTGCATCAAATGGGTGCGGCCGCTGGCAAAGGTAATGATGCTGACGGCCAGGGTGAGTACGAGCATCACCAGATCGCTGTGTTCCAGGCCCAGGGTGACCGGGTGCCCGTAAAGGCGACTGACGACGAGCATCGCCGGCACCGTCAGCCCGATGGTCGACAGGACCGAACCCAGAAAGATATTGACGGAGCGCTGGAGATTGTCGGCGATGGATGCGCGCACGGCGCTGATCGCCTCGGGCGTTGCGACAAGGATGGCCATGACAACGCCGCCGAATGCGGCCGGCGCATGCAGGGTTTCGATGATGTAGTCGATCGGCCGCGCAAGCTGTTCGACGAGAAAGACGACGGGACCCATGTAGGCGAAGAGCAGAACGGCATGGGGCCAGAGCGGGCCACGTGGCATGGCGTGTTCGCCGGGATGCCCTTGGCGGTTGCGGTCGGTGGTGAAATAATCCTGATGGCGGCCGGCCTGCAGAAACAGGAATGTGGCGTAAAGGCCGACCGAGACGATGCCCAATATCAATTGCCGCGTCGCCGACGGATGCTGGCCGTCCGGGCCGGCCAGAAATGTCGGCATGACGAGGCTCAGCGTTGCCAGCGGCACGATGACGCCGAGATAGGCGTTGGCGCCCTGCAGATTATGCTGTTGTTCCGGCCGCCGCCACGCGCCGAGCAGCAATGACAGGCCGACCATGCCGTTCAAGATGATCATGACGACAGCAAACAGGGTATCGCGCGCAAGTGTCGGGTTGTTTTCACCGTGAATCATGACGGCGGAGATTGCCATGACTTCGATCGAGGTGATGGCGAGCGTCAGAATGAGCGTGCCGTAAGGCTCCCGCAGCCGTTCGGCCAGATGATCAGCATGCCGCACGACAGACAAGGCGGAGCCGAGAACGACGGCAAACAGCCAGCCGAAAACGACAGCGAACCAAAGCGGATCGGAAAGCCGGCGAAAGAGCTGCTCTGGAAAAGCGAGGAATATCAGGCTGGTTGCGATGCTGACGCCGAGGAACCATTCCTCGCGCAGGCCGATGGCGGCGGCGGTGCGCAATGCGGGCCTGTCAGTCATCGAAACCACCGCCATTCCGCATGCTGCCGCAATGCGATCATCAACACCATCGTGTCCTGCCCGCTCTCAAAGCCCGGTCTGCTGCCCGAGAATACAAAAGGACCATGCCGCACGCCAGATGGCGCCATGAGACAGGTAAGGCCTTGCTTTATTCGCGTCCGGTTGCCGGGATCGCCGCGCCGGTAACGACAGCTGCGGCCGGTGAAATCAGGAAGGCGATGAGGCGGGCGATCGATTGCGGCGATACCCAGCCGTCCGTCTTCGCATTGGGCATGGCGGCGCGATTTTCAGGCGTGTCGATCGTCCCGGGCAGAATGCAGTTGGCGGTGATGCGGTGATCGCGGTTTTCCGCAGCGATTGCCTCGGTCAGCCGGATGACGGCGGCTTTCGAAGCGGCGTAGGCCGCCTGATTGGCTCCGGCCTTCAGGCCGGGGGCGGCGGCGATGTGAATGATGCGGCCATAGCCTGCTGTCTTCATGGTCGGGAGAACCGCAGCGCTGATCGTCAGCGCAGTGCGGGCGTTGGCGGTCATCATCGTGTCCCACTGGACAGGCGCATCCGGCCCGACCGGTCCCATCTGGAAGCCGCCGACCGTATTGACCAGGGCGCTGACCCCGCCGAAGCGCTTGACGGCGCGGGCGACAGCGGCGGCGCAGGACGCGTAATCGGTGAGTTCCGTTCCGGCGATCGACAGGAACTCGGTGGAGGCGGGAAGCTCGCCGGCCAAGGCTTCCAATTCCTGGCTCGACCGGTTCATGCAGACGAGCTTGGCGCCGCCTGCGGCAAGCTCGCGGACAACGGCGCTGCCAAGGTTGCCGCCGGCTCCCGTGACGATCACGGCTTTCTGCTCGTTCATGGCAATCGATCTCCTGACGGTGCCGGTGCTGGATGATGCCGCGCATTGTTGATCCAGGCTGCGCCGTAACGCAACCCCCGTGCAGCTGCGCCACAGTCAGGTATCTCAGGATTGTCGGCAGAGTTCCCCGTGGAGAGCTCTGCCCGCGTCATCGGCGGTTCGCCGGGCCAGGCTTCAGTGATATTTTTCCCGTTCGCGGCCGAGGATGACCGGCGCATCCAGCTCGGAGATCGGGCGGCTGACATCGGCGGGGATATCCCCGGTGAGCTGCAGGTCGAGATAACGGGCGCAGCAGACGCGCAGGAAGGATGTGAAATTTCCGAGATCGTGACCGGCGTCGATCGACTCATGATGCAGCCGGGTGATCAGTTGCACGACGTTCATGCCGTCGCGCCGGGCAATTTCCTCGAGCTTCGACCAGAAGAAGTTCTCCAGCCTGACGCTGGTGACCATGCCGTCGATGCGCAGCGACCGCGTGGTGCTTTCCCATAGCAGCGCATCCGCTTTGATGAAGAGTTCACACATGTCGTCCTCCCGGTGCCGCCCTTGTCAGGCGGCGTTGGTTTCAGGCATCGACGCGGCGTCGAGCACCGCCAAGAACTGGCGCAGCCAGGAGGGATGCGCCGGCCAGGCCGGCGCCGTGACCAGATTGCCGTCCGAGACCGCGTCGGTGATCGCAATATCGGCATAAACGCCGCCGGCCAGTTCGACTTCCGGCCGGCAGGCAGGATAGGCCGAGCAGGTGCGGCCCTTCAATACGCCGGCAGCGGCAAGCAGCTGCGCACCGTGGCAGATGGCTGCAACAGGTTTTCCGGCATCGAAGAAGTGCCGGACCGTGTTGATGACGTCGGCATTGAGGCGAAGATATTCGGGCGCGCGGCCACCGGGGATGACGAGGGCATCGTAGTCCTCTGCCCGCACGCTGTCGAAAGTGGCGTTCAACGCGAAATTATGGCCGCGCTTTTCGGAATAGGTCTGGTCGCCCTCGAAATCATGGATGGCGGTGGCGACGCTCTCACCCGCCTTCTTGCCGGGGCAGACGGCATCGACCGTATAGCCGCAGGCGAGCAGCGTCTGGAACGGCACCATCGTTTCATAATCTTCGGTGAAATCACCTGTTATCATCAGGATCTTTGAAGCTGGCATCGTATCCTCCTTTGAAACCAACCGACGAAGATTAACAAAGACCGTCGGACAGAAGGTACTATGGGAATACTACAGGCGAAATTCTCAGTGGGAAGCATGTTGCGCGCCAGACCGCCTGTAAATTAAAGAGTTAGAGCATGATGTCGCCCGAAAACCGCTCACACTTTTCGGCATCATGCTCTAGCGGCATGCATCAGACTGTTCTGACCGTAGCATCCGGGACGGCGCAGGCCTCGCCGCCGCCGAAAAGGCGCGAACGGGTGAGGAAACGTTTCTCGCGGCCGTTGTCGAGCGAGAACATGCCGCCGCGACCCGGCACGACATCGATGATCAGCTGTGTGTGTTTCCACGCCTCGAACTGGCTGGCACTGATATAGACCGGGACGCCGCCGATCTCGCCGAGCTTGACGTCGCTGTCGCCGACCATGAATTCATTGGCGGGGTAACACATCGGCGAGGAGCCGTCGCAGCAGCCGCCGGACTGGTGGAAGAGGATATCGGGATAATCGCGCTTGATCTCAGCGATCAGATCAAGGGCTGCGTCGGTTGCGAGAACACGCGGTTCACCGTTGACGGTCGTTTCCATCGGTCTTCCTCCAAACGTTTCGGGAGGAAAAAGTCCCCTCCCCAACCCCTCCACACAAGGGGGAGGGGCTAAGCACCGCCTCGCAAAACAACAAGCCGGATGCACAATATGCTGCGGCCGAGAGCGAGTACGGCGAGCGCCACACGTTAAGCCCCTCCCCCTTGTGGGGAGGGTTGGGGAGGTTTTTGACACTCCCTCCCACCACACGAAAGTTCTCAGAAGAAACCGAGCGCCTTCGGGCTGTAGCTCACCAGCATGTTCTTGGTCTGCTGGTAGTGCTCGAGCATCATCTTGTGGGTTTCGCGGCCGATGCCCGATTGCTTGTAGCCGCCGAAGGCGGCATGGGCGGGATAGGCGTGGTAGCAATTGGTCCAGACGCGGCCGGCCTGGATCTCGCGGCCGAACCGATAGCAGCGATTGGCGTCGCGGCTCCAGACACCGGCACCGAGGCCGTAGAGCGTGTCGTTGGCGATTTCGAGCGCTTCCTTCTCGGTCTTGAAGGTCGTGACCGAGACCACCGGCCCGAAGATCTCCTCCTGGAAGATGCGCATCTTGTTATGACCCTTGAAGATCGTCGGCTTGACATAATAGCCGTTCGCCAGATCGCCGCCGAGATCGTTGCGGGAGCCGCCAGCCAGGACCTCAGCCCCCTCCTGCTTGCCGATGTCGAGATAGGCGAGGATCTTTTCGAGCTGCTCGCTCGAGGCCTGGGCGCCGATCATGGTGGCGGAATCGAGCGGGTTGCCCTGCTTGATCGCTTCGACACGTTTGACCGCCTTTTCCATGAAGCGGTCATAGATCGATTCCTGGACGAGCGCGCGGCTCGGGCAGGTGCAGACTTCGCCCTGGTTGAGGGCAAACATCGCGAAACCTTCGAGCGCCTTGTCGAGGAAATCGTCATCTTCGGCCATCACATCGGCGAAGAAGATGTTCGGCGATTTGCCGCCGAGTTCCAGGGTCACCGGAATGAGGTTCTGGCTGGCATATTGCATGATCAGCCGGCCGGTCGTCGTCTCGCCGGTGAAGGCGATCTTGGCGATGCGGGGGCTGGTCGCCAGCGGCTTGCCGGCCTCGATGCCGAAACCGTTGACGATGTTGAGCACGCCGGGCGGCAGCAGATCGCCGACCAGTTCGGCCCAGAGCAGGATCGAGGCCGGCGTCTGCTCGGCAGGTTTCAAGACGACGCAGTTGCCGGCGGCAAGCGCGGGAGCGAGCTTCCAGGTGGCCATCAGGATCGGGAAGTTCCAGGGAATGATCTGGCCGACGACGCCAAGCGGCTCGTGGAAGTGATAGGCGATCGTATCGTGATCAATCTCGCCGATCGAGCCTTCCTGGGCGCGGATGCAGGAGGCGAAATAGCGGAAGTGGTCGATCGCCAGCGGAATGTCGGCCGCCATGGTCTCGCGGATCGGTTTGCCATTGTCCCAGGTCTCGGCCTGGGCGAGCAATTCCAGCTTGTCTTCCATCCGCTCGGCGATCTTCATGAGGATGTTGGAGCGTTCGGCAGCGGAGGTGCGGCCCCATTTTTCCTTGGCCGCATGGGCGGCGTCGAGTGCGAGATTGATGTCCTTTTCATCGGAACGGGGAATGTCGCAGAGCTTGCCGCCGGTGACGGGCGTCAGGTTTTCGAAATACTTGCCTTCGACCGGCTCGCGCCATTCGCCGCCGATATAGTTGCCGTATTTCAGCTTGAACGGCGACTCGACGATTTTCTGATGAAGCATGTCATCCTCCCAAGATGAGCCAGGTTCCCAAGTGAACCAGTGGAGGGAAAATGGGCGTGTTTTGCCGAAGGGAACAGGGGAGGTCTTCCATACCGCAGTGCACACTGTCGCAGACATGCGACAGGGCCGCATCAGGATAACCATGTCAGTGACATGTTCGGGGTCGGGCTAATGCAGGTCGAACTTCTTCATCTTCCGGTGCAGCGTGGCGCGGCTTATGCCGAGCGCGATCGCAGCCTGCGAGACGTTGCCGCTGGTGCGCGACAGCGCCCGCAGCAAGGCCGCTTTTTCCGCCTCGACCATCTCTTCCTGTTGTGAAACGACGGCTTCGCGCAGAGCATCGGCGGCCGGGATGCCGGCCGCAATCCGCTTGTCGTCCAGCTGCAGCGCGATGCGGGCGGCGCGGGTGGCGCCAAGCACGAGATCATGCCTGTCGACGGCAAGCAGGGCGGCGGCCGAATTGGCGCCGGCCGGGACCATCAGGAAGCGGGCGCCGGGAAAGGCCGAGCGGAAGAGGTTGAGTTCGATGCGCATCGCCGCATCGCGCACGGTCTGCGTCAGGATCGCCAGCGTCATTTCGTTGACGTCCTCGCGGCAGGTGGAGATGTCGAGGGCGGCGGCGAGTTCACCGCGATGATCGCGGACCGGCGCCGTCGTGCAGCTCAGGCGGATATTCGAGCAGAAGAAATGCTGGTCGCGGAAGATGGCGACGGCGCGCTCGTCGGCAAGTGCGGTGCCGATGCCATTGGTGCCGATGCTCGCCTCGGTCCACACCGAACCGGTCCAGAGACCGAGCTGGCGGAAGTCCTTATCGTCGCCGGCAGCGCCCCGGCGCTCCAGCGCAATGCCATTCCTGTCCGTCAGAAGGATGCAGCAGCCGGCTTTGCCGACCGTGGTGAAGAGCCGGTCGAGCTCCTCGGTCGCGCCGGCGACCAGCCGTTCGGACTGTTCGCGGGCATGGTGAAATTCCTCGTCGGTCAGACGCAGCGGCGCACGTTCGTCCTCGGGCGCGAGCCGGTGCATGGTCATGCAACGCCGCCAGGAAGCGACAATCGGAGAACTCGCGGCGGCGGAATTCCGCTGCGCAGAGCTATAGACATGCTCCGCATGTGCTGACTGTTCGTGCATCTGCTCCTCCCACGGAACGTCAGCATAATCTGAGGGAAAAGCGGCCGGTTTGCAATTGCACGCAGCGACGGCCGCCTTCCTCCTCACCGCAGTGATGCTGAAAAGCATGCGTGATCTTTGCCCGACGGATACGCTACGTCTTTGATCTAGATCGGGTTCACAGCCATTCGTCTGCGCGTCGCGATCCTTGCCCAGTTTTGGCGGAGATGGTCAGCGTCGCAGCCAGGCTTCGATGCCGCGTGCGGCGGCGCGTCCGGTCGCAAGGCAGGCGGTGAGGAGATAGCCGCCGGTCGGCGCTTCCCAGTCGAGCATCTCGCCGGCGACGAAGGTGCCAGGCAGCGCCTTCAACATGAAGCCATCGTCGATGCCGCTCCAGCGGATGCCGCCGGCCGAGGAGATGGCCTCGCCGATCGGCCTCGTTTCGAGAACCGGCACCGGCAGGGCCTTGATCATGCCGGCGAGACGTCCGGGGTCGGCTCGGTCGCGCTCGGCAGCGAGCTCACGCAGCAAGGCCGCCTTGACCCCGTCGAGGCCGGCGCCCTTGCGCAGGCGGTTTGAAAAGCTCGATTTGGCATCCTGGCGCGTGAGGTTGCGGATCAGCCTTTCGACGGTCCGGCCCGGGGCGAGGTCGAGCGTCAGGGCAGCGCTGCCGTGGCTCTGCAGCCGGTCGCGGAGGCTTGCCGCATGGGCATAGACCAGGCTGCCCTCGATGCCGTTTGCGGTGATGACGAACTCGCCGGGAAAGGTGCCGGCGTCGGAGGTGGCGGTGACCGACTTCACCGGCTCGCCGGCGAAACGCGCGCGGAAGCTTTCGCTCCAGTCGACGACAAAGCCGCAATTCGCAGGCTGGAAGGCGTCGATCTCGACGCCCTTCTCCGATAGCCAGGACAGCCAGCGTGCATCGGAGCCGAGGCGCGGCCAGCTTGCGCCGCCGAGCGCCAGCAGGGCTGCGTCGCAGTGGACGATGCTGCGTCCTTCGGGCGTTTCGAAAACATAGCCCTCATCGGCAAAACCGATCCAGCGGTGGCGGGTGCGCAGGGTGGCGCCCTGCGCCTCCAGCCGCTTGAGCCAGGCGCGCAGCAAGGGAGAGGCTTTCATCACATCAGGGAAGACCCGGCCGGACGAGCCGACGAAAGTCTTGGTCCCGAGCCCTGCTGCCCAATCCCTGATATTGCCAGGGGTAAAGGCATCGAGAGCGGGGCGCAGGCGGGCAGAGGCGGCGCCGAAGCGTGTGGCAAAACGGGCATAATCCTCGGAATGGGTAATGTTCAGCCCCGACTTGCCGGCGAGCAGAAACTTGCGGGCGAAGGTCGGCATGGCGTCGTAGACCGTCACCGCATGGCCGGAGAGCGAAAGCAGCTCGGCCGCCGCCAGGCCCGCCGGGCCGCCGCCGATGATCGCAATTCGCTTCTGGTTCATGGATGTCTTCGCCCGATTCTATCTGGTGCAGTTTTGGCGCGGGCGTCGATTGCCTGCAAGGGCAGGGATCAATGGTGCGGATGCGTGCACTGGCCGTGGTCGGCGAGAACCTCGATGACACGGCATTGGTCGACGCGGCCATGGCCGCAACCTTCCACCATGGTTTCGAGTTCGGCCTTCAGCGCCATCAGGCTGCGGATGCGCTGCTCGACCTCGACGAGACGAGCCTTGGCGATGGCATCGGCAGAGGCGCAGGATTGGTGCGGATCATCCTGCAGGGTGAGCAGCGTGCGGATCGCCTCGATCTCGAAGCCGAGTTCGCGGGCATGGCGGATGAAGGTGAGGCGGCTGATATCGGCGGGTTCGAAGGAGCGCTGGTTGCCTTCGCTGCGGCTCGGGGCCGCGAGCAGGCCGATGCTCTCGTAATAACGCACCGTCGGCACTTTGACTCCGCTCCGGCGAGCGGCTTCGCCGATCGTGATCTTTTTCATGATTTTCCTCTTGCACCTCTAGTCGCTAGAGGATGTAGGAGGGATGCTTCTGTTTGACAAGGAAGCGGATCATGGCTGAGACGAGCGAGACACGATACCGGGTCGGCGGCATGGATTGCGCCGCCTGTGCGACCAAGATCGACACGGCGGTCAGGCGCGTGGCGGGTGTCGCCGATGTGTCCGTCTCGGTGGTGGCGGGCACGATGACCGTCCGGCATGACGGCAGCAGCGACCTCAAGGTGATCGAGAAGAGGGTGACGGGGCTCGGTTATTCGGTTTCGCCCCTTACCGGAAGCGCGGCGCCGGCACAAGATCACGGCCCGCACGATCATCACGACCACGGCGATCATGCCGGTCACGACCATGATCATGATCACGCAGGTCACGATCATGGCAAAAAGAAAATCGAGGGGCTGCATGGGCGTGACCATGCGCCGATGACCGGTTCCTGGTGGCAAAGCCGGAAGGGTCGATTGACCATCGTCTCGGGTGCAGCGCTAATCGCCGCCTATGCCATCGGCCATCTCGTGCCTGCGGTCGCATCCTACGCCTTCGTCATCGCCATGCTGGTCGGGCTGGTGCCGATCGCGCGTCGCGCCATCATGGCGGCTCGATCGGGCACACCGTTTTCGATCGAGATGCTGATGACGATCGCCGCCGTCGGCGCCGTCATCATCAATGCCGGCGAGGAGGCAGCGACCGTCGTCTTTCTGTTTCTCGTCGGCGAGCTGCTGGAGGGGGTGGCGGCCGGCAAGGCGCGCGAAAGCATCCAGTCGCTGACGGCCCTGGTGCCGAAGAATGCGTTGCTCGAAGACAATGGCCAGACGCGGGAGGTGCCGGCGGAAAGCCTCGCCGTCGGCGCGATCATCATGGTGCGTCCCGGCGACCGCATCTCGGCGGACGGTGTCATTGTCTCCGGCGAGAGCGCCATCGATGAGGCGCCGGTGACGGGCGAGAGCACGCCGGTGCGCAAGGGTGTCGATGCCATCGTCTTTGCCGGAACCGTGAATGGCGATTCTGTGCTCCGGATACGCGTCACGGCGGCCGCGGCCGACAATACCATCGCCCGCGTCGTCAAGCTGGTGGAGGAAGCGCAGGAATCGAAGGCGCCGACCGAACGTTTCATCGACCGGTTTTCGCGCTATTACACGCCCGGCGTGGTGGTGGTCGCAGCACTGGTGGCGACAGTCCCGCCGCTGCTGTTCGATGGGTCATGGGGTGAATGGATCTATAAGGGCCTTGCCATCCTGCTGATCGGCTGCCCCTGCGCGCTCGTCATTTCGACGCCGGCGGCGATTGCCGCCTCGCTGTCAGCAGGCGCGCGGCGCGGGCTGCTGATGAAGGGCGGCGCGGTGCTGGAAACGCTCGGCAAGGTCACGATGGTCGCCTTCGACAAAACAGGCACGCTGACGGAAGGCAAGCCTCAGGTGACTGATATCGTTGCCTTCGGATTGAGCGAGGCGCAGGTCTTGTCGCGTGCGGCGGTGCTGGAGCAGGGCTCCAGCCATCCCTTGGCGCTGGCGATCCTCAACCGTGCTCGGGCGGACGGCGTCCCCGTGCCGCCGGCCTTCGAGCTGGAAGCGCTGCCGGGCAAGGGTGTCAGCGGCAAAGTCGGCGGTGAGACGCTGGACCTGCTGTCGCCATCCGCGGCCCGCGAGCGCGGAGCACTCGATGGCGAAAAGGATGCACGCATTGCTGTTCTGAACGACGAGGGCAAGAGCGTATCCGTGCTGCTCGTCAATGGCGTTGCGGCCGGCCTGATCGCCATGCGCGACGAGCCGCGCGCGGATGCCGAGGCCGGGCTGTCCGCGCTCGGATCGGCCGGCGTCAAGGCAATGATGCTGACAGGTGACAACAGGCGGACGGCGGCAGCCGTTGCCGGCATGCTCGGCATCGACTGGCGCGGCGAAATGATGCCTGAGGATAAGCAGCGGGTCGTCGGCGAATTGAAGCGTCAGGGTTTCATCGTCGCCAAGGTCGGCGACGGCATCAACGACGCTCCGGCGCTGGCCGCCGCCGATATCGGCATCGCCATGGGCGGCGGCACCGATGTGGCGCTGGAGACGGCCGATGCCGCCGTGCTGCACGGGCGCGTCGGCGACGTGGCGCGGATGATCGAACTTTCCAAACGAACGATGCGCAATATCCTAGAGAACATCACCATCGCCCTCGGGCTGAAGGCGGTGTTCCTGGTGACGACGATTGCCGGCATCACCGGTCTCTGGCCGGCGATTCTCGCCGATACCGGCGCCACCGTGCTGGTGACGATCAACGCGCTCAGGCTGCTTCGAGTAAGGACATAACACCCGATGTCGTCCCTGCGGCGCTCGTCACCTGAAGAGTGGCGTAGACCGCTGATAAGGGGCGCCAACCCCTCTTTCGTCATGCTCGGGCTTGTCCCGGGCATCTGCCTCCGATCGATAGGCAGCAGATCCTCGGCACAAGGCCGAGGATGACGCGGAGAGGGAGGTTGGTCATCAAATTGAGAGTGGCTATAGGCTCGCTCTCTTCATCCGACCTTCTCCACAGCCTGCATTCGTTAAGTCTTCCTTATCCATGTTTTTCACAGGAACGCAGTGATTTCAAACCTGCCGTAACGCAATGCACAAACCATCCGTTGACGTGATTTTGGATTCGCGTACTATATCTAGTGTTCAAGGTTCCTTCGATTCGTCAGGATCGCGGGCTAAGACGGGAATACGGTGCGTTTCGCCATGACGGCGCAACAAGGCCGGAGCTGCCCCCGCAACTGTAAGCGGCGAGCAACTGTCCGATTTCAGGTCACTGGAGCATGATGCTCCGGGAAGGCTGGGGCAGGGTGCTTCGACCCGCAAGTCAGGAGACCTGCCTTGAACTAGATGTCCACGGGCGGGGTGTCCGGAAGGTCGCGTGCATGAAGCGGAATGATCCGCGCCTGTTGCGCTGCCCCGAACGTCCGCATGAGCACTTCGGGTTGAAGTCATGTCGAGAAGATCAAGGCCGCCGCCCGCGCAAATCCCGAAAGGGATCGTATCGGGCGTTTAAAGCGCCGACTTTGCCAGATCACCATCAAGCGTTGCCCCGGACGTCGCAAGGCGCCCGATCCCAGTATTGCGTCCTGAATTCTTTGATATCACGAGGAAGATGATGAGCGTTACCGTCTATAGCAAACCTGCCTGCGTCCAATGCACCGCCACTTATCGCGCCCTCGACCGCCTGGGCGTTGATTACGATATCGTCGATATCTCGCAGGATGCCGAAGCGCTCGATCGCGTCCGCAGCCTCGGCTACATGCAGGCGCCCGTCGTCATCGCCGGCGAGCGGCATTGGGCGGGTTTCCGTCCCGATATGATCAGCGCGCTCTCCTGACCGGAAAACGGCGATGGGGCTGCTCGTCTATTATTCCAGCCGATCGGAGAATACCCATCGCTTCGTCGCCAGGCTCGGATTGCGCGCGGCGCGCATTCCCTCAAGCGGCGCAGAGGCGTTCCCTATCCGCGAACCCTTCGTTCTCATCGTACCGACCTATAGCGGCGACGGTGGCAAGGGTGCCGTTCCCAAGCAGGTGATCCGTTTCCTGAACGATGCGGAGAACCGAGGACACATCCGCGGCGTGATTGCCGCGGGCAACAGCAATTTCGGCGAGACATACGGGCTCGCCGGCGACGTGATTTCGCGCAAATGCCAGGTGCCTTACCTCTACAGGTTCGAGCTCATGGGCACGGCCGAGGATGTCGCCAACGTCAAACACGGAATGGAACGATTTTGGACACGGGAACAACTCTGACGCGGGATGCGGGCGCAAAATCGCATAACACTTTTGCTCATCCCGCCGGCGAACGTCCTTTGAAAGCGGCGGAAACGCTCGACTATCACGCGCTGAACGCCATGCTGAACCTCTATGACCATGAGGGCAGGATCCAGCTCGACAAGGATCGCCTGGCGGCGAAGCAGTACTTCCTGCAGCATGTGAACCAGAACACGGTGTTCTTTCACAATCTGAGGGAAAAGCTCGATTACCTCGTGACCGAGGGCTATTACGAGCAGGAGGTACTCGATCAGTATTCCTTCAATTTCGTCCGCGACCTGTTCGATCAGGCCTATGCCAGGAAATTCCGTTTCCCGACCTTCCTCGGCGCTTTCAAATATTACACCAGCTATACGCTGAAGACCTTCGACGGAAAACGCTATCTCGAGCGCTACGAAGACCGCATCTGCATGGTGGCGCTGACCCTGGCGCGCGGCGACGAGGCTCTTGCCCGCGACATGGTCGACGAGATCATTTCAGGCCGGTTCCAGCCGGCGACCCCGACCTTCCTCAACGCTGGCAAGAAGCAGCGCGGCGAACTGGTTTCCTGCTTCCTGCTACGGGTCGAGGACAATATGGAATCGATCGGCCGGTCGATCAATTCGGCGCTGCAATTGTCGAAGCGCGGCGGCGGCGTGGCGCTGTCGCTGACGAACATCCGTGAGGCCGGCGCGCCGATCAAGCAGATCGAGAACCAGTCCTCGGGCATCATTCCGGTGATGAAGCTGCTCGAAGACTCGTTCTCTTATGCCAACCAGCTCGGTGCCCGTCAGGGAGCCGGCGCCGTTTATCTCAACGCCCATCACCCCGACATCATGCGCTTCCTCGACACGAAGCGCGAAAATGCCGACGAGAAGATCCGTATCAAGACGTTGTCGCTCGGCGTCGTCGTACCCGACATCACCTTCGAACTCGCGAGAAACAATGAGGATATGTATCTGTTCTCGCCTTACGACGTGGAGCGCGTCTACGGCGTGCCTTTCACCGAGATTTCGGTGACGGAAAAGTACCGGGAGATGGTGGCGGATGCGCGCATCTCGAAGAAGAAGATCAAGGCGCGCGAATTCTTCCAGGTGCTCGCCGAAATCCAGTTCGAGAGCGGTTATCCCTACATCATGTTCGAGGACACGGTGAACCGGGCGAACCCGATTGCCGGGCGCATTTCGATGAGCAATCTCTGCTCCGAGATCCTGCAGGTCAGCGAGGCAAGCGAATATAATGACGACCTCTCCTACAAGCATCTCGGCAAGGATATTTCCTGCAATCTCGGCTCGCTGAACATTGCCGCAGCCATGGATTCCGCCGATTTCGGCAAGACGATCGAGACCTCGATCCGGGCGCTGACGGCCGTTTCCGACATGAGCCATATTGCCTCGGTGCCGTCGATCGAGAAGGGCAATGACGAAAGCCATGCGATCGGTCTCGGCCAGATGAACCTGCACGGCTATCTCGCCCGCGAACGCATCTTCTACGGCTCGGAGGAAGGCGTCGATTTCACCAATATCTACTTCTATACGGTGACCTATCACGCGATCCGCGCCTCGAACCTTTTGGCGGTCGAACGCGGCACAAGCTTCAAGGGCTTCGAAAATTCGAAATATGCCTCCGGCGACTATTTCGACAAATATACCGAGCAGGAATGGAAGCCGGCGACCGAGAAGGTGCAGGCGCTGTTCGACAAATCAGGAATCCATATTCCGACGCAGGAGAATTGGGCGGCGTTGAAGACGGCTGTCATGACCTCCGGCCTCTATAACCAGAACCTGCAGGCGGTGCCGCCGACGGGCTCGATCTCCTATATCAACCACTCGACCTCCTCGATCCATCCGATCGTCTCGAAGATCGAGATCCGCAAGGAAGGCAAGATCGGCCGCGTCTACTATCCGGCGCCGTTCATGACCAACGACAATCTCGATTATTATCAGGACGCCTATGAGATCGGGGCGGAGAAGATCATCGATACCTATGCGGCGGCGACCCAGCATGTCGACCAGGGGCTGTCGCTGACCCTGTTCTTCCGCGACACGGCGACGACGCGCGACATCAACAAGGCGCAGATTTACGCCTGGAGGAAGGGCATCAAGACGATCTACTACATCCGCCTTCGCCAGATGGCGCTGTCCGGCACCGAGGTGCAGGGCTGCGTGTCTTGTACGCTTTGATTTTGGGCTGCTGGCCGAGAGTTTCGAGCTTGTAGCCCCCTCATCCGCCTGCCGGCACCTTCTCCCC
>NZ_NWSW01000055.1:0-24216 GCF_002531805.1 Rhizobium sp. M1 | reverse complement strand
GCCGCCAACAGCCCGCGGCGCCGGCTGCCGGCGGCGGGGCTGCCGGATCCGCCAATGACGGCGGCGAGCTTAAAACCATTCTGTCCGATCCCGCTCGTCGCGCCGAGCTGCCGGCCGGCATGCGCAACAACAATCCCACGAATCTAAAGTACGTTGGGCAGCGTAGGCCAGGGATCATCGGCCCTTCCGAGAACACCGACCAGGGCGATCCGCAAGTCGTCTATGCCACACCGGAAGCGGGCATGGAGCACAATGTCTGGCAGATCATGAAGAAGTATCGAGAAGGCATGCTGACGCCGAACCAGATCATCGCTGGAAAAAAGGGATGGACGCCCGACTCTTTTACGGCGGCTGCCAACATCGCGCGATCCATGGGCATCGGTCCTGACGACGATATCCGCCTGGACGACCCGGTCATGGCAAAGAAGTTCGTTCGCGCCCTCATCACGCAGGAGCAGGGGACATCGGGCGCTCTTTATCCCGACAGCATGATTGAAGCGGCGATCGCGGCACAGGCCGCCGCACATGCTACGCCGACCAACGTGCCCATTCCGACGCCGAGGCCGGAATATCCCGATTCGCAGATGACGACGGACGAACGCCGCCAGCAGCCGGCGATCTCGCCCGCTCAGCCCGGCGGCGATCCCTTCGCTCCGCCCGCCAACGGCCCCTTCGCCCCGCCCGGCAACGTGCCCGTTCCGACACCGAGACCCAACCGCAGCGACCGGCAGACGACAAGGGGCACTCCCAGCCAGCAACCCGTTGACGTCGATGTCTTCAACGGCTTCATGGATACGGTGAAGAACGGCTATAAGCAGCGGGATGGATCGATCATCAAGGTGACCAACCCTTACGGTCTGGCGGCCATCGCCTCGACGGGCCAGTCCGAAAGCCAGTTCTCGGCCAAGAGAGCCAATGGCTCCTGGTCCGACCGGAGCAAGAGCGGAAAGCCGGGCACATCAGGCGCCATCATGTCGTGGCGCAATTTCCGCCTGCAGGCACTTTTCGACTTCGCTGCCGCCAAAGGCGAAAAGCCGGGGGCGATCAGTCCGCAGACACAGGCCGAGTTCTTCCTCCAGGAGGACCCCCGCCTGATCGCCAGACTGAATGCCGCTCAATCGCTCGAGGAGGCGCAACGCCTGATGAACAGAGCCTGGCAATTTTCTGGCTACGATGAGCCAGGGAACCAGGAGGTGGCAGACCGGCTCGCGAGAGCGAAGAGCTTTCTGCCGCAGTACCAGACGGACGGCGCCGCCGATCCCTCCGCTCTGCCTGACGACCCGTCCATTCCGACGCCGAAGCCGGACTCTCGCAATCCGCGGCAGACGATGAACCAGACCCGCGAAGGGCAGGGGGCCGCCCTCGTGCGTGCACTCCTGGCCCGAGGGCAAAGCGGCCTGTGGTAGCCTGATCGAAGTTCAGAGGCAGCAATGCGAGAAAGCCCGGTCGGCACCGCGGAGGCGGCAGACCAATAGCAGGACGTCCCAATGGCCTCGCAATCGCGGGGCTTTTTTCCTTTCGGAGCTAAGATAAATGCCCAGAAACCCATCAACCGGCGTCTATTCCAAGCCCGCCGGAACAACACCCTCCGTCGGCCAGGTCATCGATCCGGCGCCATGGAACGCGCTGACCACCGATCTCGGCAACGAAATCACCAACTCGCTGCCGCGCGACGGCTCGGCGCCGATGGCCGCGCCGCTCAAGGCCGCAAGCGGCACGGTTTCGGCGCCGGGCGTCGGCTTCGCCTCGAACCCGCAGACCGGTCTCTATCTCAAGGGCGGCGGAGTGCTGGGTTTTACCCAGAACGGCGTCGACATCGTTTTCGATAAAGCCTCGGTCTATGCGGCGAAGTCAGGCGATTACACCGCGCTTGCCTCCGACGACAACGCCGTCCACCGCTTCACCGCAGCCGCCACGCTCACCCTGTCCGCGGCGGCGACGCTCGGCGCAAACTGGCACTATTGCATCATTGCCGATGGCGGCGACGTGACGATTGACCCGAACGGGTCGGAGACGATCGACGGCGCGGCCACGCTTGTCATTCCGAACGGGTATTCTACCTTCATCGTCTGCAGTGGGACAGCGTTCTTCACGGATAAGCTGATTGCCAAGATCCAGGCTAAATCGGAGATCAACAACGTCGTCGGGTGTGAGACCGTCTATGTATCCAGCACTTCTATTCAGATAAAAACCGGCGAGGTGTTCTTCAATTCCAAGAATGTCGTCTATGCTTCCGCGCTGACAAAATCCCTGTCCAACACCTTCACGGCCGGCAATAGCGGCGGGTTCCTTGACATTGGCGTCATGCAGGCGAGTAAAACCTATTTTGTTCACTCTGTGCGCAACCTGACAACAGGCGTTGGTGACTGGGTTGCAAGTCTGCAATCTGTCTCGGCTCTCGTTTCAGTGGCAAATCTTGCAGATTGGGAAGTTGTTGGTCGCGTAAACGTCGTATTGACAACGTCTGGAAATGCAATTCGACAGTATGTTCAAGATGGTAACGAATATAGAATTACTTCCCCCGTGCAGGAATACAACGGATCAGGCATTGCTGCCACAGATATACAGCCAGTTGGCGTTCCAGCTGGGATTTCTAGTGAAATTTATTGGATACTCGCGGTTAATTCTGCGGCAAATTCATCCGGCGAGCTTGGCGCGGGCGCTGATGCTGTCACATCTCCTGTTGCAGTCTTCAACGTCAATGCGGGCAACACCGCACAAGCGGGCCGCGTATCTGCTCGCAGCCGATCGCGGTCAACGGGGATTGTAACGTTTTACGCCATCACGACGGTTGGTAGTGTGTCGTACACATTGCGGTCAAGCGGCTTTAACGACTATACCGTGCCGCGCCTGAATGGAGCTTGATCATGACTTTGGTTTACGTGATGCGCGACGAAAATGGCGCAATCAAAGGCGTGTTCGCCGGCAGACAGGAAATCGCACCCGAGGCGATCGATGACCTAGCCGAAGAGGTGCAGGCATTCCTTCACCCGAAGGCTTCGGTCTCTTTTGTTTCCGCCCGACAGTTCAAGCTCCACCTCCTTGCGTCTGGGTTGATCGACGCCGTTGACGTGTGGTTGGCTCAACAGCCCCGAGACGTTCAGATCGCGTATGAGTATTCCGGGATCTTCGTCAAGGAAAGTCCGATGATGTTGGCCGGGTTCGCTGCCATGGGATTTTCCGGTTCGCAGATCGATGCGTTCTTCGAGGCGGCGTCGAAAATATGACGGCCGGGCAGCTAAAACATATTGGCAACTAACACCCATTCTATCTATTGATGCGTCATCATTAAGAGAGCTTGAACCTTGAGGCGCATACATCCCCTGATCATCATTCGAAATTTCATCCGAGACTTCGCTGAGAACAGAGCTACGCCTCCGCAGAAATTGGAGCAATATCAGGCCCCTTTCATCGGAGTCGTCGCAGAAAATGAAATACCCCTAGGAGGTTCTGGCCGTGCCGAATCAGAGCAAAAAGTCCAGTCTAAAACGTATTAACCCGGACAGCTTCGACGTCGCGAAACGTCTCGAATGCGACGGTGACAAAGCGCGGTTTGAGAAGAATCTGGTCAAATCTGCATCGAGGAAGAAGGGGTGCTCGGCGTGACCTTGCGATCAGTTTTGAAGGCGCTTACCCCGCCCATAGTGTGGAGTACCGTTCGGAAACTCGGGAGTGGGCATAACCGAGCGGAGCCGGTACAACCGGGTTCAATGTTCAGCGGAGATTATACTTCCTTCGAGGAAGCGGCCCGCAATGCCGTTGGCTACGACGACCCGAACGCGGGCACTGCAGCCGCCACGCGGCTTGCGGCGATGATTGCCGGAACAAATCCGGTGGAAATCGACGGGCGGTTCCAGCAAGTGCATTCAGCCCTTTGCATCGTACGCGAACGGCTCCAAAAACAGCGGATTTCTGTTCTTGATTTTGGCGGCGGCAGTGGCAGTTATTATTTCCGCCTCAAGGATTATTTTCCTGAAGACTGCCTGGATTGGACCGTGGTCGAGACACCAAACATGGTGCAAGCCTGCGCGCCAATTGGATCGAGTCATGTTGCGTATCTGACGGACATCCCGGACGGTCAGCAGTACGATGTCGCGGTCGTGAGCGGAACATTGCAATACCTGCCCGAAGCATACGGTTGGCTCGAGCGCATAATGTCTGCTGCCAAATGGGTGATCTTGACCAGATTGCCTGTGCGTGAGGCCCTGAACGACAAATTCATGGTGCAAACGGTGCCTTCCCACATTCACAACGGCTCGATGCCTATTGCGATGTTCAGCGAGTCGAAGATGCGGACTGCCATCGAGACGTGCGGCAGGATAGAGCAGACTTGGCTGGTCGCTCTGGATGAGGGCTCGCTCGCCGCAGTCGGGGCTAAACCCCTCGGCTTTTTGATCCAGACCCGTAAAATTGGCTTGCTTTGAACAAACATGTCGCAAAACATTTAGCGCGCCATCAGCCGGTCGATATGGGTGCCCGATAAGAATCCCGCAGAGGCATGAGGTGGTGCTCGTCGCGACGCTTCTCACCGGCTATAGCATCGTCAAATGCATCGGCGTGGTGCTGACCGATGCCAGCTCGCTCATCCGGCAATTTTTGATGTATCCGCGCGGCGAATACACTTTCGTGACGCCGATCAAGGATGGGATCAACGTTGCTATCTCTACGACTTCGGCACTCCTGGCGCTGACAGTGCCGAATGGGGTGAAGGTCAAGGCCAAGCTGCGATTTGAATTCACCTCGTCGGCGGCGACCAACGCAGCGCTGCTATCGGACCCTGCTCAAGGAACGCTTGCAGGGGGTATCGGCAATGATGGCGGCAACATGGGCACCATCCAGGTCGCCAACGGACTTGCAATCGGCTGTAGCGATATCTGGACAAATACAAGCAGGCAGATCCGCCAAGTCGCGGGCGCAGCCGGCAGTTTTTGGATGTGGACCGATGGTTTCTATTTCCCGTGTGGGAGGGCTGCATAATGCTTGTTGAAATTCCGGCTAAATTGCTTCGCCGCGCCGGACTGTTCGACGCCGTGACGTCACGGGGTAGCCCGGCAGGACGGGAACGCACGCCACTCTGAGAAAATTGGTTCATCGGCCAAAAGGTCCGATTGCTTCACGTAGACGCTCGCACATCCGCGTTGAACCAGGCGGCTTTCCATCGTATAGCGGGACGAAACGTGCGGCAGTGGTGATCAAATGACTTCGATTTTAGAACAGTTGTTGAGTGTCTTTTGGCTCCGGCCGGAGACCGCTGTCTGGCGGTATTTGGATATCGAGGCGATGAAAAGCTTCGAATTCGAAGGCCGATCGCTGGACTTTGGATGCGGAGACGGCCTGTTTTCGTTCATTAGAGCGGGAGGTCGGTTCAGTGCCGAATTCGACGCCTTCCAGAAGACGGAACAACTCGACCGATTCTATGAAAACGCTGATGTGTACGACGCGTACGATGAGAGTTTCGACCCTCTAGTCACCATGCGAGCGTCATATCAGATAAGCGTTGGCTATGTTGAGACGAAAGACGAACGATGGAAGTGGCTTGAGCTTCTTGATCGCGGCAGACTGAGCGACAATATCAAGCAATCGAAATCGGATGAAGATTGGCGAGAAATTTTCGCAAGAGCGGGGCTTTCGGTTTCACACCATTCGCAGCACCTGCCGAAAGTGATAATCCAAGCATGGGATATTGGTTTTCGACCGATGTTCCCAGCGCTCATGAAAATGGTTGCCGGCGTCGATCCTGAGAAGTTGCCTAGCATCAAAGCAGAGTGGGTAAGTGCGCTTCGAATGTTTGCCGATCCTCTTACTATCATAGGCAAAAGAAATGACAGGAGCAGTGCATTTCACTGTTACATCCTTACAAAATAGGAGATGCGCCACCGGCTCGGCGCTAAGCTCGTTGAGAATACAGTGTCTCTTAAATTCATTCGGCTCAGTTTGAGCACAGGCGGGGGCGGTCTGCGGCATTGCCCATGCTCGTCAATACAGACGCTAGGAGCTGAGGTGTGCCTGGTCGGTGCAGCCGATGGTCCGGTGTTCACCTTGAGCCCTTTCCAGCTTCGGCGTGCCGCACTGGAAATAAGAATTCCTTCCGCGGCGGCGCACAGCGGCGGATGCGTTGATGCTCAGCAGATTATTCAGTTGTAAAGGCGATAACCTATGGTCAGCTTTTCGTGAATTATCCACTGCCACGAATGGAGCGACCGGTGGACAATGTAGTCACATCTCAGTTTGTTCGTGGGGGGGCTCGCGATAGGGTTCGCGGGATCGATGGTCTGCGCGCCATATCCCTCATCCTGGTGCTTCAGGCTCATTGGGCGCCGTCAGAAGCATTCCAAGAAATAGCGGAATGGGGGCGTGCCGGACTACTCGTCTTCTTCGTTATCAGTGGTTTTCTGATCACCAGAATTCTGATCGATCTTTCGGCGCGACGGCAGATTCTTGGCGCCAAGGCATTGCTCGTAAACTTTTATTGCCGACGGTTCTTCCGCATCCAGCCAATCTATTACCTTGCTCTGGCCTTCATCATCTGCATGGGCTTGAATGACGCGGTTCGAGAGGACGTGATCTACCATATCCTCTTCCTGCAGAACTTTTCGAACGTATTTCTGCAAGAGGATCTCGGTACCTACGGGCCGGCATATCCATGGTGGTCACTGGCTGTCGAAGAGCAATTCTATTTGGTCTGGGCGCCGGTGGTGATTTTTCTCCGGCCGAGAACATGGAAGGCGGTCTTGGTCGGGTCGATTGCTCTTGCTATCGGGTGGCGCGTTTTTGCGTGGTTCGCAGATCTCGGACAGGCCAACGTTCTTGTGACGCTCGGCAACCTTGACGCTTTAAGCGCTGGCGCCGCGGTCGCGCTCATTACGTCATCAGATAGGGGGACTGTCGCGGCTTCTCGGTTGTTCCCGGTAGTGATGGTTCTCGGTATTACGGGATTTTGCTTGTTGGCTTGGGCCGAGTATCACCTCGGACTCGTAGCTTTCCGCAGCAGTTTCCTCGGCAAGGTTGCTTGCGATGTGCCGGTCTATTTGGTCGCCGCTTCGCTGATCTTTTTCTTGGCGAACGGACGCGCGGATAGCGCGGCAAAAGTGCTTGATAACCCGGTGCTGATATATTTAGGACGACGCAGCTATGGCGCATACGTCTACCACTTAGTTGTCAGCTACACTTTCCTCTACTACGTCACTCCGAGATATCTTGAGCCTCTCTTTGGCGTAAAGCTCGGACTTTACGGGCCGGTTGAGTTTTGCGTCTTTGCACCGATAACTATCGCGGTTGCCGCACTTTCTTATCGATACATTGAGAAGCCGATATTCCAACTGCGGGATCGCGTGGTCCCGAGTCTCTGAGCGAGATCGACATGACCTGACCATGGGCTCGCTTTGGCGACCGTCGTCGTTTCCAACCCAGAACCTGGAATCACCCACGTTCGTTCATCATTGGCGCGAGGTGCCGAGGCGTTCCTGGTCTGAGTGGCCGACAGCACTCGCTGCTCTCGTGGTTCTGGAGCCCTAACCAATTAGCCAACGACGTTGGTTTCCCAGGCACCTATGTCCAGTCCACGATGCCCGCGGCAACAAGGCTTGTCGCGTTACAGCGATCATTGCGCGATCTGATATCGCACGTGTTTGTCGACAAGGGGCTCGAAGGGCTTCTGCCGTTCAGCGCCAGCGCAATCGCCCCGCCGGGCGAATAACGCGGACGTCGGCCGAAGCCTGCACAACGCCCTTCAGTTAGGCCGAATTGGCCGCCCACGACGCTCCCACAATCCCGGACCCACCCCATGCTCGTTCATAACTGGCGCGAGGTGCTTAAACGCGCCTGGTCAATTCGATTCATGGCGCTCGCGCTCATCTTCATCGTCCTCGAGCCCGTCACCAATTTCGCCGCCGCCGCCTGGATGCCCCGCAACCTTTACATTCAGCTCGCCATGTCGGTGGCATCGGGCCTCCTCACCGCGGCGGCGATCGTCGCCCGTATCGTCTTTCAACAGCAAATCTCAGGAGAACTGAATGGCAAACCGCCTTCAGAAGGGTAGCGCTGCGGCCGCCATGGCCGTGGCACTCGTCGGCAGTTTCGAGGGGCTGCGGCAGAATGCCTATCCGGATCCGGCGTCCGGGGGGCAGCCCTGGACGATCTGTTATGGCAGCACCAATGGGGTGAAGCCCGGGGATCGCAGGACGGTGGAGCAGTGCAAGGCGCTGCTGGCGCTGGAGCTTCAGACCTATGCGCGCGGCATCGAAAGCTGTGTGCGCGTGCCCTTGCCGGATGCGCGTTTCGTGGCGCTGACCTCGTTTGCCTACAATGTCGGCGTCAAGGCGGCCTGCGGTTCGAGCGCGGTCCGGCTCATCAATCAGGGCAGGACGGCCGAGGGTTGCGAGGCGCTGCTGAAGTGGAACCGCGCCGCCGGCATCACCTTTCCCGGCCTGACGCGCCGCAGGCAGAAGGAACGCGCCTTCTGCCTGGAGGGCGTCTGATGTTCGGCCTCCTCGATACGCTGAAGATGGGCGCCGGCATCGCCGCCGGGCTGCTTCTCTATCACCTCTATGCCGTTGCGATCGGCTATCCCTCCGCGGCGCGCCAGGCGCGCGCCGGTTATGTCGTGCTGGCCGAGAAGGCTGCCGCCGAAGCGAGGGCCGACGAGATGGAGCGCCAGCGCGATGCGGCGGCCCGCGCCGGCGAAGAGCATCGCAAACGCCTGGAGGCGGCCAAGGCCGCCGAGCAGGCCGCCAGAGACACATTGGAAAATGAGATCCGATCCTATGAACTCGAGCTTTCGCAAAAGAACCGCGCTTGCGCTGTCACTGCTGCTGATCGTCAGTGGCTGCTCCGCCACTGAGCGCCTGAACCAGGCGGCGGTTGCCAAGGGGAGGGCGGCGGCCGGCCTCGTGCTGCCGCCGCTGCCCGACGATCTGAGAAGGCAGGAAGCGCATGCGCCCGTGCGCGAAGGCGAGCCGCTGATCGCAATCCTTGCCCGCGAGCGCCAGGCGCTCGACCGCGCCAATGCCCGCCAGGGGCGCACAGTCGAATTCTACGACGACCTCACCAGCCGATACGGAACACGCCGATGATGAATGCGATTTCGCTTGCCCTTGCCAATCCGCTGCTGAGCGGGACGGGCGGCAGTGCCGGAGATCCCGACCGCTACATGTTCTTTGCCACCCGCAACCGCATGCCGTCGGGCGGCATCGTCACCGCCGCCGCCGGCACGAATTATGTCTGCACCAAGATCGTCGTCAACACGCCGCAATATAAGACGCGAACCTTCCGCTTCCACCTTTCCGGCTTCGCCTCGACGGAGGGCGGAAACGCGCCGCAGGAAACCGTCGTCACCGGCACGATCGGCGCGCCGGGCAATTCGGTCATCGCCGATGCCATGTTCATCCGCGTCGCCGGCATCTTCTACCAATGCAGCTTCGCCGGCTCGAACACGGTGACGGTTGCCGACCAGACGAACGGCGCCTGGACGGACGAATTGACCATTCCCGACGTCGCGCCGGAAAGCGAAATCGAAATCTGGCTGTTTTATCACACCGCCGTCGGCGAAAAGATCTGGCCGGTCTATCGCATCCAGAAGCATCGCGGCGAACGCGTGTGGGGTGCGAGCGATCACGCAACGCTGCTTGCCTTCAAGGACACGCCGCTCGCCGACAGCACGGCTGCGCTCGATGTGAGCTATGGCCTGCAGACGCAGCCGCAATATTGGGGCGCCGATTTCATGGTCGCCAAGGGCGATTGGGACGGAAGGCCGGTCGCCCTCGGTTTCGTCGACAGCATCGGCGAGGCGCGCCAGGAATATTCCTCCGCCGCCGACAGCCGCGGCAATCTCGGCTGGTTGCGCCGCTGGCTCGACAAGGACGGCGGCGCCGGCCGAATTCCGCATTGCCTGATCGGCATGCCGGGCGCCGGATCGGTGCGCGAATATACCGGATCCGGGTCGTCCATCGCAACCCGGCGAAGGGATATCGTCCGCGAGATCAAGGCGTTCAACGGCAACAAGCTGCCCTTCACCGTCATCGCCAACCAGATGGGGCAGAACGATACCTCGACATCCTACAGCACCTGGTTCAACACCAATTACCGCGGCCTGGTCGGGCGCCTGCGCACGGAGTATGCCGGCGTCAGGATCGTGGCCTTCCCGCCGCTCGGCCGCACGACCATCACGCGCAACGTTACGCTCACATCCGTTGGCACCGTCGCCACGGCGACCATCGCAAGCGGCCTCAACGGTCTTGTGACGGGGCAGAGCGTCAGTATTTCAAACGCAACGCCGACGGCCTACAATGGGAACTATGTGATCACCGTCACTGGTGCGAATAGCTTCACCTACGAGTTCGCCGGCGGCACGTCGCCGGCAACCGGATCCATTACCTGCAGCGATCTCGGCTTGCGGGCCGAATATCAGGTCTATGGCGCCAACAACACCTGGCCCTCGGACGGCACGGACGCTTCGGGCAAATGGCGGCTGCACGATGATATCATGGCGCAGACATCGGCCTGCTGCGACGCGGCGATCGACACCTATGGCGCGTGGGTCTCGCCGTCCAGAGGCGGCGTCTGGCCCGGCATGCTGGAGCTTCCGAGCACGACGTTGACCGCGCAGGCCGGAACGGACGGCGTTACCACCTACAACACGATCGTCGTCGCCGATGCCAGCCTCTTCAGGCCGGAGCAGACGCTGCACATATATGCGGGTCCGGATGGCGTCGCCCGCTTGAGCACCCAGGTCGTCGGCAGCATCGCCGGCAACGTCATCACCTATCAGGGGGCGAGCGCCGCCATCCTGCCGGTCGGCTCGGTGGTGCGGCCGGCGCCGTCGGTCGGAGAGCTCTCGCCGGTGTCCTTCATTCATCCGCAGGCCATCATGATCGACCGCATCGCCGACGGCATTCCGCAATCCGAAAAACTGAAATTCAACTCCTAACAGGGTGCCGATATGACATCGAATGACGACATCCTGCGCGCGCTCGGGCGCGTGGAGGGAAGGCTGACCGGGATCGAGGAAAACGTCGCGCTGCTGCGCCAGGAGATGAGCGACGAAAAGGCCAATGCCCATGATTTCAGCGCGGTGATCCACAAGCGCCTCGACGAGCAGACAAGGCAGATCGCCCATCTCGATACGAGAGTGGCGATCAGCGGCGGCGCCGATGCGCAGATCCGCGCCGAGTTCAGGACGCTCAAGGAAACCGTCGAGAAGAACCAGGAGACGGTCGGCCCGGCGCTCGAGGAGTGGAAGCGGATGAAATCGATCGGCTACGGGATTTCAGGCCTGATCGCCTTTGCCGGGCTGACGACCGGCGGGATTGTCGCCTATGCCAGCGATGGCGCGGTGGCGGCGTTGCGGCATTGGCTGAAGATCAACTAGTCGCGCTTTGCCCGGCCTAACCAATTGCTACGACGAACGTAGGGTCCTGTTTGTGTATAACTGACTTTGAGGTTGAGTAACCCATTTGATCAGGCATAGTCAGGGCATGCCTGATCTCTCGTTCCCTTGGCCCATCGGTCCCATTCCTATAGCCATGACTGCTTGGGCGTCTTACGGTCTTTACCGTGCAGTTGTAACACGTGATGGAGTTACGTGGGCTTCAGTAGTTTCAGTACTGGGGCTGGTGGCATTCATGGCAGCACTCACTGCCCAAGTCGTGAGGCCCGCCATCGACCAGACACTTGCTCTGATTATAGCCCAACTTCTCGGAACGGGTGCGTGCTTCCTGCTTGGCAAGTTCCTGTGGTCCGTTCAAAAAACGAAACCGGAGCTGTCTCTCAGGCGTCCCGGCGTGAAAGAGTTTCGCGGCATGGGCATCTGCCTGAGTGTCCTGCTTGTTGTTGACGGGCTTTTCTTTTTATTCCCCGACGCCGGGAAGTGTGAACATTTCATAGGATACATGGCTGATAAGTGCGCTGGGCAGGAATTATTTATCGGAATTCATGACTTTCCAATCGCAGTCTATATTGGAGTTCTCATGGGCGTTCCTGCAGTAGCTGGACTAAGTCTCGGAATCTGGGCGCTGTTTGCCGGCCAATCCAGTGCGAAAAACAGTGTTGGCGATTGAGGCCAGGTGGCAGATCGCCCAGCTCGATACGAGAGTGGCAATCACAGGCGGAGTGGAACGCGCAGGTCCGCGCCGAGTTCAGGACGCTCAGGGAAACCGTCGAGAAGAACCAGGAGACGGTCGGACCGGCGCTCGAGGAGTGGAAACGGATGAAATCGATCGGTTACGGGATTTCAGGGCTGATCGCCTTTGCCGGGCTGACGACCGGCGGCATCATCGCCTATGCCAGCGACGGGGCGGTGGCCGCGCTCAGGCATTGGTTGAAGATCAGTTGACGTGGGGGCGCCGATCGACAGCAATTCCAGGCAAACTCCGCCTGATATATTGGCGCCATCACGGACTAGATAAGATCCCTAAATTTTAGACTTTGCTAACGAACCAAACCGGCGCCTGTTTGTTATCCCTCTCAGGAGGAAACAGACATGAAGAGCATGAACAATCGCCAAGTTCGCATTCCCGGTCCCCGGGAGCATGATGTTGCAGAGCATTGCCGCAAGTTTGGGATTGGGCCGGCGGAGGAGAAGAAGCTGAAGAAGCTGCTCGGCTCTCACGCGCCGTTGCATGAGATCCAGGCCAATGCGCCGCCGCGCCAGCCGAAATGGCGGTGAATGCATGCGGCCGAGCTGTCTGATTTCCGAAGGCGGAAGCAGAAAAGGCGGCCTGGATAGATTGTGCGACGAAGTTTTACTCGGGACGCGCGACTATCGGTAACGGAATATTTCCGAATCGAGAAATAAGTTAGGAAATACTCCGCCGTTCAAGTATCTCCGCCGGGAACTTCCGGCACGAGCCAGTGTTTTGATCGCAGGGCCGCGTGGCAGGTTTTCGTCTCCTGTGTACCCCTGCTACCCCTGCAGGCGCTGCGCGGCCCACTGACACAGTCATTCCTGGCTGAGGTGGCGTGCGGTCGCCCGCGCGCCGTTTAATGCCGCAGCTCGCGCGACAGCATCAGAATGTAATCATCGGCAATATCGGCGACCACCATGGCCGCTTCCGCCGGCGGAAAGCCCCAGCCGACGGCCTCGGCGACAATCTTCATCACATGCGGTTCAAGCGCCTCGCGGCAGTCGGACAGAGTTTTGACATGCGGGCATTTGGCACGAAATTCCACGACATTGCTCATGGCATACCCTCCGTTTGAAATGTTACGCCCTTGATGCATGAAGCCGATCTTTCCTGGAAAGGCGGGCTGCGGGTCCGGTGAGCCATCCCGGACAATTAGTAATCGTGAAAATACGATGGCATAGGGCGGCACGCATTCAAGCTGATGCTGATATTAAGGTAAGCCGGTAGGGTTAATTCGTCCGGCGGCAGCTGGCCAGTTTCCGCCCGCCTGTCAGGCAATGGCGCAACCTCTTGTTTCCCTGTCGCTTTCCGGCACGAAAAACCGCCGGTCTCGCCGGATATTCGCCGGAAGTCTCGGAATTTACCATGCGCAGCGGCAGGAATGGCCCGCAGGCCGCAGCCTTGTGCCGGAGCGGGACGGAGACAAGGAAAAGCCCGTCTTCACGGGCTTCCCATCTCCAATTTCGGATGTCGCAACGCGCAGCCGTCTCAGGCCGCGGCAAAGGGCACGGCGACGAAGGTTTTACTGCCGGACGCGGCCGCTTCAGGCCGCGGCAAATGGCACGGCGACGAAGGTCTTGTTGCCGTCGCGCTCGACGAGCAGCAGCACCGATTTGCGGCCGGCCTTGCCGGCTTCGGCGATCGCGGCCTTGACATCGCGGGCATTGTGCACCGGCCGGTCGTTGACCGCGACGATGACGTCGCCCGACTGGATGCCTGCGGCGGCCGCCGACTTGTCCGGCTTGACGCTGGCGACCACGGCGCCGCTGACCGAGCGCGGCAGGTCGAGCTGCTGGCGCACATCGGGCGTCAGGTCGGCAAGGCCGATGCCGAGGCTCGGCTGGCCGGAGGCCTGGCCCTGCGCTTCCGGGCTTGTCGCCGCGGCCTGCTTCTGGCCGTCGGCATTGGCGCCGACGGTGACGTTGAGATCGATCGTCTTGCCGTCGCGCCAGACAGCGAGCGATTCCCGCGTGCCCGGCGAAAGATCGGCGACGAGCCGCGACAGGTCCTTCGGCGTCTTGACGGCCTCGCCGCCGACCGAGGTGACGATATCGCCGGGTTTCAGGCCGGCCTCTGCGGCCGGGGTATCGGCGGAAACGGCGGCGACCAGCGCGCCGCCGGTCTTGTCGAGGCCGACGGCATCGGCGACGTCCTTGGTGACCGGCTGGATCTGCACGCCGAGATAGCCGTGATCGATCGAGCCGTTCTTCTCAAGCTTGGCGACGATCGCCGTGGCCTCATCGGAGGGAATGGCGAAACCGACGCCGACGCTGCCGCCGTTCGGCGAATAGATGGCGGTGTTGATGCCGACCACCTTGCCCTCGCGGTCGACGAGCGGGCCGCCTGAGTTGCCGTGGTTGATCGGTGCGTCGATCTGGATGAAATCGTCATAGGGTCCGCTGTGCAGGTCGCGGCCGCGCGCCGAGACGATGCCGGCCGTCACCGTGGTGCCGATGCCGAAGGGATTGCCGATCGCCAGGATCTGGTCGCCGAGCTTCAGCCGGTCGGAATCACCCCAGGCGATGGTCTGCAGCGGCTTGCCGGCGGCGATCTTCAGGACGGCGACATCGGATTTCGGGTCGGTTCCGATCAGCTTGGCCGGCAGTTCGCTGCCGTCGTCGAGCGTCACCTTGATGTCGAGGGCATTGTCGATGACATGGTTGTTGGTGACGATGACGCCGTCGGGGCTGATGATGAAGCCGGAGCCGAGCGCCATCGCATGCTGCGAGGGCTGATTGCGCGGCGCCTGCCGGGGCAGGGGGATGCCCTGATCCTCGAAGAACTGGCGGAACTGCTCGTCCATTGGCGATTGCTGATCGGCGCTGACATCGGTCGTCCTCATCGTCGTGGTGATGGTGACGACGGCCGGCTTGTCGGCCTCGACGATCGCGGCGAACGAGCCGCCTGCGGCGAGAATGCCGCCGGTATCCGAAGGCGCGGCAAAAGCCTTGGACGTGTTGATCGCAAAAGGCAGGCAGGCCGCGCCGGCGATGATGGCGGCTCCGACGAGCGCGGCGGTGCGGTGTTGGCGGAGGATAGGTGACATGGCGGTAATCCCGTGGGCGATCGCCCCTTGGAAGAATATTGGCTTTTGATGGCGTCGTGGTTCCCTCTCATGGGACCTGGCGTCGGATGGCGTATGGCGCCAATTCCTCTTGGGGATACGCGCAGTCGTCGGGAGGCGGCGGCCGGGCGAATGGAAGAATTCGCGCTCGCCTATTGATATGATCCCGTCGAGCCGATTCACAAATTAAATATCGATCATGTTTATATTGCCGATTTGTAAGGTTTGACTTGGGTTTAACCTTCGATTCCGGCCGCGGCTCAAGGCGGCTGCGGCGCATCGGCAAATGCCGGCTGGTTCTCTCCGGCATCGTCGCTTCCGCTCGGATTTCCATCGAAAACAATAGGCCTATTGGCAGCTGACGATTCCGCCGCCTGCGCGGAATATGGCGTCATCATACGATGTTAGTAGACTCTAAATTATTTCTTCTGCAGAAAGTAAGGGCGGAGAATCGCCGAGTCCCGCAGCGGCAGACGGGGAGCGATGAGCAAGTCGGTGGAGCGGGGGAGGAAGCCCAGGCGCGGTGCGCCTGTGAAGCTCAGCGATGTGGCGAAGAAGGTGGGCGTCAGCCCGATCACGATCTCGCGCGCGCTGCGCAATCCCGAAATCGTCTCCGAGGATCTGCGCGAGGAGATCCTGCGCGTGGTCGAGGAGATGGGCTATATTCCCAATCTCGCCGCCCGGGCGCTGGCCGGCCGCCACAACGGCATCGTCGCCGTCATCACGCCCGCCTTGCACCAATACGGCTTTACCGGCTTGATGGTCGGTATCGAGGATCGTTTCCGCGACACCGATCTCACCGTGCAATATTCCAATACGCTGCATCATGCCGAGGGCGAGGCCGGCCTGTTGAAATCCTTCCTGACGCAGAAGCCGGCCGGCGTCATCATCGCCGGCGCCGAATCCTACCGCGATCTTCTGCCGCTGATCGAAAACGCTAACTGTCCCATCGCCCATATCACCGATCTCAGCCAGGAGCCGCAGAAGCTGGTCGTCGGCCTCGATCATTATACGGCAGGCGCCGAACCCACCCGTTTCCTGTTATCGAGGGGCTACAAGAGGATCTCCTTCTTCGGCCGCGGCGCCGATGTCCGCTCGCGCCGGCGCATCCAGGGTTATGAGGATGTGATGCGGGAAGCCGGGCTGTACCAGGAAGATCTCGTCATCGGCGGCGATGCGCCAAGCCGGATCGGCCTCGGCAGGGAGCTGTTTGCCCGCGTGCTCGAGCGCGTGCCCGATGTCGATGCCGTCTTTGCCCAGAGCGACGAACTGGCGCTCGGCGTCCTCATCGAATGCAAGGCGCGCGGCATCCGCGTGCCGGAGGACGTCGGCATCTGCGGCTTCAACGATCTGGAATTCTCCGCCTTCATCGAGCCGTCGCTGACGACGGTGTACATCCCGCGCCAGGACATCGGCTACCGCGTCGCCGACATGCTGCTGCGCGCCATCCGCGACGAGCCGCTTGACGAAGAGAAGGTCGATTGCGGCTTTTCGATCATCGCGCGCGGCTCGACGCGCTAAACTCCTAAGGCACCGCGACAACAGAGGCGGAGCCGCGCCTTGCTGCTAGGCACGATCAGGATTATTCCGTATATGGACGTAATGACGATCACTGTGCTGAAAAATGGATAAGGCGGGACTGTCTTTCGACAGGATGCGCACCTTTGTTCGCGTCGCCGAGCGCGGCAACCTGTCGATGGTCGCAAAGGAGCTGGGCGTCGGCCAATCCACCGTGACGCGGCACCTCAAAGAGCTTGAGGAGGCCGTCGGCGTGGCCCTCCTCAGCCGCACCACGCGTCGCGTCACCCTGACGGAAGAAGGCAGTCGCTATTATGCCAACTGCCTTCAGATATTGCGCTTGGTGGAACAGGCTGCCGAAGAAGCCAGAGATGCACGTCAGGCCCCCGCCGGCGCCGTTCGCCTTTCCTGTACGGCAGCACTCGGCGTCATGCATGTCACGCGAATGATCTTTGCCTTCCAGGACAGGCATCCCGATATCCGCATCGACCTCAACCTGACCGACGAGCGGATCGACCTGGTTCGCGAAGGCGTTGATGTGGCGCTCCGTCTTGGACCGCTCGCCGACAGCTCAATGAAGCTTCATGCGATCGGAGAGAGCCAGCGGCTGTTGGTCGGCGCTCCGGCTTATTTGTCCGCCCGGGGACGGCCGGAGCGTCCGGCCGATCTGTCACGCTACGAAACCGTCGTGATGTCCAACGTCGCAGGCAGCAATCAGCTCCTTCTTTCCGCTCCCCACGGCACCAGGCTGATCATTCCGGTCGGCGGCCGGCTGCGCGTCGACCACGGGCTTGCGGCGCGCGAAGCCCTTGCCGCCGGACGCGGCATTGGCCCTACCCATCTTTGGTTGGTGCACGATCTTCTGGACGATGGCCGGCTCGAGGTGGTGCTCGAAGACTATCGGCCTTTGCCGGTTCCGGTGAGCTTGCTGATTGTTCCCGAGCGTGCAGCCATTGCCCGCGTTCGCCTCCTCGTCGACTTTCTTGCCGCCGAGATTGCCAAGCTGCCGGGCATCCGGCCATCGTAAGGCTTCAACCGCCGAAAGAGAGCTTGTCGCCGCGCCACCCCGACGTCCGCAGAAATTGCTCCCAGCTGAGCGTCTCGGGGTTCAGGCGACGGCTCCATTCGAGATCGTGTTCCTTGCCGAAATAGCCGTACTCGACAGCGTATTCGACCATCCCGAGAATCTCTCGAACGAGAAATTCGTTGGCGGCGAACTCCGGAAAATAGGTCAGCAGCCCCTCTCTGGTGAAAGCATTTCGATACTCGGCCTTGCGGCCGGTCACGCGTTGAAAGGTTTCGACCATCTGCCGCGGAGAAATGATATCGCCGACGACCGGCAGCGTTTTGCCGTTATAGCGCTCGGGGTTTGAGAAGATCTCGAGGACAACAGGCCCGGTCGCCGTCAGCGGATCGACAAAAGGTGCGGCGAAATCTTCAGGAAGATAGATCGGCAACAGCAGGGTGTCGCCTTCCATGCGCGGCGCATAATATTCGAGAAGATTGGTGTAGAAGAATGCCAGCATGATGAAGGAATGCGAGACCGGCAGGCCGCGAATGTGATCTGCAACGCTGGCCTTATCGGTGAAGTGCGGGGCGTATTTCGTCCCACCGGTGATCTTGTCGACATTCTCGAGCGTGCTGAACACAATGTGCCCGACGCCGGCCTGCACGGCCGCATCCGCCAACTGCCGACCGAGAGGCGCCTCGATCGTCTCCGGCGGGGCGATCGGCGGCGTCATCACAAACGCGCCATCCGCGCCCTTGAAGGCAGCAACGAGATCCTTCTGACGGCCGAGTTCGAGAGGCACGGTGGCAATCTCGGCTCCGAGTTTTTTCAGACGCAAGGCTTCCGGCGAATCCTGTCTGCGTGTGAAAGCACGGACGCGGAAGCGCTGGCTTTCAAGAAGTGTCGCAACGACGCTGCGCCCCTGTTTGCTCGTTGCACCCGCAACCGCGATCAGCGGCTTGTTGTCTGTCGACATGGCTTTCGTCCTTCCCTGTCATTGGCTGCCGGCTGGATAGCCGGGCGTCTAAATGCCGGAGGGCGGTCGGCCGATGCCGATGGCCCATGGCAGGCACCTTTAGCTCAACAGGGACTACGGCTGTAGATAGGCATAATGCATAACATAATGCCGGTTTCCGGATAAATGTACGGAAACCGCGCCGGATGGCCGGGAAGCGCCAGCGAACCAAAAGCTCTGCCGGCGCCGCTTCTATAAACACTCAGGGTATCAGCAGGATACTGCCCGCCGAGCGTCCCGATTCCATCTCTTCGTGCGCCTTGGCAACATCGGCCAAACGGTATTCGGCAGCGATTTGCGAAACGATTCCTGTTTCCATCGCGCCGACTGCAGCGAGTGCTGCCTCGCGATACTGTCCGATGTCAGCACACCAGGCCATGATGCTCGGATGGCAGAGGGCCTTGCCCGGGCGAAGCTCCTCGACAGGCACAGGCGGAATGGCACCGGCGGCCTGGCCGATGGTGACAGCCATGCCGAATGGCCGGACAGAGCGTATGGTTTTGAGGAGCGTGTCGCAGCCTATACCGTCATAGGCGACGTTTACGCCTAGCCCGTTCGTGAGCCGCTTCACTTCCGCGACGATATCGGCGTCTCGTCCAATGATAAGGTGATCCGCTCCACATGATGCGGCGAGCGCAGCCTTCGCGGAAGAACCGACCGTCCCGATCACCGTGGCATCGAGCGATTTGGCCCAACGAACGAGGATGCTGCCGAGCCCGCCCGCGGCAGCATGAATCAGAACCTGCATTCCCCCACGCACATCATAAATCTTTTTCAACAGCATGTAGGCCGTCATGCCCTTGAGGAGCGAACCTGCTGCCGTTCTTGCTGAAATGGCATCCGGAAGCTTGATCGCCCTTTCAGCGGCAATATTCCGCGCGGAGCGATAGGCGCCAACCGGAGGCCCGGCATAGGCGACGCGGTCACCCTTTCTGAACATGGAGACGCCGGCGCCGACATCCTCGACGATGCCCGCCGCCTCGGCGCCGATCACCGAGGGGTAGGACGGCAACGGATAGAGGCCCTTGCGGTGATAGACGTCCAGAAAGTTGGTCCCGATCGCCTCATGACGAATTTTGATCTCGCCGTCACCGGGAGGCTCACAATGGTGCTGTTCGACATGGAACTGGGTGACGTCGCCGGGGGCGTTCAGCCATACGATTTGGTCGGTCATCGTCGTGCTCTCCTTTATGCCAGGAGATTAAGCGGTAGCGTGATGTGTGGAAATTCCCTATTGTTTCACAATGATTGGGAGAGAATTCACAAATATCGACTGGGACGATCTTCGGCATTTCCTGGCGCTCGCCCGGTCGGGAACGCTGCTTGGCGCCGCAAAGCAGCTCGGCGTCGAACACGCCACGATAAGCCGGCGGATTTCGTCGCTCGAAGGCAGCCTGGGTCGCAAGCTCGTCGACCGGCGCGGACGGCGCATCAGTTTGACCCAGGACGGAGAGCAGGTTGCCAGGCACGCAGCTCTCGTCGCGGTTCAGACAGCAGCCATCGAGCAGCTTGGTCGCAGCAGCACCACGGAATTGCGCGGTCACGTCAGGATCAGCGCTCCCCCGGCACTCTCGAGCGTGCTGCTGGCAAAGCCGATCGCGGCCGTCAGGCGCAACCATCCCGGCGTTGAGGTCACGCTTGTCGGAGAAAAGCGCCTCGCCTCGCTGAACAGACGAGAGGCCGACATCGCCGTGCGGATGTCGCGTCCCGAGGACGGCGATTACTCGATCGTCAAGCTCGGCGAGACAAGCTTTCATCTTTACGCATCAAAAACCTACCTTGAAACCGTTCCACCGCAGGACTGGACCTTCATCGGCTACGACGACACCATGAATGCCTCACCCCAACAGTCGCGGCTGATCGAGCTGGCCGCCGGCCGGCCGATCGCGGTGAGGTCGTCCGTTCTGGAGTTTCAGGCCGCAGCCGCAAGTTTTGGCGCAGGTGTCGTCATGCTGCCCGATTTCGTCGTCCTGGAGTCCAGTGGTCTCCGGCGCGTTGAGACGGAACGTCCTTTGACGAGAGAGGTCTGGCTGGTTGTTCATTCGGATATCAAAGACGTCCCCTCCATTCGCGTCGTCATCGATGCGCTGAAGAACGTTCTGGAGGAGTAGCGCGCGGCACGCCGGGCAAGCGTGGTCGGCGCTTTGAAGCCACATCACTTTTCGCAAAGCCGCCGGCTGCCGGAATAGGGCTGATAGGTACAATCGGATGGGCGGAAGGAGCGGTAACTGCGCGAACAGGCGGTGATGTTGCAGGACTGCGGGGCGCCTTGACCGTCGACCACTGCTTCGCTCGATCGCACGCCGTTCAGCGTCCGTTCGCTCGCCGCTTCGCGCATGAAGTCCCGCCAGATATGCGCCGGCAGGCTGCCGCCCGTCACCCCCTTCATCGGCGCGTCATCATCATTGCCGACCCAGACACCGACGACGAGCGCGTCCGTGAAGCCGACGAACCAGGCATCACGATTGTCCTGGCTCGTGCCGGTCTTACCGGCCGCAAAGGTGCCGGGATCTGCGCCGCGTCCAGTGCCGTGCTCGACCACCAACTGCAGAAGGCCGAGAAGATCGGACTGGTAGGGTGAAAGATCGACAGTCGGCTTTGATTGTTGGCCAACGCGAAACGTCGTGGGCTGCCCGGCCGCCTGGAAGTCGATGATGCCCCAGGGCTTGACAGGGGCCTTGCCGAGTTGGACGGACGCATAGGCGCTGGTGAGGTTAAGCAGATTTACTTCGGAGGTGCCAAGTGCCAATGACGGCGTGTTGGCCAGGGGCGCATCGATGCCGAGTTCGCGCGCTGCGGCAATCACATTGTCCACACCGACCTCTTCGGCAAGCGCCACCGACGCGGCATTGAGCGATCGCGCGAAGGCTTCGGCAAGCGTTACCCAACCGCGAAAGTCGCCGCCGGAATTGTCCGGCGACCAGCCGTTGATGTCGATTGGCGCGTCCAGAACCCGGTCGGACAGAGTGAGCCCGGCCTTCAATGCTGCGTAATAGACAAACAGCTTGAAGGTGGAACCCGGCTGGCGCATCGCCGTGACGGCGCGGTTGAACTGGCTCGCCTTGTAGTCGCGCCCCCCAACCATCGCAACGACCGCGCCGTCCGGCGTCATCGCAACCAAGGCGGCCTGCGATGCGCCGACCGTCTTTCCCTCACTGTCCAGGGCTCTTTTCACGACCCGTTCGGCGATCTGCTGCAGCTGCGGCACCAGCGTGGTGCGCACCGAAGTCGAACCTGGCGAGGCGCCGGCGATTTCGCTTGCCTGCGGCGAAATCCAGTCGGCAAACCAGCTTCCGGAGCGCGGCGTGGGCGTCGTTGGGTGCAACCTGGTAAAGCTCGTCTTGGCCTCCGCCGCCTGCGGCGCGGTGATCTTGCCATTGGCCGCCATGGCGTCGAGAACGACCATCGTGCGCTGCCGGGCGCCTTCGAAATTGTCGATGGGATTCCATTGGCTCGGCGCCCGCAGCAATCCCGCCAGCATCGCCGACTCCGGCAGGTTGAGGGCGCCGATGTCCTTGTTGAAATAGATGCGCGCGGCGGCAGGCATGCCGGTGGCGCCGGCGCCAAGATAGACGCTGTTGAGATAGCGCGTCAGGATTTCCGCCTTGCCGAGCTTCCACTCCAGCCAGAACGCGATGACGACTTCCTGGATCTTTCGTTTTATGGTTCGGTCGCTGTCGAGATATTGCAGCTTGATGAGCTGCTGGGTGATCGTGCTGCCGCCTTCCACCACCGAGCCAGCCTCGAGGTTGCGCAGAAGCGCCCGCCCGATGCCCCTCGGGTCGACGCCGAAATGATCCATGAACCGGCGATCCTCGATCGAAAGGACGGCATCGATCAGATAGGGCGGAAACTGCTCGTATCGGGCATACGGCCCTTGATAAGGCCCCTGTCTGACCAGCGGCGCACCGTCCGCAGTCTCCAGCACGACGACCGGCTTTAACGTGCCATCCCGGATTTCGCTCCAGGGCACGTCTTTCAGGGCCCACACCAGCACGCTTCCGACGAGGAGGCAGACAAGAAGGATCGACCCGAGAGCGAATTTCCGCCAGCCCGCAATGAGCGATGCGCTCCGTCGACCTTCACGCGGCTTTGAACGCCAATCGCGAATACCGCGCCCGGCTTTGACCAAGGCTGTCGTCATCCATTTGTGGGGCGCCGACGCTATTCCAGGCCGCGTCGACCTCCGGAGCTTCGTCCCCCAAACCATTGCGGTCGTTTTGATCTTTGCCAAGGCAGAACTTGCCTGCACATCCTGGCGTATCGCACGCAACAGAGTTCTGGCGGCCTGCCTGGTCTGGTCGAAGGATCCATGGGACGGCTGCGCGTCGTCGACTTGGGCGGTTCCTGGCGAATCCGAGGCGGCCGCTTGCGCTGCCGAATCCAGGTTCTGATCGCGACCCGAGCTCGAACTGCTAACGCTTTCACCTGAGGATTCGGGAGAGTTGGGCATCGGTTACCGCTAAAAAGGCCACGCAGCATGAGCTTTATAGCCGGGTGCTGCCGCGTGTTCTACCGCAAAAGGCCTCGACGGACTGCTCCTATGACATTGACGGCTCAAAGGGCGACTTGGGAAGCGACCGAGATCAATTCCTGGGAATTCGGTGCCTTGTATGTCTGAAGCCCAGCCTCCAGAACTTCAGTGAAGCTCCAGCGCACGATGCCCTCCCGGTCGATGAGGAACTGACCGACAAGCTGCCCGTGGTCGGCCCTCATCATCTGCTGATCGGCTTCCGTAATTTGATATCCTTCCTTCTTGTTAATAAATTCGTCCATTGCCATCGGGTTCATGGGCTCGGGCAACTCGCCCGGAAGATCGATCCGTATCGCCATGACCGCGTCGATCCCGACCTCGCGCAAGCCGAAGGCTTGGTGCGAAGCCCGTACCGGGTCGGAAGCAGCGAGAAGATCGGGTATCGGATGGTACCGGAAATAAAGCCGCGCGCGTTCGACCGGGGTGTTTACAACAGCCAGGGATTGGACGCCTTTCTCACGCAGCATCGGGTTGAGATATGCCATGGCCGCGACATGGCGCCGGCAGAACGGGCAATGCAGGCCTCGAAACAAACCGATCAGCAATGGGCTGCGGCCGCGAAAATCATCAAGGGCGATCTTCCCCTCACGCGAGATCGCATCAAGCACAACGTTCGGGACCCGGTCGCCCGGCTGTAGCGGATGGTCGACAGAGAGCGTGGACATGGACAACCTCCTCGCTCGGGGATCAGTCGAGAAAAGGCGCCACGTGCTTCGAGGTCGAGATTGAGCGTTGCAAGGCCTGACCTCTCGCTTACCGCATCGCCAGGATCCGATCTAAGAATGGTCCCACATTGGCCCGCGGGCAAGCGTAAACAGCCAATCGTGGACCGAAAAAGCCCGTTTTCTGCAAACTCTGATTTTGTCGGCCGTAGAGGCCGGCACAGAAAAATGAGCGGAGTGACCAGCCACACGGCACCGCGATCAGCCCTCATCCTGAGAGCCTGTGAATGTTTGG
>NZ_NWSW01000006.1:0-279829 GCF_002531805.1 Rhizobium sp. M1 | reverse complement strand
TCGATCCAGACAGCCAGATGCGGATCGCGTGATGGCCGTCAGGCGGCGGCCGTCACAGTGAGGGTCACCGGCGCGAAACGCGAGGAGATCGCTTCGACGGTGATCTCGCCGACCAGACCCGTCGCCTCCAGCCAGAAGCCGGCGGTGCCGCCTTGCAGCGGCGCATTGGCCGGGCCGACGATTTTTCCGGGTCCATGCACTTTCAGCGAAATGCTGTCGTTCATGAAGGGCAGGCGCTGGCCGCATTGGTCGAGGGCGCGAATGATGACGCGGGTGCTGTCGCGTTCCCGGGCTTTCAGCGTGTGGCTGTCGGCGACGATTTCCAGCGTGGTCGGCAGAGGATCGGCGGCAAACGTCAGGCTCGCCACCGGCTCGCCGCCGATATAACCGGTCAAGGTGCCGTCGATCCATTCCAGACCCCAGGTGCCGAGCTCGTCGGCGGTGAAGTGGCGATGATCGAGAACGACGGGCGGATGCGGCAGATGCGGATAATTCTCGCGGTCCGGGCCGATGCGCTTGCTGAGCCCGCCATATTGCAGTTCCACCTCGTCGCAATTGGTCAGGATGATCAGCGGCAGCACGCCGCCGATATTGCGCTCGCCGCGCGCCCAGAAGGTCACCGGCTTCATGACGATCTCGTCGGACGGGTCGCACTGGCTGATATAGGCATAGGCGGCGAATTTCGGCTCGCGGAACATGTCCATGACGCCGTGATAGCAGATGCGGTCGCCCGAGCCGAAATCCTTGTGGGTGTTGTAATCGAACATGCACCAGCCGATGGCGCCCGAGATATCGGGGTCGCCATAGGCGGCATTCAGCACCTCCAGGTGACGGCGCACATGCTCGGCCTGGCGCTGCTCCTGGTCATAGATCTTCGTCGGGTGCATGTGGCCGTTGAACTCGGTGATGAGATACGGCACTTTTTTCGACAGCCCGGTATTTTCCTCTTGGCCGCGCAATGCGGTGCGCGGGCGGTTGGCGCCCGGCAGCTCCTCGTTGCCGAGGATGAAGTCGTTCATCGTATAGACGTCCTCGAGCAGCTCGCTCTCGGTGATGTAACGCACGCCGCCGGTCTGGCGGGTGCTGTCGAGCTCGCGGGCGAGGCGATTGGTCTCGGCGTAAAAATCGTGATTATCCTGCGATTCGTTGATGCGCACGCCCCAGATGATGATCGAGGGATGGTTCCAGTCGCGCTCGATCATGCGGCGGACGTTTTCGATCGATTCCTTCTGCCAGTCGGCATCGCCGATATGCTGCCAGCCGGGGATCTCCTCGAAGACCAGCAGGCCGATCGCATCGCAGCGGTCGAGGAACCATTTCGACTGCGGATAATGCGAGGTGCGGACGATATTGCACTTCAGCACGCTCTTCATGATGTCGGCGTCGCGCTCCTGGGCGGAGCGGCCGGCGGCATAACCGACATAGGGGAAGGACTGATGACGGTTGAGGCCGCGCAGCTTGAGCGGCTTGCCGTTCAAGAGAAAACCTTCCGGCGTGAATTCGGCGGTGCGGAAGCCGAAGCGGGAGGAGACACGGTCGGAGCCATGCTCCGTCCTGAGTTCGACGGTGACTTCGTAGAGCGTGGGATCGGTGATGTCCCAGAGGGTAATGCCGGTGAGGCCGCCGAAGGAAAGCCTGGTGCGGTCGCCGATCGTCTCGGTTGCTGCGGTGGCGATCACCGCGCCGTCTGACTGCTTCAGCGTGGCGGTGACGGTCGCCGAGAAGCTGCGGCCCTCGGGATTGGCGATATCGACGCGGATGGTTGCCGATTTCTCCGGAGCGAGAACGTCCGCGGTTTCGATCTTGAGATTGCGGATCGACACCGGATCGGTGACCTTCAGCCAGACGTCGCGGTAGATGCCGGCATAGGTCAGATAATCGATGCGGCCGCCGAAGGGCGGGATCTCAGGATTTTCGCTGCCGTCGATCTTGACGGTCACGAGGTTCTCGCCCTTGATGAGCTTGCCGGTGAAACGGGCCTCGAAGGGGGTGTAGCCGTCCTTGTGGGCGATGATTTCTTCGCCGTTCAGATAGACGACGCTGTCGGCCATGGCGGCGTCGAAAACGAGCGAAACCTCGCGGTCCTCGAATTCGGGCAGCCAGCGCAGCACTTTCTGATAGGTGAAGGCACGCTGATAGCTTTTCTCGTCGAAATAGTTGAACGGCAATTCGACGGCGGTATGGGGCAGGCTGGCCGACTTGGCGGCGTCGAAGCTTTCGAGCAGACGCTGGCCGAAGCCCTCGTGGAAACTCCAGCCTTCGTTGAAGGAAACGACGGAACGCATCTCAGGCTCTCCCGGTCATGGCATCAGAAGTGGTGCGGCGCCCTTCGGCGCGTGAAAATCGAGTCATCGGGACATCCCTTCTTGATGCAATGGATCTGCGGGCTGCCAGAACAGGATGTTGTCCGAAACCGCTCACAGGTTTCGGCCTCATGCTCTGAAGCACGCACATCGAATCTCATTCGTGTGACGCGCTTTAGCTTTTTTTATGCAAGTCGTCATCCCGGAACGGCGATCTTCAAGCCGGTGCCTGATCCTCACGGATATTGGGCGCCGTTGGTCTTCGTATAGATCGAATAGACCGAGCGCGTCGCGGTGATGAAGAGCCGGTTTTTCTTGGGGCCGCCGAAGGTGAGGTTGGAGACCGTCTGCGGCACCCTGATCTTGCCGAGCAGCGTGCCGTCGGGCGAAAAGCAATGCACGCCGTCGCCGGCACTCGTCCAGAGATTGCCGCTGACGTCGAAGCGGAAGCCGTCGGGATTGCCGACATCGAGGCTGCAGAAATAGCGGCTGTTTGCGAGCCTCCTGCCGTCGACGACGTCGAAAACTCTTATATGGCGTGGCACGTCATGCTTGGCCGAGCCGGAATCGGCGATGTAGAGTTTCGTCTCGTCGGGCGAGAAGGCAAGGCCGTTCGGCTGGATGAAATCCTCGACGACGGCCTCGATTGCGCCGCTTGAAGGGTCGATCCGGTAAACGTTTCGGGTTGGCTGCTCGGGCTCGGCCTTGTGGCCCTCGTAATCGGACAGGATGCCGTAGGTCGGATCGGTGAACCAGATCCCGCCATCGGAATGGACGACGACATCGTTCGGCGAGTTCAGCCGTTTGCCCCTGTAGCTGTCGGCGAGAACGGTGATGCTGCCGTCGAGTTCGGTGCGGGTGACGCGGCGGCCGCCATGTTCGCAGGAGATAAGTCGGCCCTGCCGGTCGCGGGTGTTGCCGTTGACGTAATTGGAGGGCGAGCGGAAGACCGAGACCGTGCCGTCGGGCGTCCAGCGCATCATGCGTTCGTTCGGGATATCGCTCCAGAGCAGGCAGTTGAGGTCGGAAAACCAGACCGGGCCTTCCGTCCAGCGGCAGCCGCCATAGAGTTCCTCGAGCGCGGCGCTGCCGATGACCAGGGCGCCGAAACGTTCATCGCGGATGTCGTAAAGCGGATTGTCGGCCACGCCAGTTCCTCCCTGAATGCTGCCGCCCTTTTCCTAGCGACAAATGCTGGGAGGTGCCAGAGCCCGGCGAGCGGAAATGCCGGGCTCCGGTTTTTCAGAGGGCGGCGACCGGATGCGGCGAGCCGTCGTAAGCCCCCCAGATCGACTGGTCGAAGCAGATGACCGAGCCGGTCATCAGTCCGGATTCGGCCGACGACAGGTAAGCGCAGGCGCGCGCCACCTCATGCGGATCGACGAGGCGGCCGAAGGGCTGGCTGGCGGCCGCCTTCTCCAGCCAGTCGGCGGGTGCATCGTGATATTCGCGCTGAATGCGGTCCTCGCCCTCGGAAGCCATCCAGCCGATGTTGAGGCCGTTGACGCGGATGCGGTTGCGCAAGAGCGCATAGGCGGTGTTCTTCGTCAGCGTTTCCAGCGCGCCCTTGGAGGCGCAATAAGCGGCGATGAAGGGCTGGCCGGCTTTGGCCGACATCGAGCCGATATTGACGATCGTGCCTTCGGTCTTTTCGCGGCGCATGACCTTCACCGTCTCCTGCATCAGGAAAAACGGCGCGCGCACATTGACGGCGAACATGGCGTCGAAGAGTTCAGGACTGGTATCGAGGATGGTGCCGCGATCGGTGATGGCGGCGGCATTGACCAGCGCGTCGACCCGGCCGAAGGCCTCGTCGCAGGCGTGCACGACATTCCGCGCGTCTTCGACCTTGCCGAGGTCGGCCTTGACGTAGACGACCCTGGTGCCGGTTGCAGCGGATATCTCCGCTGCCTTCGCCTCGCCCTTGGCTTCGTTGCGGCCGCAAATGACGATGCCTTTCGCACCGCGTTCGGCGAAGAGACGGGCAATGGTGGCGCCCAGCCCTTGCGTGCCGCCGGTGACGATCGCAATCTTGCCGTCAAGGCGGCCGTGGTTCGTGCTCATGGGGTTCCTCCTCGGTGGTGATGCGCGAATGGCCTCCCGCGGGTACGGGAGGCGGTTATGTCAACGTGTGTGGCTCCAGTCTCCAAGTTCAGCTCAGCTTCTTCCTCGCCTGCTCGGCAAGCGCCGCCGTAAAGGCCTCGTCGCTCCAGCCTTCCTTCAATGCCTCGTGCATCAACTGTGCCTGCGTCTTCGGTGCCAGGCCGCCGAGCGGCGGGTCGCGGTCGAGATTGGTCGGGAAGGAATAGCCTTCGGCGCAAGCGGCGACGGCGTTGGTGATTTCATCGGGTGGAAGCCTGCCCTGCAAGGTTTTCAACGCGGGAAAGAGCCTGGCGCTCATCCTCTCGCGATTGACGGTTTCCATTGCGCGGCCGAAGGCGGAAGAAACCTGCAGGAGGTTGGCGACGCGTTTGATGTCGGCCGAGCGGTTGGTGCCGGCGGCGTGAAAGAGGGCGGGATTGAAGAAGACGACATCGCCTTTTTCGAGCGGCAGCTGCACGTGGTTGGCTTCGAAATAATCGCGGAACTCCTGGCGCTTCAGCGCGAGATAACCCGGCACATAGGTCTGGCTGTGCGGCAGGAAGAGCGTCGGGCCGCTTTCGAGCGGCATGTCGCAATGGGCGATCGCGCCTTGCAGCGTCAGCACCGGCGAGAGCCGGTGCACATGCGCCGGAAACTGCTCGATCACCTCAGACGATTGGAAGCCGAGATGGTAGTCGCGGTGCGCCGACTGTGCTGCGCCGCCCGGATTGACGCGGTTGACCTGCGCCGTCATCTGATAGCTCGGGCCGAGCCAGGCTTCGCTTGCCAGCGCGACGATGGCGTTGCCGTAATATTCGGCGAAATTTGCCGGATCGGCGAGGCAGTGTTTTTCCAGCGAATTCCAGATGCGGTCGTTGGCGCCGGGCTTGGCGAAGTGATCGCCGCCGCCGGTCGAGGTGCGATGCTGTTCCTCGATGATCTGATCGAAGATCGCGCTGGCGCGGTCGATGATGCCGGTATGCTCGTAAGCATGTTTGAATACGATGACGCCGGGACCGTCGCCGAAGGCCTCGCAGATTTCGGCCAGCACGGCGCGCCGGTCTTCCGCTGCCGCTGCCATCACCTTGCGGCTGTCATAAATCAGGATGTTTTTCTCGACCGCTGACGCGGTGGGATAATCGGCAAGCGCGGTCGTCTTTTCCGCAAGACGGCGAAAATCGGCAAGATCGCAGGCATCTTCGGAGAGCCAGACACGGTCGGCGCGCAATTTCTGCTGGTTATCGGTTTTCATCCCAGGCTCCTCCCTGTTTCCGATGAGGCACTATACGCCGCGATGCGCGGTGATGTAGATCAGGAATCCATCAAAAAACCATCAGGAAGGGCTCCCATGGCGCATCCTTTTCTCGTCAAGGACATCGCTTTTCAGGCCGGACTGAGCACCGCCACCGTCGACCGGGTGCTGAACGGCCGGCCGGGCGTGCGGCAACAGACGGAAATGCGGGTGAGAGCGGCGATCGCGGAGCTGGAGAAGCAGCAGACGGGGGCGATGAGCAGCGGGCGCACGCTGGCGATCGATATCGTCATGGAGACGCCGCAGCGTTTCAGTGATGCGGTGCGGGCCGCCTTCGAGGCCGAGATGGCAACCTTTCTTCCCGGCGTCTTTCGTTGCCGCTTCCACTTTGCCGAAGTGCTGAAGCCGGCAGAACTTGTGCAGCTTCTCGACCGCATCCGGCTGCGCGGCACGCACGGCATCGTGCTCAAGGCACCTGATGTCGGCGAGGTCGTTGCCGCCGTCGCGCGGGCGGATGCGGCCGGGATTCCCGTGGTGACGCTGGTGACCGACCTGCCGAATTCGGCGCGCATCGCCTATGCCGGCGCTGACAACCGGGCGGCGGGAGAAACTGCGGCCCATCTTGTCGGCGAATGCCTCGGGAGTGACGGCGGCAAGGTGCTGGTGACGCTGTCGAGCGGGCGGTTCCGCGGCGAGGAGGAGCGCGAAATCGGTTTTCGCCGCGTCATCCGCGCCCATTACCCCGAGATCGGCGTCACCGAAATCAGCGAGGGGCACGGCAGCGATGCGGCGACGGGAACGCTTGCGGCGGCAGCGCTCGCGGCCGATTCCGCGATCAATGCCGTCTATTCGATCGGCGGCGGCAACCGAGCCGTGCTGGCGGCCTTCGAAGCCGCCCACCTTCCGGTCCGCGTCTTTGTCGCCCATGATCTCGATGCCGACAATCGGGCTTTGCTTGCGGGACGCCGGATCGGCTTCGTGCTGCATCATGATCTCAGAACCGATGCGCGTTCGGCCTTCAGGGCGATCATGAGCCGCGAGGCCTCAGCCCGGCGGGCGGTTCCGGCCTTGCTTTCAGCGGTTGAAATCATCACGCCCTACAACATGCCGGCCGGCGATTGAGCCAATCGGCTTTCCATCGATGCCGGATTTGGGCTAAAGCTTGATATCAGCGAGGTAAGCGGCATGGATTACAGCGACGTCAGCACAATTGCGGCCTGGGTTACGGAGCAGGGACTGAAGGGCGCTTCGGAAGCCGAACTGATGACCGGCTTCTGCGCGGCCTGCCGGAATGCCGGCCTGCCGCTCGACCGCGGCCTGGCGCTGATGGACACGCTGCACCCCGTGCATGAGGGCCGAGCCTTCCGCTGGGACAGCGTGGAGGAGATTGAAGCCGAATTCGAATACGGTCCGACGAGCTCGGGCGAAGCGGCCGCGAACTGGCAGCGCTCGGCCTTCTACCATCTCTGGTCGGGCAACGAGCGGGAGGTGCGCCGACGCCTGGGCTTCGGCGATCCGACCGATTTCAGCATGCTCGACAAGATCGCGGAAGCCGGTCACACGGATTTCGTGGCGATGATGCATCGTTTCAGCGAGGCCGGCACGATCGGCGAGATGGATTGCTTCTTCTCGCATTTCGCGACGAAACATCCTGAGGGTTTTTCCGATCACGATCTCGCCATCCTGCGCAAGCTCGTGCCGGTCCTCGGATTGGCGATCAAGTGCATCGCGCTCGGGCGCATCGCCCGCACCATCGCCGAAGTCTATCTCGGCGAGGACGCGGCGCGCCAGGTGATGGAAGGCAAGATCAGCCGCGGCAAGTCGGAGCGGATTTCGGCGGCGCTCTGGTTTTCCGATCTGTTGAACTACACCAAGATTTCCGACCGTGTGCCGCCCGAGGAAATCATCCCGCTGCTCAACGATTACAGCGAGGTGGCGATCTCGGCGATCCACGAGGCGGGCGGCAACGTGCTGAAGCTGATCGGCGACGGTGTGCTCGCGATCTTCAAGGGCGAGGTGCCGGCTGAGACATGCCGTGCGGCGCTCAGCGCCGAATCGCTGCTACGGGAAAAGCTCGCCGCGCTGAATGCCGCGCGCGCGGCCGACGGCCGGGCGACGACGGACGTCTATATCGGCTTGCATATCGGCGATGTCTTTTACGGCAATATCGGCAGCCAGGACCGGCTGGACTTCACCGTCATCGGCCCTGCCGTCAACGAGGTCAGCCGGATCGCCTCGATGTGCCGTTCGGTCGATCTCAACCTGCTGATCTCCTCTGATTTCGCTGCGGCCATACCCCAGGAAGAGCGTGCCGCGCTCGCATGTGTCGGACGTTATGCGTTGCGCGGCGTGCAGCGCGCGCAGGAACTGTATACGCTTGACAGCGCCCGACTGAACGGCTGATTTCCAGGGCCGTTAGCGCAAAAGGCTCTGGCCGCCATCGATCCAGATGGGCGTGCCGGTGATGTGACGGGCGTGGTCGGATGCGAGGAAGAGGATCGCCTCGGCGACATCCTCGCTCGAACCCTTCTTGCCGTTGGTGATCGGAATTTCGCCTTCCGGCCAAATGACCGGCACTTCGGTTTCCTCGCGATGGCGCATGGTGGTGTTGGCGGAAATGCCGGTTTCGATCGCTCCGGGGCAGACGGCATTGATGCGGATGCGATGTTTGCCGAGCTCCAGCGCAAGCTGCTGGACCATGGCAACTTGTGCCGCCTTGGTGGCGGTATAGGCGGTGGCGCCGGGTGTCGTAAAGGTGCGGGTGCCGTTGATCGAGGAGACGACGACGATGGAGCCGCCGTTCCGTTTCAGATAGGGCACGGTCAGATGCAGCGTCAGATAGGTGCCGCGCAGATTGACTGCCATCGTCTGATCCCATTCGTCAGGCTTCAGATCATCGATCGGTGCCCAGACGCCGTTGATGCCGGCATTGGCGACGACGATGTCGATGCCGCCGAAATCCTCGGTCATCCCTTCGATCGCCGCCCGCATCTGGGATTCGTCGCTCGTATCGGCGGTCAGTGCGATCGACCGGCCGCCGGCAGCGACGATCTCGTTGCAGGTTTCCTGTACTTCGCTTTCCGTGCGGCTGAGGACCGCGACCCTTGCGCCTTCGGCGGCAAGCTTCAATGCAGCCGCCTTGCCGATGCCGGAGCCTGCCCCCGTCACCAAGGCGCTCTTTCCCTCTAATGCCATGAGACGCTCCTCTGCCAAGTGGTGGAGAAGCAATGATCGCCGCGGCGCTTGGTTCCGGAACGATTGCAGAGCGATCGCTATTTCAACAGGCTGTAGCGCAGCGCCCATCTCTCCGGCCCATGGACGGCGGCGAAGAGCAGGCCGGCGAGGAAGGTGAAGTGATCGACGAAGAAGCCGAATTCGGCCTGGTTCTGCTGCCAACGAGACGGTCCGTGGAAGGCAAAGGCGAGGAAGATCACGTAGATGCCTGCGAGCAGGCTGGCTTCGGTAAAGAAGGCCCCGGAGATGAAGGCGAGCGCCAGCGCGATCTCGAAGAAGGCCGCGACCCAGGTCAGGAATGTCGCCATCGGAAAACCGGCGGCAGTGATATAGTCCGCCGTCGCGCCGATATCGGCGAATTTGAAGCCGGCGGCCATGAAGAAGATGAAGCTGAAGATGACGCGGGCGACGATGATTGCGATTGCTCTGGCCATGCTGACTCTCCTCTTTGAGTTTCCACTATGACGGATGAGACGGGCGACATCCGACACGGCGCATGAAAAAGGGCCGCTTGCGCGACCCCTCCAATCTTTACCACTCGGCGAAGCTGCCGTCAGCATGGCGCCAGATCGGGTTGCGCCAGCGATGGCCTTCCCTGGCGCGCTCGATGACATAGGCCTCATCGACCTCGATGCCGAGACCAGGCCCCTGCGGGATCGAGACGAAACCATCGGCATAGTGGAACACCTCCTTGTTGGAGATGTAATCGAGAATGTCGTTGCCGGTGTTGTAGTGGATGCCGAGGCTCTGCTCCTGGATGAAGGCATTGTAGCTGACGGCGTCGACCTGCAGGCAGGCGGCGAGCGCGATCGGGCCGAGCGGGCAATGCGGCGCCAGCGCCACGTCGTAGGCTTCGGCCATCGCCGCGATCTTGCGGCATTCGGTGATGCCGCCGGCATGCGAAAGATCCGGCTGGATGATGTCGACATAGCCGTCCGCAAGGACCTGCTTGAAGTCCCAGCGCGAAAAGAGCCGCTCGCCGAGCGCGATCGGCGTCGAGGTATGGTTGACGATGTCGCGCAGCGCTTCCTTGTTTTCGGAAAGCACCGGCTCCTCGATGAACATCAGCTTGTAGGGCTCGAGCTCCTTGGCGAGGACCTTGGCCATCGGCTTGTGCACGCGGCCGTGGAAATCGACGCCGATGCCGATATGCGGGCCGATCGCCTCACGGATGGCGGCGATGGTCTCGACCGCCTTCTCCACCTTCTCGTTGGTATCGACGATCTGCATTTCTTCGCAGCCGTTGAGCTTGATCGCCTTGAAGCCGCGGGCGACCACGTCCCTGGCATTGTTGGCGACATCGGCGGGCCGGTCGCCGCCGATCCAGGAATAGACCTTGATGCGGTCGCGGAGCTGGCCACCGAGCAGCGAATGGATCGGCTGTCCGAGGGCCTTGCCCTTGATGTCCCAGAGCGCCTGGTCGATGCCGGAGATGGCGCTCATATGGGCCGCGCCACCGCGATAGAAGCCGCCGCGATACATCACCGTCCAGTGGTCCTCGATCAGGAAGGGATCCTTGCCGATCAGGTAGTCTTCGAGCTCGTGGACGGCGGCCTCGACGGTCAGCGCGCGGCCTTCGACGACCGGCTCACCCCAGCCGACGATGCCTTCGTCGGTCTCGACCTTCAGAAACAGCCAGCGCGGCGGAACAATATAGGTGGTGAGTTTGGTGATCTTCATCGCGGTTCTTTCCGTCTTTTCTCATGTTTCAGGCGGCGGCGCCGCTCATTCCTCGGCAACCATCATTTCGTTCTGCCGATCACCTTTTCGGCGGCGGCAAGGTCGCGCACCGCAAGGTCGAGCATGCGGTTGGCGCATTCGCGGGCGCCGGTTTTGTCGCGCATGCGCAAAGCCTCGACCAGCTGGCCGTGAACGAGCACCGCATCCTCCCGGTTTTCGACGGCGATGTTGGAGGCATGCAATGCATATTTCAGCGCCGCATGGATGGCGCTCGACAGGCGGCGGAAGACCTGGTTGTGGCTGGCGGTGAGCAGCACCGTATGAAACATCACATCGGCGTCGGTGAAGCTTTCCGGTTCGCCGGCGCTGTCGCGCATCTGCCGCCAGGCCTTGTCGAGATCGGCGATTTCCTGGGCGCTGGCGCGTTCGGCGGCATATTCGGCGGCTGCCGGCTCTATGGTGCGCCGGGCTTCGAGAATGCAGCCCAGCAGGTCGAAGTCCTTGATGTAAGGCCCCATCCAGTCGAGCACCTCGGCGTCCAGGATATTCCACTCGTCCCTGTCGCAAACGGTCGTTCCGACCCGCGGCTTGCCGCGCACCAGTCCCTTGGATTCCAGCACTTTCAGCGATTCGCGAATGACGGTGCGGCTGACGCCGTAGAGCTCGCAGAGGTCGTTCTCGCGGGGCAGCGGCGAGCCCGAGGGATAGCGATCCGCACAGATATCCTGCGCGATCGCCGCCGTAACGTTACGGCGTACGCGCGGCCGGCGTTCGCTGCTGCTGGAGCTTTCCGCTCGGCCCTGTCCCTCAGATTCCAACTTCACCTCTCCGCAACTTGCTCCCGGGAAGCAACTGGACCTCATTATCCGAATTCGATCGGCTTTGCGACGGGCCCTCCCGGCTCTCGCTGTATCCTATTATTCCAATCATCATACATTGGCAATTGACTGGTATGATGATTTAACATAATTCATTGGACACTGCCGGGGAGGCAGTGGCTCGATTTCAGAGTTTAGGGAGAGAGACATGCGCTTGTTCAAAGCAGCTATTGTGGCTGGCGCTTTCGCCATCCTGGCAGCCGGCTCGGCATTTTCCGCCGACGTGAAGATTGGATTCATCGTCAAGCAGCCCGAGGAGCCGTGGTTTCAGGACGAGTGGAAATTCGCCGACCAGGCAGCGAAGGAGAAAGGCTTCACCGTCGTCAAGATCGGGGCCGAAGACGGCGAGAAGGTTCAGTCGGCGATCGACAATCTCGGCGCTCAGGGCGCGCAGGGCTTTATCGTCTGCACGCCCGACGTCAAGCTCGGCCCCGGCATCGTCGCCAAGGCGGAAGCCAACCAATTGAAGCTGATGACGGTCGACGACCGCCTCGTCAGCGCCGACGGCAAGCCGTTGGAGGACGTGCCGCATATGGGCATTTCGGCCACCAAGATCGGCGAGACCGTGGGGCAGGCCATCGTCGACGAGATCAAGAAGCGTGGTTGGGACATGAAGAATGTCGGCGCGATCCGGGTTTCTTACGATCAGCTGCCGACCGCGGTCGATCGCGTCGAGGGTGCGATTTCGGTGCTGAAGTCAGCCGGCTTCCCGGCCGAGAATATTTATGACGCACCGCAGGCGAAGACCGATACGGAAGCGGCGCTCAATGCCGCGACCACCGTTCTCAACAAACATGCCGATGTGAAATACTGGGTCGCCTTCGGCCTCAACGACGAAGCCGTTCTCGGCGCCGTCCGTGCTTCCGAATCGGTCGGCATCCCGGCGGCCAACATCATCGGTGTCGGCATCGGCGGGGCGGAATCGGCGATCAACGAATTCAAGAAGCCGGCGGCGACCGGTTTCTTCGGCACCGTCATCATCTCGCCGAAGCGTCATGGCTACGAGACGGCGATCAACATGTACGACTGGATCGCCAACGGCAAGGAGCCGGCAAAGCTGACGCTGACCTCCGGCTCGCTGGCGCTGCGCGGCGACTACGAGAAGGTCCGCAAGGATCTTGGCATCGAGTGATCATCTCCGGATGATGTCAATCCGGCAGCACCCAAGCGTGCTGCCGGATCCTTCTCGGCGGAGCGGTGATGGCTTTCCTCGAATTCAACAATATTTCCAAGGGCTATCCCGGCGTGCAGGCGCTGGCGAATGTTTCCTTCACCGTCGAGAAGGGCGCCGTCCACGGCCTGATGGGCGAAAACGGCGCCGGCAAATCAACGCTGATCCGCGTTCTTTCCGGCGATCAGACCGCCGATGACGGCAGCATCTTCATCGATGGTGAGGAACAAAAATACACCTCCGTGCGCGACGCCTTCCATGCCGGCATTGTCGTCATCCATCAGGAGCTGCAGCTCGTCCCGGAGTTGACGGTGGCCGAAAACCTCTGGCTCGGGCGCTTTCCGGCCAAGGGCGGCGTCATCCAGTCGAAGACGCTGATCGAAACGGTGCGCGCGAAACTCGAGGAGATCGGCATCGATGTCGATCCGTCGGCCAAGGTCAGCTCGCTTTCGATCGGCGCGCGGCAGATGATCGAGATCGCCAAGGCCGTGAAGCTCGACGCGCGGGTGATCGCGCTCGACGAGCCGACTTCCTCGCTTTCTTCGCGTGAAAGCGAAATCCTGTTTTCGCTGATCGGCAGGCTGAAGGCGAGGGGAGCCGTCATCCTTTACGTCTCGCATCGTCTCGACGAGATTTTTCGACTTTGCGACAGCCTGACGGTGCTGCGCGACGGCAAGCTTGCCGCCCATCACCCGAAGATCGCCGAGACGACGCGCGAACAGATCATTTCGGAAATGGTCGGGCGCGAGATCAGCAATGTCTGGGGATGGCGCGAACGCGCGCTCGGCGACATCCGGCTGGAGGTCAGGGGCCTATCCGGGCCGAGGCTACGCAATCCGATCAGTTTTTCCGTGCGCCAGGGCGAAATTCTCGGCTTCTTCGGCCTGATCGGCGCCGGCCGCAGTGAGATGGCGCGGCTGCTTTATGGCGCCGATGCCAGAGATCAGGGCCAGGTCACGATCGACAGCATTGCCGTCTCGCCCAACAATCCGAAGGCTGCCATCAAGGCCGGCATGGTGCTCTGCCCGGAGGATCGTAAATTCGACGGCATCATCCAAGGTCGGTCGATCGAAGAGAACATCGCCATTTCATCACGCCGGCACTTTTCGCCCTTCGGCATTCTGAAGCCGAAGATGGAGGCGGCACAGGCAGACCAATTTATCGCCAAGCTTTGGGTGCGCACACCGTCGCGCCGGCAGGACATCGTCAATCTCTCGGGCGGCAATCAGCAGAAGGTCATTCTCGGGCGCTGGCTCTCCGAGCAGGGCATCAAGGTTCTCGTCATCGACGAGCCGACCCGCGGTATCGACGTCGGGGCGAAGTCGGAAATCTACGACATTCTCTATGAGCTGGCGGCCGGCGGCATGGCGATCGTGGTGATATCGAGCGAGTTGCCCGAAGTCATGGGCATCTGCGATCGCATCATGGTGATGTGCCAGGGCAGGGTGGCGGCCAATGTCGCCCGGCCGGATTTCGACGAGCGCAGCATCCTGACGGCGGCACTGCCCGACAAGAACGCCGCCGGCACCATTTAAGATCAGGAATACGGACAATGAACGCGTTGAAAAAAACCCTTCTCGGCGAACAGGGGCTGGTGGTGATCTTCGCCGCCGCCTTCGTGGTCGTCTCGCTCTTCGTCCCGAACTTCCTGACCGAGCGAAACATGCTGGGGCTCTTGCAGTCGGTCGTCACCATCGGCATCGTCGCCTGCACGATGATGTTCTGCTTGGCATCGCGCGATTTCGATCTTTCGGTCGGCTCGATCGTCGCCTTCTCCGGCATGATCGCCGTGATGGTCTCGAACGCGACGGGCTCGATTCCGGTCGGTTTGCTGGCCGCCCTGCTGAGCGGCGCCATCGTCGGCTTCGTCAACGGCATCGTCATTGCCCGCTTTCGCATCAATGCGCTGATCACCACGCTTGCGACGATGCAGATCGTGCGCGGGCTGGCGCTGATCGCCTCGGATGGCCGCGCCGTCGGCATCAATGACCCGGCCTTCTATCAACTCGCCCTGTCGCGCTTTGCCACCGTGCCGACGCCGATCTGGATCATGCTGATCCTTTTCGTCGTCTTCGGCTTCGTGCTCAACCGTACCGTCTTCGGCAAAAACACGCTGGCGATCGGCGGCAATCCCGAGGCCTCGCGGCTTGCCGGCGTCAATGTCGTCAATACGCGCATCTGGATCTTTGCGCTGCAGGGCCTCGTCTGCGGCATTGCCGGCATCCTGCTTGCCTCGCGCATCACCTCCGGCCAGCCGAATGCGGCGACCGGGCTCGAGCTGTCGGTGATTTCGGCCTGCGTTCTTGGCGGGGTTTCGCTGGCCGGCGGCCGGGCGGCGATGAGCGGCGTCATTGTCGGCGTGCTGATCATGGGCATTGCCGAAAACGTTATGAATCTCCTCAATATCCAGGCATTCTATCAGTATGTCGTGCGCGGGCTGATCCTGCTGATCGCGGTGCTGCTCGACAATTTGAGATCTTCGGCCGCGGGACGACGTGGATGAACAACGGACATGGCGGAGATGACATCGAGCTGAGCCACGGCGACCTCTCGGTCAGGGTCAGCCGCCGGGGCGCTGCCGTCACCGCCGCAACGTTTCGGGGCAAGCCCTTTCTCCTTCCAGCCGGCGGCCCAGGCGGAAATTTCGCGAATTTTCCCATGGTGCCGTTCGGCAACCGGGTGGAAGGCAATGCCATGTCCTTCGGCGGACGCGACTATGTCTTCCAGCGAAATTGTCACGATCCTCTCTACCTGCACGGCGACGGCTGGATCAGCCTTTGGCAGGTGGAGGAATCGAGCCCCGAGCATGTGCAGCTCGGCTTTTCCAGAGATCCTGACGGCATTTCGCCCTACGCCTATCTCGCCCGGCAGGAGATCCGTCTTGCCGGCAATCAACTGGCGCTGACGCTCTCCGTGGAGAACCGCGGTGAGGCGGCTCTGCCCTTCGGCCTCGGCCAGCATCCTTTCTTCGTCAGGACGCCGGAAACGCGGTTGACGATTGCCGCCGAACGCTTCTGGAACGAGCGGCACGACCATCTCCCCGGAGAACCCGGGCCGGTTCCTGATGATTTCGATTTCAGCTCCGGCAAGCCGCTGCCGCGGCTCTGGATGAACAATACCTTCGAGGGATGGGACGGGCGGGCAGCCATCGCCTGGCCGGAGCTTTCAATTCAGGCGGCGCTGGAAGCCGATGCCGCGCTCGGCCGGTTCATGCTGTATATGCGGACCGACCGCACGGATTTCTTCTGCCTCGAGCCGATGAGCCATCTGCCGAACGGCCATCACCTGCCTGAGTTCGGAGGCCTCATACCGCTTTCGCCGGGTGAGGTTCTTTCCGGCAAGGTCACGATCGAGCTGTCGGCGCTGCCGGTTCAACCGGAGGGAAGATGATGAGCAACCGTCTGCAAGGCAAGAACATCCTGATAACGGGCGCTGCGCAAGGTATCGGCCTTGCGATCGCGAAGGCGTTCATCAGCGAAAATGCGGCCGTCTATCTCGTTGACCGCGATGCGGCGCTGCTGGCTCGCGCAGCGGCGGATCTCGCAAGCACCGGCGCCCAGGTCGGTTATCTGCCAGCCGATATAACCGATGCCGGGACGATCACGCGGGTGGTTGCCGAGGCGAATGAGGAGATCGGTCCGCTGAACGCGCTCGTCAACAATGCAGGGGTCAACGTCTTTGCCGAGCCGCTCGCCACGACCGACGACGAATGGAACCGCTGTTTCGACATCAACCTCAAGGGCGCATGGAATTGTTGCAAGGCGGTGCTGCCGGGCCTGATCGAACACGGCGGCGGCGTCATTCTCAACATTGCCTCGACGCATGCCTTCACCGTCATCCCGCACACATTTCCCTATCCGCTGGCAAAACATGCATTGCTGGGCATGACGAAGTCGCTCGGTCTCGAATATGCGGCCCGCAATATCCGGGTCAACGCGCTGGCGCCGGGCTATGTCTCGACGCAGAAGGTGATCGATTACTGGAACAGCTTTCCCGATCCGGAAGCGGCAAAGGCCGCGACGATGAGGCTGCATCCCGGCGGGCGGATCGCAACACCGGAGGAGATCGCCATGGCGGCGGTGTTCATGATCTCCGACGAGTGCCCGTGCATGAACGCGACCTGCCTGACGATCGACGGCGGCCTCAGCGTGCTGCAGCATTCCGCCTGAAAGGGCTTCAAGCCGGCTGATTTTTACAGGCCTGTCGTCTTCTGGCGATAGAGCATTATATTGCCATCGGGAAGACAATCTGATCTCCCGCAGGCATGGAGCGGCACCCTGCCGCTTCCTCGAAAGCACAATCGAAACAGGAGGACGGCATGCAGATCAATCGCACGGCTTCGGCCCATTGGACCGGTGGCCTCAAAGACGGCAAAGGCCTGATCTCGACGCAGAGCGGCGCCCTGACGGACTACCCTTACGGCTTTGCCAGCCGCTTCGAAGGCATTCCCGGCACCAACCCGGAAGAGCTGATCGGTGCTGCCCATGCCGGCTGCTTCACCATGGCGTTGTCCTTGATCCTCGGTGAAGCCGGTTTCACCGCCGAGCATATGGAAACCTCCGCCAAGGTGACGCTCGAAAGCGTCGAGGGCGGCTTTGCCGTCACCGCCATCCATCTTTCGCTCTCCGGCCGCATCCCCGGCGCCGACGAGGCGACCTTTACCGAACTCGCCAATAAGGCCAAGGCCGGCTGCCCGATTTCCAAGGCGCTCGCCGCCGTTCCGATCACGCTCGACGTCAAGCTCGCCTGATTGCTGCTGCCGCCGACGGGAAGTGCCGCGCGTCTCTGTCGCGGCACTTTCCAATTTCCTCGCGTCTTTCCGAGAATTCGCTGTGTTCAATGCGCCGGGCTGCTCCGATGGCAGGAGCCCTTCGCGCCGCATTCCCGTGGCGGTATATTGACAAATGTCGGCTGATATTTTACGACTGACGAAATTCGAAAATCGTCAGTAGTAATTCGGGCTCCGAAAACCATGAACGACATCGCGGAAAATACGCTCGACGTCACCCGGCAGGAGAATGTCACCCGCATTCTCGATGCGGCCGAGCGGCTGTTTCGCCACTATGGCTACAGCAAGACGACGGTGGCCGACATTGCCCGCGATCTCGGCATGTCGCCGGCCAATATCTATCGGTTCTTCGCCTCGAAGGTGGAAATCCACCAGGCGCTCTGCGGGCGCATGCTCGCCACGGCCTATCAAATCGCCTACGACATCCGCCACCAGCCGATCAGCGCCAGCGAGCGGCTGCGCCGCTATGTCGAGACCCAGCATCAGTTGACGCTCGATCTGATGCTCGACGAGATGAAGGTGCATGAGATGATCATCGTCGCGATCGAGCGCGACTGGCATGTCATCGAGAAGCATATCGACCGCGTCCATGATCTCATTGCCGAAATCATCGCTGAAGGGATCGCGGCCGGCGAGTTTGCCGAGCAGGATCCGGTCGTTGCCTCGCGCTGCTTCGGCGCGGCGACGATCAATCTTTGCCACCCGCAGATGGTGGCGCAATGTCTTGCCAAAACCAACCGCGCGAGCGTCGACGAACTGATCGATTATGTGATCAGGGCGCTGAAGAAATAACGGGCGGCAGCCGCCGCCGAATCCCCCGAAACGATCCAGGAGTGCGGAAGATGTTTTCGCTCAAGACCCTCAGTCACCGCATGCCGTCCGTCGCCAGCCTCGTGCTCGTCAGCGCCGTCGGCATCGGCCTTTCCGCCTGCTCGGAGGAGAAGGCCGAGGTGAAAGAGGTCATCCGGCCGGTGAAGGTCGTCGAGATCGCCAGGGCCGGCGACACCCGCAAGCTCGATTATTCCGGCTCGGTCAAGGCGCGCACGGAGATGAACCTCGGCTTTCGCGTCGCCGGCAAGATCACCGAACGCCTCGTCGATATCGGCGATCGGGTGACGCTGGGCGACGCTCTTGCCCGCATCGACGCCACCGATTACCAGCTGGCGGTCAAGACGGCGGAAGCCAATCTCGCCGCGGCCGAAAGGGGCGTTGAAACCGCCGATCTGGCCAACAAACGCGCCGAGCAGCTGTTCGACAAGAGCGTCGCCCCGAAGTCGCAGCTCGAACAGGCCGCCCTCAGCCATGACCAGGCGATCTCGCAGCGCGATGCCGCGCTCTCGGCGCTCGATCAGGCGAAGAACCAGGTGAGCTACACCGATCTCAAGGCCGGTCAGAGCGGCATCGTCACATCGATCAATGCCGATATCGGCCAGGTGGTCGGCTCCGGCACCCCGGTCGTCACGGTTGCGGTCGACGGCGAGAAGGAAGTGCAGATCGCCGTCCCGGAAAACGATATCGCCGAATTCAAGCCGGGCAAGACGGTCAAGGCAAGCTTCTGGGCCGACGACAGGCTGGTGCTCGACGGCAAGGTGCGTGAAGTCTCAGGCAGCGCCGACCAGCAGTCGCGCACCTTTGCGGTTCGGGTGAGCCTGCCGAACGATCCGCGCGTGCTTCTTGGCATGACGGCGACGATCGAGGCCGATATCAGCAACGGCAACAGCTACGTCTCGATCCCGCTCAGCGCGCTCGCTGAAAAGGACGGCAAGCAGATGGTCTGGACCGTCGACCGCGACACGGCGACCGTGCATGGCCGCGACATCAAGGTCGCCGATTTCACCGGCGACGGCGTGCATGTGACGGAGGGCCTCGATACCGGCGATCTCGTCGTTGCCGCCGGCACGCAGTTCATGCACGAAAATCTGAAGGTGAAGGTGCCGGACCAGCAATCGGCCCTGGCCGCCACGGACCAGACGGTCCGCTGATCGCGTCGCAAAGGGAAGAAAACCATGGATGCCACCACCACTGAAAAGCGGCCCTTCAATCTGTCGCGCTGGGCGATCGGCCATCCGAGCATCGCCCGCTTCCTCTTCGGCCTGATTATTATCACCGGTGTGCTCGGCCTGATGCGCATGGGCCAGCGCGAGGATCCGGAATTCACCTTCCGCGTCATGGTCGTGCAGGCGATCTGGCCGGGTGCTTCCATCCAGGAGATGGAAGACCAGGTCGTCAACAAGATCGAGCGCAAGCTGCAGGAAACCCCGCATATCGACTGGGTCAAATCCTATACGCGGGCGGGCAGCGCGATCATCACCTTGCAGGTCGAGGGCGACACGAATTCGAAAGACGTGGCGGATGCCTTCTACCAGGTGCGCAAGAAGGTCGGCGACATCTCCAGCGAGCTGCCGCAGGGCCTGCTCGGCCCCTATTTCAACGACGAATTCGGCGATACTTTCATCACGCTGCACTCGATCAGCGGCGACGGTTATTCCTATCCGGAACTGAAAAAATTCGCGATCCAGGCGCGCGACATGCTGCTGACGACGCCGGGCGTCGAGAAGGCCGTCATCATCGGTGACCAGCCGGAGAAGATCTATATCGATGTCTCGTCTAAGGCGCTCGCCGAGCGCGGCCTGACGATCCTCGACCTGCAGAATGCCGTCAAGGGCCAGAACAACGTCGATCCGGCCGGCTCCGTCGATACCGGCCTGCGCTCGGTGCGCATCTCCGTCGAAGGCGACGTCAAGAAGGCGGCCGATATCCGCGAGCTGCGCCTTCGTGCCGGCGGCCAGGTGACGCGCCTCGGCGATATCGCCACCGTCAGTTCCGGCCTCGAGGACCCCTATCAGCGCAAGTACCGCTTCAACGGCCATGACAGCGTCCAGGTCGGCGTGGTAATGGCCAAGGGTTTCAATGTCACCGATGTCGGCAAGGGCGTGGAGACGACCTATCAGCGCTTCGAGGACGCGCTGCCTTACGGCGTCGCCGTCGACCAGATCGCCAACCAGCCCGACGTGGTAACGGATGCGATCAGCGAATTCATGCATGCGCTCGGTGAAGCCCTCGTCATCGTGCTTGTCGTCTCGTTCCTGTCGATCGGCTGGCGCTCGGGCCTCGTCATCGCCATTGCCATTCCGCTGGTGCTCGCTGCCACCTTTGCGCTGATGTACGAACTCGGCATCGACCTGCAGCGCATCTCGCTCGGCGCGCTGATCATCGCGCTCGGCCTGCTCGTCGACGATGCGATGATCGTCGTCGAGATGATGGAGCGAAAGCTGGAGGAGGGGCTGGTCAAGATCGAAGCGGCAAGTTTTGCCTATTCCTCGACCGCCTTCCCGATGCTGACCGGCACGCTGATCACCACGGCCGGCTTCATTCCGGTCGGCTTCGCCGCATCGACGGCCGGCGAATATGTCAGGTCGCTGTTTTATGTCGTCGGCATCGCGCTGGTGACTTCGTGGTTCGTCGCCGTCTACTTTACGCCCTGGCTCGGCTACATGATCCTCAAGCAGCGCCATCACGCCGGCGAGCATCACGATGCCTTCGACACCGGCTTCTATCGCCGGTTGCGCGGCACCGTCGGCTGGGCGGTTCGCCACCGAGTCATCGTGCTGCTCTTGACGCTCGGCACCTTCGTCACCAGCCTCTGGGCTTTCCAGTTCATTCCGCAGAATTTCTTCCCGCAATCGTCGCGGCCGGAAATTCTCGTCGATCTCTGGCTGCCCGAGGGCACCAGCATCAAGGAAGTTGAGGTGCAGGCAAAGGCGCTCGAAGCCAAGATGATGGATGATCCCGACAAGCGGTTCATCGCCACCTATATCGGCGAAGGCGCGCCGCGCTTCTTCCTGCCGCTCGACCAGCAGCTGCGTAATCCGAACTTCGCCCAGCTCCTCGTCATGGCCAATGACGAACCGGCGCGCGAACGGCTGATCGTCAAGCTGCGGACGATCCTTGCGGAAGACTTCCCCGATATCCGCGGCAAGGTCGACCGCCTGTTCCTCGGTCCGCCGACCGGCTGGCCGGTGCAGATGCGCGTCATGGGACCGGACCGCCAGGAAGTGCGAGCGATCGCCGACCAGGTGAGGGCCCGCTTTGAGGCCAATCCGATGCTCGGCGCTATCCATGACGACTGGCTGGAACAGGTGCCGGCGATGAAGCTGGTGATCGACCAGGACCGCGCCCGGGCACTCGGCGTCACCTCGCAGCGCGTGCGCCAGATGCTGCAGACCGCCATGTCGGGGACGCCGCTCGACGATTTCCGTGACGGCGAGGAGACGGTCTCGATCGTCGCCCGTGAGCCGGATTCCAGCCGCTCGCTGCTTTCTGCGGTCAATTCGGTCTATGTCCCGACGGATTTCGGCGGCTTCGTGCCGGTCTCGCAGGTCGCCAAGGTCGTGCCCGTCATGGAGCAGGGCATCGAATGGCGGCGCGACCGGCTGCCGACCATCACCGTGCGTGCAACGCTGCCGGACGGCGTGCAGCCGAACGACGTGGTGATGAAGATGTATGCCGACATGCAGGACCTGCGCGACAGTCTGCCGGCCGGCTACAAGGTCGAGATCCAGGGCGGCGCCGAGGATGCGGCGGAAAGCCAGATGTCGATCGCCGCCAAGGCGCCGATCATGCTGGCCGTCATCATCGTACTGCTGATGATACAGCTGCAGCATTTCGGCAAGGCGATGCTGGTGCTCGCCACGGGCCCGCTCGGCATTATCGGTGCGGCGGCCGCCTTGCTGATCAGCGGCGCGCCTTTCGGCTTCGTGGCGATCCTCGGCGTCATCGCGCTGCTCGGCATCATCATGCGCAACTCGATCATCCTCGTCGATCAGATCGACCAGGATATCAAGGCCGGCATGCACCGGCAGGAGGCGATCGTGGGTGCTGCCGTGCGGCGTTTCCGGCCGATCATGCTGACGGCGCTGACCGCGGTGCTGGCGCTGATCCCGATCTCGCGCGGCGTCTTCTGGGGGCCGCTCGCCTACGCGATGATGGGCGGCATCCTGGTTGCGACAGTGCTCACCATCCTGGTTCTGCCTGCCGGCTACGCGCTTTTCTTCGGCCGAGAGCCGAAGGCAAAGAACGAGCTGGGCAGGGATGCCGACGCCATCCAGGAAGAGGCGGATGACAGACATCCGCCGGCGTTGGCAGCTGAGTGAGGACGGCGCGGCGAAAGCCGCGCCGTTTTCCTTTGCGGGGTCGTCATCCCTGTCAAAGCGCGTTTCTTGGGGCGGTTCACGGAAACGCGGACCGCCCAATCCGTTATTGCGCTGTAATTTCCGCAACCTGCGCAGGCCGTTCCGCCTTGAACTCGGGCGGCCGATTCCATTGCCGTCTCGAAAAAGCTAAGCTTGCGAAAGCATGCCGAGAGTTCCGCCGCGATCGCGGCCATGCATTGCCGCGATCAATTCGCGGCGGGAGGCAGGACTATGGCCGATTACCATCTGGAAGCGAGCTGGAGCCCGGTCGAGGGTGGTTCCGGCCGGTTGACCTTGACGCTCTTCAATCTTTCGTCCGAACCGCTGTCCGGCTTCTCGCTTGCCTATAGATCACCGACGCGGATTGCCGACACCCATGTCTGCGACGGTGCCAGCATGCGGCGGCAGGTCGCGAATTTCCATGAATTCCTGCCGCCCGAGGAGCTGAGCATTCCCCCGGGCGGGCACTGGCGGTTCACCGTCGAGGGGCTGGCCGACGAACCGAAACATCGGACCGACGGCATCAAATCGGCCGGTTTGACGCTGGCGGACGGCCGTCGCGTTGCGGTCGGTTTCGGCGATCTCATGCTTGAAGGCGGGGACGGCGGTGTGACGCCGCCGCTGCTGCCGCCGGGTCGGGTCGAGGAACCCTTTGCGCTGCTGCCTTGGCCGCTGTCGCTCGGTCTGAAGGCGGGAGATTTGCCCTCCGTCCTCTATCCTGCCGAAAGGACCCGGCCGGAGGCGATCAAGGCACTCTCTCTGCTTCTTGCGCTTTACCAGCGGCTCTATCCTGCCGAGCCCGCGCCGTTCTCGCTTGCTGCCATCAAGGGCGGGCGGGCCATTCGTTTCGTCACCGAATCGTCGATCGCAGCCTTAGCTTACGAACTGCGTTTCACCGCGCGGGAGATCGTGCTTTCGAGCGCGGACGCAGCGGGACAGCACTATGGGCTGATCAGTCTGGCGCAACTGCTGCACGGCGCCCGCGCCGGCCACGACGTCTTCAAATTCCCGAATTTCGGGACGATCGCCGACCAGCCGCGTCATGGCTGGCGCGGCTGCCACCTCGACGTGGCGGGGCAGTTTTATCCGGTGGCCGATGTCATGCGGCTGATCGATATCCTCGCCTGGAACAAGCTCAATATCTTCCACTGGCACCTGACCGACGACGAAGCCTGGCGGCTGGAGATCAAGGCCTATCCCGAACTGATGGGAGCGAGCGCAGAGCGCGGGCCGGATGAAACGCTCATACCTGACTTCGGCGATGGGCAGGACGCGCGCGTCGGCCACTATACGCAGGACGACGTCAGGCGCATCGTTGCGCATGCCGCCTCGCTGCACATCGAGGTGGTGCCAGAAATCGATATTCCCGGCCATAGCGCCGCGGCGCTCTCTGCGCTTCCCGATCTCGTCGACCGGCAGGAGCCGCCGCACAGTTACCGCTCGCCGCAGGGCTATACCAACAACGCCCTCAACCCGGCGGTCGAATTCACCTATGAATTCCTCGGCAAGGTGTTCGACGAGATCGTGGTGCTGTTTCCCGGCGAATATGTCCATATCGGCGGCGACGAGGTGGCCGAGGGGGCATGGCTTCCCTCGCCGCTCTGCAAGACGCTGATGGAGCGGGAGGGGCTTGCCGGCACCGCCGCGCTGCAATCCTATTTCCTGAAGCGCATCAAAGCCATGCTGTCGCAGCGCGGCAAGAAGCTCGCCGGCTGGAACGAAGTATCGCACGGCGGCGGCGTCGATCGTGACGGCACGCTGCTGATGGCCTGGGAAAAGCCCGAGCTCGGCCTCGCGCTGGCAAAGGACGGCTACGACGTGGTGATGACGCCCGGACAGGCCTGTTATCTCGACATGGCCCAGGCCGAAGCCTGGGACGAGCCCGGCGCCAGTTGGGCCGGTTTCACGCCGCCGGAACGCACCTATGCTTATGAGGCCGAGGACGGGCTGCCGGAGGCCTTGAGGGACAAGATACGCGGCATCCAAGCCTGCATCTGGGACGGCAATGTCGCCTCGCGCGCCCATTTCAACCGGCTGGTCTTTCCGCGTCTTCCGGCAATCGCCGAAGCGGCATGGACACCTCTGACGCGCAAGGACTGGGATCGGTTTGCAGCGATCGTGCGGATGTGGCCGGTACTTTAAAGAGCGGCTGCCTCGGCCTTCAACCCCAGCAGCGCGGCGCCGATCAGGCCGGGTTCGATGCGGCATTGGCTGCGCACCACCAGCGGCCGGTCGAACTTGCGCAGGATGCGGGCGCGCACGGCGTGGTCGAGTTCGGCAAGCAAGGGCTCGACGTTGGACAGGCCGCCGCCGACCGGCACGATGGTCGCGCCGGTGATGTTGATCGTCAGCGCCAGGGGCGAGGCGACGAGATCGACATAGACGTCGATGGTGCGTGTCGCCCTCTCCTCGCCTTGCTGCCATTGACCGATGATCTCTTCGCTGGAAAGATCGAGATCGTGCAGCGTGTTGTGCAGGCGCTCCAGGCCGCGGGCGCCGCCGACCGTATCGACGCAGCCTTTCTGGCCGCAGCCGCAGGCATAGGCGGGAATGGCGACTGGCGGATTGCCGGCTGCCGACGCGATGATCGGGCCATGACCCCACTCGCCGGCAAAGCCGCCGGCTTCGTTGACGAGGCGCCCGTCGGCGACCAATCCGCCGCCGACGCCGGTGCCGAGGATGGCGCCGAAGACGATGCGGTGGCCGCGACCGGCGCCGAGGCCGGCTTCGGCGATGGCGAAGCAGTCGGCGTCGTTGGCGATCAGTGCCGGCAGACCGAGTTCGGCTTCGAGATCGGCGGCGAGTGCGCGGCCATGGATGCAGGGAATGTTGGCGCAGATCAACCGCTGCGTATCGGGATCGACGACGCCGGCGATGGACAGCGCGATGCGGCTCGGCGCTTCGCCGGTTTCGGCGATGATGGCGCGCAGGGTGTCGACGAAAGCGGCGAAATCATCCTTCGGCGTCGGCCGGCGGCCGAGCGGCACGATGTCCGTCTCGGAGCGGGCGATGCCGCCCTTGATGGCGGAGCCGCCGATGTCGAACGAAATGATCATTGCCATTCTGCCGCTTTCCTGATCTGGGCCGTCTGCTCGCACTGTTGGCGGGGAATTACAAGCCTTCATTCCCTCCTCGGGTTCAGGGTTGTGCCGTAATTCTGACCGCATAAGTCATTCAATTGGCATATTGCGCCGCCAAAATCGGATTCCGCACTTCCATCATCCACCGGTATCATGACAATCGAAAACGCCGATTCCAACAAACGCCGAAGACCACGTCCGCCACGGGCCAAAGGCCGCCGCCTCTCATCCATCCTGCGGCAGTTGGCCGCCGACCGCAGCCGTGAGCGGATTTCGATCGGTGATCTGTTCCAGACGATGGGCGACAGGGCGATCAGCGCGCTGATGCTGATCTTCGCGCTGCCGAACGCGTTTCCCACACCGCCCGGCACCTCCGCCCTGCTCGGTGCGCCTTTGGTCTTTCTGGCGGCGCAGCTGACCTTCGGGTTAAAACCCTGGCTGCCCAGGGCGATCGCCGACCGTTCGGTGCTGCGGGAGGATTTCGAGAGCGTCGTCGTCCGCATCCATCGCTGGCTCGCCTGGGCCGAACGCATGCTGAAGCCGAGGCTTGCCATCTTCGCCGAGCCGCCGGCGGAGTATTTCGCCGGTCTCGCATGCTTGCTGCTGTCGATCGTGCTGGTGCTGCCGGTTCCGCTCGGCAATATCCTGCCGGCGATCACGATCTCGGTCTTCGCTTTCGGCATCATGGGCCGCGACGGGCTCTTCGCGCTCATCGGCTTCATCATGACCGCGGTGTCGCTCGTCATTGCCGGCGGCGTGATTTACGGCCTCGCAAAGGCGGGGGTCTATCTCGTGATGCAATGGTTTGCCTGAATAGCAGCGGTTATTCGGCAGGGCTTTTGTCAACAGGCTCGACATTTTCAGGAATTTTGTTTTGATCTGGCGCGGTACAGACTCGAAATCATATCCGGCGGGCGGCAAGCCGGCTCACTTTGCGTGGTAGGCATCATATGGCAAAAAGATCCGAGACCCCTGCACGGCTCGACGATGCGGCGCGTGCCGGCTGGCTTTATTACGTCGCCGGGCGCACGCAGGACGAAATCGCCGCCTCGATGGGAATCTCGCGGCAGTCGGCGCAGCGGCTGGTGTCGCTGGCGGTCGCCGAACGTCTGATCAAGGTGCGGCTCGATCATCCGATCGCTGCCTGTCTTGAACTCGGCAGTCAGCTGCGGCGGAAATTCGAACTGAAACATGTGGAGGTGGTGCCGAGCGATCCGGGCTCCTCGTCGACCACCATCGGCATCGCCGAGGCGGCGGCGGCCGAGATCGAGCGCTGGCTGAAGCGGGCGGAGCCGATCGTGCTTGCGGTCGGCACCGGCCGTACGCTGAAGGCGGCCGTGGACCAGCTTCCGGCCATCGAATGTCCCAATCACCGCATCGTCTCGCTGACCGGCAATATCGCGCCGGACGGATCGGCGGCCTATTACAACGTCATCTTCAGCATGGCGGATGCGGTGAAGGCGCGGCACTATCCGATGCCGCTGCCGGTTCTCGTCACCTCGGCCGAGGAGCGGGAGCTGCTGCACGGCCAGCAGCTTGTGCGTTCGACGCTCGACATGAGCGCACAGGCCGACGTCACCTTCGTCGGCATCGGCGAACTCGGCATCGACGGGCCGCTCTGCGTCGACGGTTTTCTCGAGAAGGACGAGATGATGGAGCTGATGCGCGGCGGCGCGGTCGGCGAGATCTGCGGGTGGATTTTCGATGTCGACGGCCGGCTGCTCGACAACCCGATCAACGAGCGTGTCGCGTCCGCGCCGATCCCGTCCCGCGAGGCATCAATGGTCATCGGGCTCGCCAAGGGCAAACGTAAATTCAAGGCGATCAAGGCTGCCGTCGTCGGCCACCAGATCAATGGATTGATCACCGACGAAGAGACTGCTGAGTTTTTGCTCAAGAACTGAGCAAAAAATTCTTCTTCTGAATCAATTGGATAGGTGATGTGTTCGGCATCGCAGCAACGATTGCCGATTGACATTTTTTGCTGTTTGGTGGGTAATTGCTCATGAGCAAAGCGAATGCTCACATCTCGTCTTCTGGGAGGAAGATATGACATTGAGAACTTTCCTGCTGGGCGCCTGCTCGGCACTGGCGTTTGCCGGCATGGCTTCGGCCGAAACGCTGACAATCGCGACCGTCAACAACGGCGACATGATCCGGATGCAGAAGCTGACGGATGACTTCAAGGCGAAGAATCCCGGCATCGACCTTGAATGGGTCACTCTCGAAGAAAACGTGCTGCGCCAGAAGGTCACGACCGACATCGCGACCAAGGGCGGCCAGTACGACGTTCTGACGATCGGCACCTATGAAGTTCCGATCTGGGCAAAACAGGGTTGGCTGCTGCCGCTCGACAATCTTGGCGCCAATTACGATGTTGACGACCTGCTGCCGGCAATCCGCAGCGGCCTGACCACGGATGGCAAGCTCTATGCGGCGCCGTTTTACGGTGAAAGCTCGATGGTCATGTACCGCAAGGACCTGTTCGACGCCGCCGGCCTGAAGATGCCGGATGCCCCGACCTGGGACTTCGTTGCGGATGCTGCCCGCAAGATCACCAACAAGGACAAGGAGATCTACGGCATCTGCCTGCGCGGCAAGGCCGGCTGGGGTGAGAACATGGCGTTCCTGACGGCCATGTCCAACTCCTTCGGCGCGCGCTGGTTCGATGAAAGCTGGAAACCGCAGTTCGATCAGCCGGAGTGGAAGGAGACGTTGGACTTCTACGTCAAGCTCATGAAGGACGCCGGCCCTCCGGGCGCTTCTTCCAACGGCTTCAACGAGAACCTGGCGCTCTTCCAGACCGGCAAGTGCGGCATGTGGATCGATGCAACGGTCGCCGCTTCCTTCGTCAGCAACCCGAAGGAATCCACCGTTGCCGACAAGGTCGGCTTCGCGCTCGCTCCGGACAAGGGCCTCGGCAAGCGCGGCAACTGGCTCTGGGCCTGGAACCTCGCCATCCCGGCAGGCTCGCAGAAGGTCGAAGCCGCCGAGAAGTTCGTCGCCTGGGCAACGAGCAAGGATTACACCAACCTTGTGGCTGAAAAGGAAGGCTGGCTGAACGCACCTCCCGGCACCCGCACCTCGCTCTATGCGAGCGCGGATTACCAGAAGGCTGCTCCCTTCGCCAAAATGACGCTCGACTCGATCAACTCGGCCGATCCGACCAAGCCGACCGTCAAGCCGGTCCCCTATGTCGGCGTCCAGTTCGTGGCGATCCCGGAATTCCAGGGCATCGGCACGGCAGTGGGTCAGCAGTTCTCGGCAGCCCTTGCCGGCCAGATTTCGGTCGATCAGGCGTTGAAGAGCGCACAGCAGCTGGCAACCCGCGAAATGACCAAAGCCGGCTACATTAAGTAAACCTCCTGAGAAGGCGGATCCTTGACAATCCGCCCCTCTTGGCCGCCGATCGCCCGAACCGCATCGGCGGCCGCTTTTCCAGACAAAGCTTTCCTGCGGCCGCTCCCCGCTTCAGACCAGATCGGTGATTGCCATGGCAACCTTGCACACTCGCTCTTCCGCGCGCCTGATGATCGCGCCCTCCGTGCTGCTCCTCTTTGCGTGGATGATCGTTCCGCTTGCGATGACGATCTATTTCTCGACGCTGAACTACAATCTGCTCAGCCCCGGCATGGAGAGCTTCGTCGGCTTTCTGAACTATGAATATTTCCTGTCCGATCCGGCCTTCTTCGCCGCGCTGGTCAATACGCTGCTGCTTGTCGCCGGCGTGCTTGTCATTACCGTCATCGGCGGCATCGCCTTCGCGCTGCTGCTCGACCAGCCGATGTACGGCCAGGGCATCGTGCGCATCCTTGTCATTGCGCCGTTCTTCGTCATGCCGACGGTCGCCGCGCTCGTCTGGAAGAACATGTTCATGAACCCGGTCAACGGCCTCTTTGCGCATCTTGCCAAGGCGCTCGGCCTGCAGCCGATCGACTGGCTGGCGAATGCGCCGCTGTTTTCCGTCGTTCTCATCGTCGCCTGGCAGTGGCTGCCGTTTGCCACCCTCATCCTGTTGACCGCGCTACAGTCGCTCGACGAGGAGCAGAAGGAGGCGGCCGAGATGGACGGCGCCGGGGCGATCTCGAAATTCATCTATATCATCCTGCCGCACATGGCCCGCGCCATCACCGTGGTGATCCTGATTCAGACGATCTTCCTGCTTTCGGTCTTTGCCGAAATCCTCGTCACCACCAATGGCGGGCCGGGCACCGACAGCACCAACCTCACCTATCTCGTCTATGCGCAGGCGCTGTTGCAGTTCGATATCGGCGGCGCGTCGGCGGGCGGCATCGTCGCGGTCGTGCTGGCCAATATCGTCGCGATCTTCCTCGTGCGCCTCGTCGGCAAGAATCTGGAGGCTTGAGATGGCCAGAAAAGTCACAACGCAGCGCAAGGTCATCGTCACCGCGATTGCCTGGACGCTCGGCATCCTGATCTTCTTCCCGATTCTCTGGACCTTCCTGACGAGCTTCAAGTCGGAAGCCGACGCCATCGCTTCGCCGCCGCAGTTCCTGTTCTTCCACTGGACGACGGAGAACTATGCGGAGGTGCAGAGCCGGTCGAACTATCTCGGCCACTTCATGAACTCGGTGGTCATTTCCTTCGGCTCGACGCTGATCGGCCTGATCATCGCGATCCCGGCCGCCTGGGCGATGGCGTTTTCGCCGACCAAGCGGACCAAGGACGTGCTGATGTGGATGCTGTCGACCAAGATGATGCCGCCGGTCGGCGCGCTGATCCCGATCTATCTGATGTTCCGCAATTCCGGCCTGCTCGACACCCGCACCGGCCTGGTGATCATACTGACGCTGATCAACCTGCCGATCATCGTCTGGATGCTCTACACCTATTTCAAGGAAATCCCCGGCGAGATCCTCGAAGCGGCGCGCATGGACGGGGCGTCGCTGATGAAGGAGATCATCTACGTGCTGACGCCGATGGCGGTGCCCGGCATCGCTTCGACGCTGCTCCTGAACATTATCCTTGCCTGGAACGAGGCGTTCTGGACGCTCAACCTCACCGCCTCCAAGGCGGCGCCGCTGACGGCCTTCATCGCCTCATATTCCAGCCCGGAAGGCCTGTTCTACGCCAAGCTCTCGGCAGCCTCGACCATGGCGATCGCGCCGATCCTGATCCTCGGCTGGTTCAGCCAGAAGCAACTCGTCCGCGGCCTGACCTTCGGCGCAGTGAAATAAGAAAAGGGAGACAAACATGGGCAGCATTACCCTTCAGAAGGTTTCCAAGGTCTTCGGCGAAGCCAAGGTCATCCCTTCGATCGATCTCGATATCAAGGACGGCGAATTCGTCGTCTTCGTCGGCCCGTCGGGCTGCGGCAAGTCCACGCTGCTGAGATTGATCGCCGGTCTCGAGGACGTTTCCGGCGGCAAGATCGTCATCGACGGCAGGGACGCCACCGAAAAGGCGCCGTCGGAACGCGGCCTTGCCATGGTGTTTCAGTCCTATGCGCTCTATCCGCATATGAGCGTGCGCAACAACATCGCCTTCCCGCTGAAGATGGCGGGCGTCGACAAGGCCGAGATCGACCGCAAGGTGACCGATGCCGCCCGCGTGCTCAATCTCACCGATTATCTGGAGCGCAAGCCGCGTCAGCTTTCCGGCGGCCAGCGCCAGCGCGTCGCGATCGGCCGCGCCATCGTGCGCCAGCCTTCGGCCTTCCTGTTCGACGAGCCGCTGTCGAACCTCGATGCCGCACTGCGCGTCAACATGCGCCTGGAAATCAGCGAGCTGCATCAGCAGTTGAAGACGACGATGGTCTATGTCACCCACGACCAGGTCGAGGCGATGACCATGGCCGACAAGATCGTCGTCTTGAACCGGGGCAATATCGAACAGGTCGGCTCGCCGCTCGAACTCTACAGCCGCCCGCGCAACCTTTTCGTCGCCGGCTTTATCGGATCGCCGAAGATGAATTTCATCAAGGGCCAGAACGCCGCCCAGCTCGGCGCCCACACGATCGGCATCCGTCCCGAACATATGCTGTTGTCGATGGAGAGCGGTGACTGGAAGGGCAGGGTGGTGGTCGCCGAGCATCTCGGCTCCGACACCTTCCTGCATATCGATGCCGATGACATCGGCATGGTGACGGCGCGCGGCAGCGGCGATTTTGCCGCCAAGGCGGGCGATACGGTCTACCTGACGCCGGACCGTTCGCGCATTCACAAATTCAACGAGGGCGGCCTTGCCATCTGAGGCAGGCGGCCGGCTGGGGGCAGGCATGCGAGCCGGGCGATGGCGCCCGGCCGTTTCGGCAAGACCTTCAAGAGGACTGGAACATGACGTGCAAACTATCGCTGGCAACGCTTCCGGACGCGGCGCGCACTGCCGCCATCCCCCGATATGACAGGGCGTCGCTGAAAGCCGGCATCGTGCACTTCGGGGTCGGCAACTTCCACCGCGCCCACCAGGCGATCTATCTCGACGATCTCTTCAACGCGGGCACGGATCACGACTGGGCGATCGTCGGCGCCGGCGTGCTGCCGTCCGATGCCGCCATGCGTGAGAAGCTTGCGGCCCAGGATTTCCTGACAACCGTCGTCGAGCAGGACAATAACAAGACGGCGGCGCGCGTCACCGCGCCGATGATCGACATCCTGCCGGTCGGCGCCCCCGCCGCGATCATCGCCAGGCTTGCCGATCCCGAGATCCGCATCGTTTCGCTGACGATCACCGAGGGTGGTTACTTCATCGATGCATCGGGCACATTCAATCCGGCCCATCCTGATATCGCCGCCGACGGAAACAGTCCCGGCGCGCCGAAGACGGTGTTCGGGCTGATCGTCGCCGGCCTGAAGGCGCGCAAGGAAAAGGGCATCGGTCCGTTCACCGTCATGTCCTGCGACAACATTCCCCATAACGGCATCGTCACCGCCAATGCCGTGGTCGGCACGGCGGCACTTTCAGATCCCGCCTTTGCCGACTGGATCCGGGAAAACGTCGCCTTCCCGAATGCGATGGTCGACCGCATCACGCCGGCGACCGGCCAGCGGGAGATCGATTTCCTCAGGGATAATTTCGACATCGAGGACAATTGGCCGGTCTATTGCGAGGAATTCAAGCAGTGGGTGCTCGAAGACAAGTTCACCGCCGGCCGGCCGGCGCTGGAAAAGGTCGGCGTCACCTTCGTGCCCGATGTTACGCCTTATGAGCACATGAAGATCCGCATCCTCAACGGCGGACATGCGGCGATCGCCTATCCGGCGGCGCTGATGGACATTCATTTCGTGCATGACTCCATGGAAGATCCGTTGATTCGCGCCTTTCTCGCCAAGCTTGAGAAAGACGAGATCATTCCGATCGTGCCGCCGGTGCCGAACACGTCGCTGACGGATTATTTTGCGCTGATCGAACATCGCCTGCTCAATCCGAAGATTGCCGACACCATTCCGCGCCTGGCGCAGGACGGCTCGAACCGCCAGCCGAAATTCATCCTGCCGTCGACGCTCGACAATCTCAGTCAGGGCAGGGACGTCGTCGGTCTGGCGCTGGTCTCGGCGCTCTGGTGCCGCTATTTCGCCGGCAAGACCGATAGCGGCAAGGATATCGTCTTCAACGATGCCAGCGCCGAGCGCCTGCATGCGGCGGCGCTGAAGGCCAAGGACGATCCGTCCGCCTTCCTCGCCTTCGACGATATTTTCGGCGAGGTGGCAAAATCCGAACTCTTCCGCAAGCGTTTCGCCCATGCGCTCAAAACCCTGTGGGAAAAGGGCACGCGGGCGACGCTGCAGCTCTATCTCGACGGCAAGCTCGCGGTGTAAGGACCGGGTGGCGGCACTCGCGCCGCCATCCGTCCGGTCTGCGAGCGGCGCGGACGTGCGTGCGAATTGAACTCAGGTTGGGTCTTTCATGGCTGATGCTGAACCACGGCTGGTCATCTTCGATTGCGACGGCGTGCTCGTCGACAGCGAGCCGATCTCGATCAGCGTCCTCGTCGGCGCGATGAACGATCTCGGCGTCTCGATCAGCGAAGATCAGGCCTATGAGCGTTTTCTCGGCCGCAGCCTGTCGACGCTCATCTCTACGCTGGAAACCGAATTCAACATCCATGCCAGCGAGGAATTCCTCGAACGCATCCGCACCGATCTCTACGCTCGCTTCCGCACCGAATTGAAGCCGATCGACGGCATCGCCGCGACGATCGACCGGCTCGGCATTCCGTGCTGCGTCGCCTCGTCCAGCCAGATGGAGCGAATCCGGCTGTCGCTTTCCGTCACCGGCCTTCTCGACAAGCTGCCCGACATCTTCAGCGCGACGATGGTCAAGCGCGGCAAGCCGGCGCCCGATCTCTTCCTGCATGCGGCGCGGCAGATGCAAGTCGAACCTGGTTCCTGCGTCGTCGTCGAGGACAGTCCGGCCGGCATTGCCGCCGCCAAGGCGGCGGGTATGACGGTCTTTGCCTTCACCGGCGGATCGCATGCGAATTTCGCCGGATACCGTGCCGAACTCGACCGGCTTTCGCCGGAAGTCGTGTTTGACGCCATGCCGGATTTGATACACCTTGTCCGCAACCATAAGCTGGACGGGACCAAGATTTGATGCGTGATCATGTGGTTGCGGTCGATGTCGGCACCGGCAGCGCGCGCGCCGGTGTCTTCAATGCCGCCGGCCGTTTGCTGGCCAAGGCCGAACATCCGATTGCAATGAACCGGCCGCGCGAAAACCACGCCGAGCACGATTCTGAAGACATCTGGTCGGCCGCCTGCACGGCGGTGCGTCGCGCGATGGCGCAATCCGGCATTGCCGCCGCCTCGGTCGGCGCGATTGGTTTCGACGCCACCTGTTCGCTCGTGGTGCGCGACGTCGAGGGCCGGCAGATCAGCGTTTCCACCGGCGGCGAGCAGCGTTTCGACACCATCGTCTGGCTCGACCATCGGGCGCTGAAGGAAGCCGATTTCTGTACGGCGACGGAGCACGCGGTGCTCGAGCATTCCGGCCACGTGATGTCGCCGGAAATGGAAATGCCGAAGCTGATGTGGCTGAAGAAGAAGCTGCCCGCCACATGGGAAAAGGCCGGCTACTTCTTCGATCTCGCCGATTTCATGACATGGAAATCGACCGGATCGCCCGCCCGCTCGCGCTGCACGCTGACGGCAAAATGGAATTATCTCGCCCATCTCGAAAAGGGCTGGCAGCAGGATTTCCTGCAGCGCATCGGTCTCGAAGATCTTCAGGCGCGCGGGCGCCTGCCGGATGAGACGACGCCGGTCGGCGGTAGCGTCGGCCGGCTGAGGCCGGAGGCGGCGGCAGCCCTGGGGCTGACCACCGATTGCCACGTGTCGGCCGGGATGATCGACGCCTATGCCGGCGCGCTCGGCGCACTCGGCGGTTATGCCGCCGATCCCGTGAAACGCGAGCATCAGCTGGCGCTGATCGCCGGCACGTCGAGCTGCATCGTCGCCTTTTCGCAGGACCGCAAACCGAGCCACGGTATGTGGGGTCCCTATTATGAAGTGGTCTTCCCGCAGTCCTGGCTGGTGGAGGCCGGGCAATCGGCGACCGGGGCGCTGCTCGACCATATGGTGCGCATGCATGCGGCCGGCGGCGAGCCGACGGCGGCGCTGCATCAGAGGATCGTCGCGCGCATTGCCGAATTGCGGGCCGAGGAAGGTGATGCTTTCGGGGAGCGCATCTTCGTGCTGCCGGATTTTCACGGCAACCGTTCGCCTCGCGCCGATCCGCATGCGGTCGGTGTCGTCAGCGGGCTGACGCTCGATACCTCCTTCGACGGGCTCTGTGCGCTCTATTGGCGGTCTGCAGTGGCTATTGCGCTGGGCATTCGCCATATCCTGGAGAAAATGAAGGAATATGGCTACGTGCCGGATACGCTGCATGTCGCCGGCGGGCATGTGAAAAACCCGGTGCTGATGGAACTCTATAGCGATGCCACCGGCTGCAGGGTCGTGGTGCCGAAGATGAACGAGGCGGTGCTGCTCGGCACGGCGATCGCGGCATCGGTTGCCTGCGGCCTGCACAAGGATTTGGCGGCGGCCGGCGAGGCGATGTATCCGGGCGGCGAGGAACGGCTGCCCGACAGGGCGAAGCAAGCCTTCTACGACCGCGATTATCGCCGCCTTCTGGCGATGTATCGGCACCGCGCCGAGCTGGAAGCGATGCAGTAGCCGCCGAAAGCGCGTGTTTGAAGCTGTTTCAGTGGTTGGCCGTCTCGCCGAGCACGGTTGCGAATTCCAGCATGCGGCGGCGGCGAAGCGCGGCCTCTTCCCCGACTTCGAGGATGACCGATTCCGACAGGCAATCGAGCAGCGCGATCAGCGGTGGAAGATTGTCGAGATCGGGGGCGCGGGCGGGCGGCAGGGGCAGCATGACGTTCGACTGATCCGCCATCCAATCCGCCTGCTGCGGTGAAATGAGGACGACCTTGTAGCCGTAGCGCCGCGCGGTTCTGGCAAGCAGGCGCGCCTTGGCGAAGCGGCGACAGTCGATGATGACGAGCAGCGCGTCGTCGACCGCCAGCCGGGCAAAGAGGTCGGCAAAACGGTTGTCGGCGCCGTCGAGCGTGCGCACGCCGTCGCGGGCCTGTGTCAGCCGCTGGCAGAAATGATTGGCGAGGCTTGCAAGCCGCGCGTGGGTGGCGATCGACACTTCCCGGGCGGTTCTGATCAGGCTGACGGCTTCGGACCAGTGCGGCTGCGCCGTCAGATGATAGATATGATGGAGCGCCTGGATCTGTTCGGCGACCAGCACGGCGAGCGGTTTGCCTTCCGCGGCATCCGCATGCAGCTCACTCATGGCGCTCTGCAACTGTGCCGGCGATGTCGTCACGGTCTCGCGGATCTCCACCTTGACGCTGTCCAGCCCCTGGTAACCGAGCGCGCGCAGGAAGCGCCCGACGGTCATCGGCGACAGATCCAGCCGGTCGGCGACCGACGCCGCCGTCTCAAACGGCAGGTCATTCAGGTGTTCGGAGAAATATTTCGCGATACGACGCTCGGCCGGTGTGCCGCTTTTAACGTATTGCCTGAGTTTGTGCACAAAATCTTCCACGTCAGCCTCCCCCCGTCTTCCCTCAGAGGCGTTCCGTGGAGCGCTATCGCGATCCCTTGTCTTTGCAACTATTGTCGGAAGCTGCTTCTCAGGCCCATGCTTATTTCTATTGGCCATAATATTATATTAGCACTTATATTGCGACAAGTTTCTATTACAGCCTGCAATTTTATTCTCTCTTGTCGGTCGCATTCGCCTTTCCTACATCTTCTGCGCAACCGGAGACGCTGAAGAAATGATCCTTGACGCCGCTCGACTATCGCTCGCCAACCTTTTCGCGCCGGAAACGCGTTCGGTCTTCTGGAAAGTGCTCGGCTTGACGATTCTGGTGCTGGTCGGCCTGTGGTTCGCATTGCGCGGAGCCTTCATGGCCTTTCTCTTTCCCTGGCTGACGGGCTTCTTTCCCGATCTGCCGGAATGGGCAGGGTGGTTCACCCTGGTCTTCGCGATCCTCGCGGGCATCGGCCTTGCGCTCATGCTGGCGCTGCTGCTGTCACCGGTCACGGCGCTGATCGCCGGCCTGTTTCTCGACGATGTCGCCGATGTCATCGAAAAACGCGATTATCCCGGCGACGCACCGGGCACCGCCATGCCGCTCGGACCGGCGATGGCAAGCTCGATCAAGTTCCTTGGCGTGGTGATCCTCGGCAATATCGTCGCCTTGCTGCTGCTGTTCATTCCCGGCGTCAATCTGGTCGCCTTCTTTCTGGTGAACGGCTACCTGCTTGGGCGGGAATTTTTCGAATTCGCCGCCATGCGCTTCCGCCCGCCGCAGGAGGCGCGGCTTTTTCGCGCCAAGCATGCGCCCACCGTCTTTCTCGGCGGGCTGGTGATTGCGCTGTTTCTGATGATCCCCTTCATCAATCTGCTGACGCCGCTCTTTGCCGCCGGCATGATGGTGCATCTGCACAAGCTGATTTCGGCTCGCGAGGGTTCGCGCGCCTGAGGCTCAGCCGGGCAGGGCGGAGGCGTCGTACATCGCGGCGAATTCCGCGCTGGGCGGGATCGGCTTGATGATGTCGATCAGCACGCCGTTCGGATCAGCGGTGATGAAATGCCGCTGACCGAAATCCTCATCGCGGATCTCTCTCAAAATCGGCAGGCCGGCGCTCCGGCAGGCCTCGTAGATACGATCGACATCCTCGACCTCGAAATTGAGCAGCAAGCCGCGAACCTCACCGCGCGCAGCGGTAGGGATGGTCTCGTGGCTGCCGTCGAGGATGGCGAGCGCGACATGCTCCGCCTCGGCCGATTGCAGGTGAACGTACCAGTCGCTTTCAAAAAGCGCCTTGAAGCCGAAGTGGGCGCAGTAGAAGGCGGCGGTGCCCGCAACGTCGCCCGTCATGATGACAGGATAATAGCTGGTCGATTTCATCTCTTGCGTCCTTCCCTTTTACATACAATCTGTATGTTTTTGTGTATTAACATACATGCAGTTTGTATGTATATAGACGGTATGAGTCGCAGCAATCGCGAGAGAACCGAACAGACAAGGCAGGCGCTGATCCACGCCGGGCGGCGTATCTTCGTCGAGAAAGGTTATGCCGAAACGGCGACGCCGGAGATCGTCGCGGCGGCAGGCGTGACGCGCGGGGCGCTCTACCATCATTTCGAGGACAAGAAGGCACTGTTCCAGGCGGTGATCACGAGCGAGGCGCAAGCGGTGGCCAAGGCAATCGAGGCGGCTTCGGCGCCGGAACAAGGGGCGCGGGCTGCACTGATCGCCGGCGCTTCAGCCTATTTCGCCGCGATGGCGCAGCCGGGGCGGACACGGCTGCTGCTGATGGAAGCACCTGCCGTTCTCGGATCGCCGGCGGTCGCGGCACTGGATGCGGAGAATGCGGAGGCGAGTTTACGGGAAGGACTTGCGGCGCTTTTGCCGGAGGCAGGCGCCCTGCTTGACCCGCTGACATCGCTGCTGTCGGCGTCTTTTGATCGTGCCGCGATTGCGATTGAAGCGGGTGGGGAACGGCGAGATTATGAGCGGGCGATTGCGGCCTTACTCGACGGTCTCGCCGATCAGCTGCGGCGGTAGCTCGACGAGCGGCGCCGGAATATCCGAACTCTTTTCCGGCGACTTGCAGATGTCGGCGATGACGCAGCGCTCGCATTCGGGGCGGCGCGCCTTGCAAGTGTAGCGGCCGTGCAGGATCAGCCAGTGATGGGCGTGATAGAGATACTGTTTTGGCACCACCTTCATCAGCCGCGCCTCGACCTCGTCGGGCGTCTTGCCGGGGGCCAGCCGGATGCGGTTGGCGATGCGGAAAATGTGGGTGTCGACCGCCATCGTCGCCTGGCCGAAGGCCATGGAGAGCACGACATTGGCGGTCTTGCGCCCGACGCCGGGCAGGCGGACCAGCTCCTCGCGCGTTTCCGGTACCTTGCCTGCAAATTCGTCGACCAGCATCTGGGAAAGCGCGATGACGTTCTTTGCCTTGTTGCGATAGAGGCCGATCGTCTTGATGTAATCGCGGACCTTCTCCTCGCCGAGATCGAGCATTTTCTGCGGCGTGTCGGCGATCTTGAAGAGCGCCCGCGTCGCCTTGTTGACCCCGGCGTCGGTCGCCTGGGCGGAAAGCGCCACGGCGACGACGAGGGTGAAGGGGTTGGTATGCTCGAGTTCGCCCCTCGGTTCCGGCCGCTGCACCGAGAAACGGCGGAAGATCTCCTCGCGCTCAGCCGCGGAATAGGCGGTTTTCACCGCCGCTGCCGGTTTGCGGCGGGTGATGACATTCGAGTTTTGGGACGGTTTGCCAACGGATTTGAGTTTCGGATTCGCCATGGAGAATCTATACTCAACGGCCATGATGGAAAGCAACGCCGACAGCTTCAACGAAAAGCCTGTTTTCGCAGCCGAACTCTTTCCCCACCGATCGCTCGGGCGCAAGGGCTTCAAGGTGCTGCTCATTTTGTCGGGCGCCGTCTGTTTTCTCTACGGCATGTTCTTCACCGTGACCGGCGCCTGGCCGATCGGCTTCTTCTTCGGGCTGGATTTCGTCCTGCTTTACGGTGCTTTCTGGCTGAGTTACCGCTCCGGAAGGGCGCGCGAGGAAGTCATGGTGTCGCGCACGGATGTTTCGGTGCGCAAGTTTGCGCCGTCGGGGCGGATGGTGGAGCATCATTTCAACCCGTTCTGGGCGCGGTTCCTCGTCCGCCGGCATCAGGAAATCGGCATCCTCTCCATGCAGATTTTCGGCGAGGGCCGGCGCACGGATGTCGGCTCCTTCCTGAACCCTGATGACCGCGAGAGTTTTGCCAAGGCTTTCAAAGGGGCGCTCGCCACGGTCAAGCAGCGTCTCTGAACCGATCTGCCGGAGGCGCAAGAATCGGGTGGTTTGGCCGTCCGCCCTTGATTATCTCCTGTCTAAAGGAGAAAAACGATGAATATGATCGCGAAGCTCGACACAGATATCACCCCCGGCGGCCCCGACTACGATACCGTCCGTCGGGTCATCGAACTCATCAGCGAAGAATATCGCGACCAGCCGTCGCTGGAAGCGATCGCGGCGCGGCTGAACCAGTCCCCAACGCAGCTTCAGAAGACCTTCACCCGCTGGGCCGGCCTCTCTCCCAAGGCCTTTCTGCAAGCCGTCACGCTCGATCACGCCAAGCGGCTGCTGCGCAAGGAAGAGATGCCCTTGCTCGAAACCTCCATCGAGGTCGGGCTTTCCGGCCCGAGCCGCCTGCACGATCTCTTTGTCACCCATGAGGCGATGTCTCCGGGCGAATGGAAGGCGAAGGGCGGCGGCCTGACGATCCGCTACGGCTTCCATAATTGCCCCTTCGGTGCGGCTCTCGTCATGGTCACGGATCGCGGCCTCGCCGGCCTTGCCTTCAGCGACAGCGGCGACGAAAAGGCCTGCCTGGAAGACATGACCTGCCGTTGGCCGAATGCGGAATACATCGAGGACCGGCAGGCGACGGCTCCCTATGCCGAGCGCATCTTCCAGCCGGGCCGCTGGACGTCGGACCAGCCGCTGCGGGTCGTCCTGATCGGAACGGATTTCCAGGTCAGCGTCTGGCAGAGCCTGCTGAAGATCCCGTTCGGCAAGGCGGTGACCTATAGCGATATCGCCAGAGATATCGGCCGGCCGACCGCCATGCGCGCTGTCGGGGCTGCTGTCGGGGCCAATCCGATTTCCTTCGTCGTGCCCTGCCATCGCGCGCTTGGCAAGAACGGAGCATTGACCGGATATCATTGGGGCCTGACCCGCAAGCGGGCCATGCTCGGCTGGGAATCGGCGCACGCCTGATAGATGCCGGAGCTAGTCAAAATCGGAATTGATGATCCGGGCGATGATGTCGTCATCCAGATTGGATAGCGCCTCCGCGATATCGATATGCCCCTTGGCAACTGCCTGGGCCGCGCTTGCCGACAGCAAGGTCGGCCGATCCCATGCTTCATGGCGATGAACGCTTACACAGTCGGTTAAGGATGCGATCGCGTGCCGGTAGGCTTGCTCCAGATCACCAGGTATATCCGGTCCTCGCCCCATTCTTCGAGAAACTTCGATACTCGCCGGCAACTGATAGAATGAGAAGTCGATTGGCGTCGCCGTGGTGAGGGCGACCCTGACGATATGAGGAACGGCCGCATATGAAGCCGTGTAGACATCACCCTGATGACAAAGGCTCGACCACAGGCTGAACCAGGGTTCTGCGTCAGGGGCGGGCATTGGCCCAGGCGATTCTTCGAGCGTTTTCAGCAGCTCAGGCGTATTTGTCGCAGGACCATAGCAGTGCCGCAAGTCACCCCAACGCCGACTATCGAGTGAAAGCATGAACTCATTCCGCCAGTCGTAATAGCTCTCGCGCCGCGCTTTCGTCGGTGATCAGCGTGTTGCAGCCGATGCGCTTGATCGTGGCGCGGATGGCGACGGCACGATGGGCGCCGCCGGAGGAGAGCACGATGTGCTTGGCTTCCTTCAGCGTGTCGAGATCGACGGACATCACCCGACGATTGATCGAGTGGTCGACCGAATTGCCATCTCTGTCGAGGAAGTTGAACATGGTGTCGCAGACGCAGCCGGCGTCGATCAGTTCCTGCAGTTCGGCTTTCGATATCCAGCCTTCCGACAGCGAGGTCGAATGCGGGCCGATATCGCCGCAGCTGACGATCGCCAGGTCAAGATTCTCGGCGAGACGGTAGATGGTGTCCAGGCCGCACTTCTCGATGAGATTGCGTTTGGTTTCGACGGAATCGACCAGAAGCGGCGCCAGGAACATATAGCATTCGGCGCCGAGCTGATTGGCCAGCCGCCACGTGTAATCGATCGGGTTCGTCTGGTGGACGGCGACGATGCCGCCGAGCAGCGACACGACCTTGCAATTGGCGCGGCGCGGTGGCCGGAAGCTCGACAGCGAGGCGGTCATCGTGCGGCCCCAGCCGACGCCGATCGTATAGTCGTCCGGGATGGCCTCGGAAAGGAACTGGCCAAGCGCCAGGCCGACATTCTTTGCCAGCGAGGCGACGTCGCCATGGACCGGCGCCGGCACGACGATCGCCTCGTCGAGGCCGTAGGCGCGCTCCAGCTTCACCGAAAGCTCGACGCAATCGCCGATCGAATCGTTGATCCAGATCTGGACTTCGCTGCGCTTCATCGCCTCGTCGAGCAGGCGGATGACGGTGGTGCGGCTGATACCGAGCTGTTCGGCGACATCCTTCTGGGTCAGGCCCTCGTTGTAATAGAGCCACGCGGCCCGCAGCCGCAGCGAGGATGCCTCCGAATAGGCCGTATGCGTGCCGCGTTTGAGCTTGACCACATGTCCTCCAGCCGACTTCCTGGCCCTAAATCCCATCAGGAATGAACGGCTGTCGCGGCGCGTTTGTTGCCGGGATAATGACGGGTGTGACACTTATGTCAATTGAAATGCACAAATGTCCTTGACTTTTCCTCGGGCGAATGGCGATAGTCCCGGCGACACGAAGTCGTTCTGTCCGTCCGAGGAGGACATAGTGCGGGCATGCCGAAAGTCACGACCGGCCTTCCAGCCGCAGGCGACATCGCTTGCGTTCGGCGTGCGGTTTGGCCGCGGGAACATGGCCACTGTCCTTCACGTTTATGAATCATCCGTGACGGATGTGCGCATTTTCGCCTGCAGCATGCCGACAGCCTGTCGGTAGATCACCTTTGCCGGGCGGAACTCGCGCCGGTCGCAGCCCAAGTTCAACAAGGATTATTGACCATGACATCCAAGCTTGACCAACTCCGCGAGATCACCACCGTCGTCGCCGATACCGGCGACATCGAGGCGGTCGCGCGCCTGAAGCCGGTCGATTGCACGACGAATCCGAGCATTGTGCTGAAAGCGCTCGGCACACCGATGTTCGCCGACGCCATCAAGGAAGCCGTCGCCTGGGGCAAGACGCAGGGCGGCAACCCTGAAGCCGTCTCCTCCGCCGTCGCCGATCGCCTTGCGATCTCGGTCGGCGCTGCGCTGGTGAATCTCGTTCCCGGCCGGGTCTCGACCGAGGTCGATGCCGACCTTTCCTTCGACACCGAGGCTTCCCTTGCCAAGGCGCGCTCGATCATCGCCGCCTATAAGGATCGCGGCATCGAACGGGATCGCATTCTTATCAAGCTCGCGTCCACCTGGGAGGGCATCCGCGCCGCTGAAGTGCTGCAGAAGGAGGGCATCGACTGCAACCTGACGCTTCTCTTCAGCAAGGCCCAGGCGATCGCCTGCGCCGATGCCAAAGTGTTCCTGATCTCGCCCTTCGTCGGCCGCATTCTCGACTGGTACAAGAAATCGACCGGCAAGGATTACACCGCCGAGGAAGATCCGGGCGTCATCTCCGTGCGTGATATCTACAACTATTACAAGGCGAACGACATCAAGACGATCGTCATGGGCGCCTCCTTCCGCAATGCCGGCGAAATCGAAGCCCTTGCCGGCTGCGACCGTCTGACCATCAGCCCGGCCCTGCTCGACGAACTTTCCAAGGATGAAGGCAAGCTGGAGCGCAGGCTCTCGCCGGAGAGCCGCAAGCCCGACGCCAAGGTCTCGGTCGACGAGAAGACCTTCCGCTGGATGATGAACGAAGACGCGATGGCGACGGAAAAGCTCGCCGAAGGCATCCGTGCCTTCGCCAAGGACCTGACGACGCTACGCAGCATGGTGCAGAAGGAACTGCAGCTCGCTGCCGCCTGATCGAGCTGCGCAAACAATTGGAGGCGCGGAGGCCGGCTGGCCCCCGCGCCTTTTTCGTGCTGATATCAACGGCCTATGCGGCCGGAGGCGACGATCGTGCAAGAGAAGCGGGCAAGTTCTTTGGCGACGTTTTTCCGAAGACATGCAAGCTTCATCATCGCTTTCCTGGCCGGGCTGGCGGTGTTTCTGCTGGTGACATCGCGCGAGGTCAGCGCCCGCAATATCCTGTTCGGATGGAATGTCAGCGCCGGTGTGTTCATCGTGCTCAGCTGGCGCAAGATGCTGCGGGCGTCGGTGGAAAGCATCCGCGAACGCGCCGCAGATCTCGATTTTTCCGATACGGTCCTTTTGGTCCTTTCGATCGGCGCGGCCGTTGCCAGCATCGCCGGCATCGGCCTCGAGCTTCATTCGATCAAGGAGGCTACACCCGACGTCGCGCTCACGCGGGCAGGCGGCGCCGTGCTGACGATCCTGATCTCCTGGGTTTTTCTGCACACGCTCTTCACCATTCACTATGCCCATTATTTCTATGGCGGGGCCGACGAAGAGGGTGGCTTGAAGTTTCCCGACGGGATCGAAGAGCCCAGCTATTGGGACTTCCTCTATTTCTCCTTCACCATCGGTGTTGCGGCGCAGACGGCGGATGTCGCAGTCGGGTCGACCGGCATGCGTAAGCTGACGCTGTTGCATGCCGTGCTGTCTTTCCTGTTCAATACGACGATCCTGGCGCTGGCGATCAATGTCGGCGCTAGCCTGCTATAATGCGGCTTCCACGGGGAAAGCTGAAGCAAGAACGGCTGCCGATCGCCGCTCTTCGACCGGAGGGTAAGATGGAAAGCGCCTCGAGCCGGCTGCGGCCGTCCGATCTCATTCTTCTCCTGGGCAGGCTTCTGCTGTCGCTGATCTTCCTGCACGAGGGGTTGTCGCTTGCGGCCGATCTCGCCGCGACCATAGACACCTTCGAAAAACTGGGTCTTTCGGCGCCGATCGCCTTTGCCACCATCGTCCTTCAGATCGGCGCCGGCCTTTGCGTTGCGACCGGGTTCCTAAGCCGGCTCGGCGCCTTGGCGCTGGCGCTCTTTTGCCTGGCAACCGCCTTCCTCTTCCACACCAACTTTGCCAGCCAGAACGAGCTCCTGCATTTCGAGAAGGATCTGGCGATTGCCGGCGGCATGTTCGTCCTGGTGGCTGCGGGCACTGGATCGATATCGATCGGCCATCTGCTGAAAAAGCGGACGGACCATATGCCCCGCTGGCTAAGGGCGATGTTATAGCAGGCGCGATCCTGCCCCGCTGCCATCGAAAGGCCGGATAGAGAGCGAGAGGTGGCTTCAGGTCGTCCGCGCCCGCTTACAGCACCGCCTGTCCGGCCATCAGCGCGAGGACGAGGAAGATCAGGAAGATCACCAAGGCGATGCCGAAGAGCACGCGGGCGATGGTCGCCGTGGCTGCGGAAACACCGGAAAACCCGAAGAAGCCGGCGATGATCGAAATCACGAAAAATATCAGAGCCCATTTCAGCATGGCGTCATCCTTTGCTTTTGCCTGAGAAGACGCCGCAGCCGGGAAATTGTTCCAGATCGTTGGCTCCAGACCGCATCGCCTCGGGGTGAAACGCGGCTCACTTCAAAGCGTAAACCGGCTGGGATTTGCCGATCGATGATCAATCACCGGCAACCATCGTCTAGGCTGCGCTCCGATATGGTCTGGCGCGGCGGCAAGCAGTTGCTCGCGCCTTGCGCCAGACTGGCTGAGCAGATCAGGCTGTTCGCCGTTCAGCCGTGATTGATCATCACGTGGCGAACGGCGGTGTAATCCTCCAGCGCATAGGTCGACAGGTCCTTGCCGTATCCAGACTGTTTGAGGCCGCCATGCGGCATCTCGTTGACCAGCATGAAATGCGTGTTGATCCAGGTGCAGCCATATTGCAGACGGGCGGCGGTCTTCATGCCGCGGCCGATATCCTTGGTCCAGACCGAGGAGGCCAAGCCGTAATCGCTGTCGTTTGCCCAGGCGACTGCATCGTCGGTATCGGAAAAGCGGGTGACCGAGACGACCGGGCCGAAGACCTCGCGGCGGACGATTTCGTCGTCCTGCACGGCGCCTGCAATGACGGTCGGGGTGAAGAAGAAGCCCTTGTCGCCGGAGACCTTGCCGCCGGTGGTAATCTCCATGTGCTTGTGTTCGGAGGCGCGGGCAACGAAGCTTTCGACGCGATCGCGCTGGCGCCGGGAGATCAGCGGGCCGATTTCGTTTTCGGTATCGTCGGCGTGGTTGAAGCGGATGCTTGCGACGGCCGAGGAGAGATCGGCGACGAAATTGTCGTAGACCCTGGCGTCAGCATAGATGCGGCAGGCGGCCGTGCAGTCCTGTCCGGCATTGTAATAGCCGAAGGTGCGGATGCCTGAGACGACGGCGTCGATATCGGCATCGTCGAAGACGATAACCGGGGCCTTGCCGCCGAGTTCCAGATGGGTGCGCTTGACCGTCTTGGCGGCGGCCTGCAGCACCTTTTTGCCGGTGGCGATATCGCCTGTTATCGAGACCATGCCGATCTTTGCGTGATTGATCAGCGCGTTGCCGACGCTTTCGCCGCGGCCGAGGATGACGTTGACGACGCCTTCGGGCAGGATTTTGGAGAGCAGCCTCGCCATCTTCAGTGCCGTCAGCGGTGTCTGCTCCGAAGGCTTGAAGACGACGGTATTGCCGCCGGCGATCGCCGGCGCCAGTTTCCAGGCCATCATCATCAGCGGATAGTTCCACGGCGCGATCGAGCCGACGACGCCGATCGGATCGCGGCGGATCATCGAGGTGTGGCCGGGCAGATATTCGCCCGCGGCCGGTGCATGCAGGTTGCGCACGGCGCCGGCGAAGAAACGATAACAATCGACGATCGCCGGGATTTCATCGTTGAGCACTGATTTGATCGGCTTGCCGCAATTCAACGCCTCCAGCGCAGCGAATCCGGCCGCATCCTTCTCGATGGCGTCCGCGATCTTCAGGAGATAACCGGAGCGCTCGCCCGGTGTCGTTTGCGACCAGCCTGTGAAGGCTTTCTCGGCGGCATCGACGGCGGCGTCGATCTGCGATAGCGAGGCCTCGGCAAGGTCGATCACCGTCGCGCCTGTCTTCGGGTTCAGGATGTGCTCTTCCGTCTCCGTGCCTTTTTCGAAGCGCGAACCGATCAGCATCTGAGTATCCATGACGTTCTCCCTGTTATTTGCCGGCGCCGGCGATCTGGTCGCCGTCGCGGGTGAGGTAATAGGCTGCCAGGATCGGCAGGAAGGTGACGAGCACCACGACCATGGCGACCACATTGGTGACCGGGCGCTGGCGCGGGCGGATGAGTTCTTCGAGCATCCAGATCGGCAGGGTCGATTGCTGGCCGCCGGTGAAGGTGGTGACGATGACCTCGTCGAAAGACAGCGCGAAAGCCAGCATGCCGCCTGCCAGAAGGGCGGTGCCGATATTCGGCAGGATCACGTGGCGGAAGGTCTGGAAGCCGTCGGCGCCTAGATCCATCGAGGCCTCGATCAGCGAGCCCGAGGTGCGGCGGAAGCGGGCGACCGCATTGTTGTAGACGACGACCACGCAGAAGGTGGCGTGGCCGAGCACGATGGTCCAGACCGAAAACGGGATGTCGAACAGGCTGAAGGCGGAGCGCAGCGCAATGCCCGTGATGATGCCGGGAAGGGCGATCGGCAGGATGACCAGCAGCGAGATCGCCTCACGGCCGAAGAACTTCGTCTGGCTGACGGCTGCTGCGCAGAGCGTGCCGAGGACGAGCGCGATCGCGGTGGCGATGACGGCGACCTGGACGGAGAGGCCAAGCGCCGACCACACGTCCGGCCGGTTCCAGGCGACGGCGAACCATTGCAGCGTCAGGCCGGGCGGCGGCCATTGATAGCTCTTTTCCTCCGTCGTGAAGGCATAAACGAAGATCAGCAGGATCGGCAGATGCAGGAAGAGCAGCCCGCCGGCGGCGGCGATCTTCAAGGGCAGCGGCGATGTCTTGAGGTCAGAGCGCATCGAAGGCCCCCAGCTTTTTGGCGAGCGACAGATAAAGCGCCATGATGACGATCGGCACGACGGAGAAGGCGGCGGCGAGCGGCACGTTGCCGGCCGTTCCCTGTTGGGCGTAGACGGCCTGGCCGATGAAGAGCCTGGACGAGCCGATGATCTGCGGGATGATGTAATCGCCCAATGTCAGCGAGAAGGTGAAGATCGACCCGGCGACGATGCCGGGCAGCGCCAGAGGCAGAAGCACGGTGCGGAAGGTCTGGGGCGGCGTGGCGCCGAGATCGGCCGAGGCCTCGATCAGATTGCCGGGCACACGTTCGAGGGCCGCCTGCGTCGGCAGGATCATGTAGGGGAGCCAGATATAGACGAAGACGATGAAGGTGCCGAGGTAGCTCACCGAGAGCGAATTGCCGCCGACCACGGGCAGATTGAGGATGCCGTCGAGCAGCCAGGTGAGATGGAGCTTCTCGAAGAGCCAGGTGAGGATGCCTTCCTTGGCGAGGATCAGCTTCCAGGCGTAGATCTTGACGAGATAGCTCGACCAGAGCGGCAGCATGACGCCGAGATAGAAGAGCGCCTTCCATTTGCCTTGCGCATAGCGCGCCGCGTAATAGGCGATCGGAAAGGCAATCAGCGCGGCGGCAACGGTAACCAGCGCCGCCATGACGACGGTGCGGATGATGATGTCGAAATTCGTCGGGCTCAGCAGCTGGGCATAGGTCGCAAGGGTGAATTCGTAATTCACCAGGCCGGAAAAATCGTCGATCGAGAAGAAGCTCTGCAGGAGCAAGGCGATCAGCGAGCCGATATAGATGATGCCGAGCCAGAGCAGCGGCGGCGTCAGCATCAGGAAGAGCAGGAGTTTCGGGTGCCGCCAGAAGACGTCCGACATGCGGCCGAAGAGCCCGCTGCGTCCCGGCAGGATCGATGTCTTGGCGTCGGAGAGGGTGAGCGCCGTCATGCCGCATCGTCCATGTAGTGGATATCGGCAGGCTGCCAGGCAAGCCGGATGCCGGTGCCGATGTCGGGCACAGGCGCGCCGGCCGGCAGCATGATATGCAGCCGGCTGCCCCTGACATCGACGCCGAGACGGGTGGCGGCGCCGAGGAAGCTTGCATGTTCGATTGTCGCCTCGATGCCGTCGCCTGCCAGGCGGATGGCCTCGGGCCGCAGGCTCGCCCAGCGTTTCTCGCCGCCGAGCGCGGCCATCAGATCCGGCGCGATCACATTCGAGGAGCCGACGAAATCGGCGACGAAGCGGGTCCTCGGGCGGCGGTAGATATCCTGCGGCGTGCCTTCCTGGACGATGTTGCCATTGTTGAAGACGGCGACGCGATCGGCCATGGACAGCGCCTCGCCCTGATCGTGCGTGACGAAGACGAAGGTGATGCCGAGCGCGCGTTGCAGGCTCTTCAATTCTTCCTGCATCTGCTCGCGCAACTTGAGGTCCAGCGCGCCGAGCGGCTCGTCGAGCAGCAGCACTTTCGGCTTGTTGACGAGCGCGCGGGCAAGCGCCACGCGTTGCCGCTGGCCGCCGGACAGTTGACCGGGGCGGCGGGCGCCGTAGCCCGGCAGCTTGACGAGCTCCAGCGCATCGTTCGCCGCCTTCAGCCGTTCCGCCTTGCCGACGCCCTTGACCATCAGCCCGTAGGCGACATTGTCGAGGATGTTCAGATGCGGGAAGAGCGCGTAGTCCTGGAACACGGTGTTGACGTTGCGACGATAGGGCGGAACGCCCTCGGCCGTCTCGCCGAAGATCTGGATATGGCCGGCGCTCGGCTGCTCGAAGCCAGCGATCAATCTCAGGCACGTCGTCTTGCCGGAGCCGGAGGGGCCGAGCATGGCGAAGAATTCGCCGGCCGCGATCTCGAGATCGACGCCGTCGACGGCGCGAACCTGACCGAAATAGCGCGATACCTGCTGGAAACGGACGGCTGAGGTCATTGGGAACTCCGGGTCTTGCATGTTCAGAGAGGGCTTTGGTCCGGGCCTAAAAAAGACCCCGCCCCAAACCCCTCCCCACAAGGGGGAGGGGCTTAACCTGCCGCACCCTCGCGAAGAATTCGGCGTTCAGAGAGGAGTGAGGCGATGCCCCCTATAGCCCCTCCCCCTTGTGGGGAGGGGTTGGGGAGGGGTCTTTGACGACATAAGCCGGTCTGGCTATTACCGCCCGCCAATCACGCCGATATAATCCGACACCCAGCGATGGTACGGCACGCATTCGCTCTGCGTCGTGCATTTGGCGACCGGGGTCTTCCAGAACTTGATCTTGTCGAAGTGATCGAAGCCGTTGGTGGCGCAGCCGGCCTCACCCATCAGTTCGTTGCCCTTGCAGGCTGCGGGGACGGAGGGGACGGCGCCGAACCAGGCGGCGGCGTCGCCCTGGACCTTGGCCTGCAGCGAATGTTCCATCCACATATAGGCGCAGTTCGGGTGTTCGCTGTCGGCGTGCAGCATGGTGGTGTCGGCCCAGCCGGTGACGCCTTCCTCCGGGAAGGTGGAGGCGATCTTCTGCTTGTCGGCCTGCAGCAGGTTCACCTGGAAGGGCCAGGAGCCGGAGGCGACGACGCCTTCATTCTTGAAGTCGTCGATCTGGATCATCGCATCGTGCCAGTAGCGCGAGACCAGCTTGCGCTGGCCGCGCAGCAGGTCGAGGGCCGCCTTGTACTGATCTTCAGTCAGCTCGTAGGGGTCCTTGATGCCGAGATCCGGCTTGTGGGCCATCAAATAGATGGCCGCGTCGGCAATATAGATCGCGCCGTCATAGGCTTGGACGCGGCCCTTGTTCGATTTGCCGTCGGGCAGCGTCTCTTCTTCGAAGACGACGTTCCAGCTGGTCGGCGCCTTGTCCTTGAAGGCATCGGTATTGTACATCAGCACATTCGGGCCCCAGAGGTAGGGCACGCCATAATGTACGCCGCCGACCGTATACCAGGCGCCGTTCTGCAGGCGCTGGTCGACATTCTTGAAGCTCGGGATCAGATCGGTGTTGATCGGCTGAACACGCTTGCCGGCGATGAGGCGCAGCGACGCGTCGCCCGATGCAGTGACGAGGTCGAAGCCGCCCTCGTTCATCAGCGAGACCATTTCATCCGAGGTGGCGGCGGTCTTGACGGAAACCTTGCAGCCGGTCTCCTTTTCGAAACCGGTGACCCAGTCGTAGTTCTTGTCGGTTTCGCCGCGTTCGATGTAGCCGGCCCAGGCGACGATGCTGACCGCACCCTCGCCTTTGCCGAGCGCCTTCAGCGGTTCGGCGGCGGTCACCTGCGTCGCGAAGCTCAGGCAGGCGATCGCTGCCGTGCAGGATTTCAAGAGATTCGTCATCGTCCGGCTCCCGGTCTGGTGCCACTTTCCGTGGCGGTTTGTTCCCGCTCAAGAAGGTGATCCCAAATGGGCGCTTTCGCAAATTCATTTATCAGAAAGGCGATATCGGAAATTCCGATATCAACGGACGCGGCCGGATCGCAGGCTTTCGGCGATACCAACGAAGTCGCGCGCCGCCTGCGGCAGGCTGGAGCCCTTGCGCCAGACCATGCCGACCTGGACCACCGGCAGCGAACCGGAGACGTCGCGGCTCTCGATGCGGTCGCCTTCCAGCGACCACGGGCGGTAGACGAGATCGGGAAGCAGCGCCACGCCGGCGCCCGTTGCAACCAGGCTGCGCACCGCCTCCACCGAGCGGGTGCGGAAGGCGACATGCGGGCGGGCGCCGAGCGCCGACAGCAGCTTGCCGGTATTCTCCTCGATCTCGTCGACCGTCAGCATGATCAGCGGTTCGCGAGCGATATCGGCCACCGAGATAATGTCGGCCGAAACCAGCGGATGGCCCATCGGCAGCCATAGCCGATAGGGTGAGGTTTCGAGGATTTCCGCCTGCAGCGCCATGCGGTCGCGCAGGTTCGATATCACCATGACGGCGACATCGAGTTCGCCGCCGACCAGGAGATGCTCGAGATAGCCGCCATTGTCCTCTATCGCACTGACCTCGACTCCAGGACAGGCGCGCCGGTATCGCGCCAGCAGGTCGGAGAGAACGTAGCCGGCGACGAGCGAGGTGACGCCGATGTTCAGCGTGCCGGAAAGGGCGCTCTGCCGGCCGGAGAAGCTGGTGCGCGCATCGGAAACGGAGGCGAGAATCCTGGTCGCGTGACGGAGGAACTGGTGTCCGTTGTGGGTGATCGTCAGGCCGCGCGGATGGCGCTCGAAGAGCTCGACGCCGAGATCGGTTTCGAGCTCCTTCAGCGCTTCCGTCACCGAGGATTGCGAGATCGAAAGGTTCTGCGCGGCACGTGTCACCGAACCTTGTTCGGCGATGGCGACAAAATATTGGATCTGGCGAAGCGTGAAGGCCATCAGCGTTTAGAGCATGGCGGAATGTGTGGTGGCAAGCGGCTGAAAAAGGCGGACCTTTTTTGGTGTTTTTTCAAAATGGAACAGGCTTGGCATGCTCACTTAAACTTTCGGAAACGTCATTTCTCTAGCATTCCCAGCACCTGTCCTGCGTTGGAGTTTGAGATGGCGGAGCAGTTGGCGTGAAGGCCTTACTGCGCATATTCCGGCCCTCCCGGAAATTGGCAATCATCATCGGCGGCGTCTCGCTTCTGGCGGGCGTTTCCGGTGGTGCGGCGCTTTATGTCGGCAAGGACAGGTTGATCGGTGTCTCCGGCGGCGGTTCCGGGCTCGAATGCTCCGACGTCAACCTGGTGACGATCAAGAAGCAGGATCACGTCTGGGTGCGGAAATACATCAAGACCGAACCGACCGACGGCATGACGCGTGTCAGGACCGCACTGCGTGTCGCCCAGGCTGTTTATGCCGCACAGAAACCGGATCTGGTGCAGGTGGTGGTGCTCGACGAGAACGGCCCGACGCTGCGCGCCGATATTCGCGGCCGGGCAATCGGCGCCGACGTCGTTTACATCCCGCATCCCGACAAGGCGGTTCCCGGTCTCGACGACAAGCCCTATACGGCGCGCTACTATGACGGCAAGGCCAGCGAAAACGGGCTGTTCTTCGGCGAGCGCATCGACTTGCCGGCTGATGAGATCGCCATGATCAGCGCCTCGTTCAAGGATCCCGAGGATTGCGTCGACCCGGTCGCGGTTGGCTCCACGACTAACGGGGCAAAAGGCAAGGAAAAGAGCCCCGCGGGCGGCGCACATGGCGCGGCCCCGGCGGCCGAAAGCGAAGCGGCGCCGGCCCCCGAGGGCGTCAGCGCCGATGTTGTAGCGGAGGCGCCGGCCGAAGAGCCGCCGGCAGAGGCCGCCAAGACCCACTGAACATCATAAAAAAGCGGAGCGCCGAGGCACTCCGCTTTCGTTTTTCCTACGTCTCTTCCTGTCAGTCGGCTTTGCTGCGGCGGGCCGGGAAGAGGATGACGTCGCGGATCGACGGCGCATTGGTCAGCAGCATGATCAGACGGTCGACACCGATGCCGAGGCCGCCGGCCGGCGGCATGCCCTGGTCGATCGCGTCGAGGAATTCCTCGTCCAGCTGCTTTTCCTTTTCGCCGCGGGCATGCGCCTGTTCGAGCTGCTCGACCATGCGGCGGCGCTGCTCCTCGGGATCGTTGAGTTCCGAAAAGGCGTTGCCGAGTTCCCAGGCGTTGCAATAGGTCTCGAAGCGCTCGACCAGGCGCGGCTCGCCCGGCACTTCCTTGGCGAAGGGCGAGATGTCCTTCGGGAAATGCGTGACATGGGACGGCTGGATCAGCGTCGCTTCGACCTTCTCCTCGAAGATGAATGCGAGGCATTCACCCCAGGTCCAATCCTTCTCGACGGCAAAGCCGGCAGCCTTGGCAGCAGCGCGCGCTTCCTCATCGGTCTTGATCGCGAGGAAATCGATGCCGGTCGCTTGCTTGACGGCATCGGGCATCGGCACGCGCTTGAACGGCCCCTTGAAGGACATGGTCTTGTCGCCGAAGGGGAACTCCGTCGTACCGTGAATGGCAAGCGCCAAGCTCTCGAACAGCCGCTCGACGAGGTCCATCATGTCCTCGTAATCGGCATAGGCCCAGTAGCACTCCATCATGGTGAATTCGGGATTGTGCCGGGTGGAGACGCCTTCGTTGCGGAAGTTGCGGTTGATCTCGAAGACCTTGTCGGTGAGGCCTGAGACCAGCGTGCGCTTCAGGAACAGTTCCGGCGCGATGCGCAGATACATGTCGAGCTTCAGCGTGTTGTGATGCGTCTTGAACGGCTCGGCGGTGGCGCCGCCATAGATCGATTGCAGCATCGGCGTCTCGACTTCCATGAAGCCGTCATTCTCCATGAAGCGGCGGATGCCGGAGACGATCTTCGAGCGCTGCTGGAAGCGAAGCTTCGAATCCTCGTTGGTCATGATGTCGAGATGGCGCTTGCGATAACGCAGCTCGATATCGGAGAGCCCATGCCACTTCTCGGGCATCGGCAGCAGCGACTTGGTCAGCATTTCGATCTTCTGGGCGTTGATCGTCAGTTCGCCGCGCTTGGTGCGGCGCACGATGCCGGTAACGCCGATGATGTCGCCGATGTCGATCATCGGCAGCAGGGCGCGGGCTTCCTCGCCGGTGACGTCCTTATGCGAGAAGATCTGGATCTTGCCGGAGGCGTCATGGATATCCATGAACATGCCCGAATTGCGCGAGGAATAGACGCGGCCGGCCACGGTGACGACATCCTGCGTCTCGACATCCGGTTCCAGGGATTCGTATTTGGCGCTGAGCTCGGCGTTGGTCAGCGTCCGGTGGAAATGCGCCGGATAGACGTTGCCGATCTGCTCGCGCAGCAGCTTCAGCTTCTGGGCGCGCACCTCAGTCGCGTCGGAGGAAAGAGTGTTTTCGGTCTTGTCGTTCATGTCATTTGCCTCATCGATGCGGCATGAATTCTAAAATCAATGTTCGTTGGCTCGAAGCGCGGCGTCTGGCTCGGCTAACCCTCCCCCTTGTGGGGAGGGTCGAAGCGAAGCGGAGGGGAGGGGTCTTTTTTTGAAAGAAAACCCCTCCCCAACCCCTCCCCACAAGGGGGAGGGGCTCCACTGTCATTTCGAGCCGACGAGGGCGGCGACCGCCTGCGCGGCAAGCTTCAGGCGCTGGCGCACGACCGAGCGGCCGAGGATCGCCATGGAATCGAAGAGCGGCAGCGAGCGCGACGAGCCGGAGACGGCGACGAAGAGCGGCGAGACCACGACCTTCAGCTTCTTGCCCATGCGGTCGGCGATGGCGCGCAGCTCCGCCTCGATCGTCTCGACATTCCATTCCAAGATCTTTTCGAGATCCGGCTGAACGGTGTTGAGGATCTCGAGAATCTCCTCCGGCGGCGATTTGATCTTGGCGAAGTCTGACGGCTGCAGGCCGAGATCGGATTTCAGCAGGAAGCCGGCGAGATCGGGCAGTTCGCCGAGCTTGGAAATGCGGGTCTGCGACAGGCGCAGACCTTCCTTCAGGCGATCGTTTTCCATTGCCCAGGTCAGCACGCGCGCCTGGAACTCCTCTTCGGAGAGCTTTTCGCGAATCCAGCGGCCGTTCAGCCAGTCGAGCTTCTGGATATCGAAGATGGCGCCGGCCTTGGAGAGGTTGTCGGGATCGAACTTTTCCGACAGCTCATCCATCGTCAACAGTTCCTCGCCTTCGGCGATCTGGATGAAGAACAGGCCGAGGAAGTTCATCAGCGCTTCGGGGATATAGCCGAGCGCGGAATAATAGGAGATCGAGGTCGGGTTCTTGCGCTTCGACAGCTTCGACTTGTCGGCATTGCGCATCAGCGACAGATGCATGAAGACCGGCTGGTCCCAGCCGAAATAGCGATAAAGCAGGATGTGCTTCGGCACCGAAGCCAGCCATTCCTCGCCGCGGGCCACATGGGTGATCTTCATCAGATGGTCGTCGATGACGTTGGCCATGTGATAGGTCGGCATGCCATCGGCCTTGATCAGCACCTGCATGTCGACGGAATCCCAGGGGATGGAGACATCGCCGTAGACGCCGTCGGTGAAATCGCAGGAGCCTTCGGCCGGGATCTTCATGCGGATGACCGAGGCTTCGCCGGCGGCGGTGCGCGAGGTCACTTCCTCGGCGGACAGGCTGAGGCAGAGGCCGTCATATTTCGGCGGCTTGCCGGCGGCGCGCTGCGCCTCGCGCATCTGCTCCAGCCGCGCGGGCGTGCAGAAACAGCGGAAGGCGTGGCCCTTGTCCAGCAACTCCTGCGCATAAGGCTGGTACATCGGCTTGCGGTCGGACTGGCGATAAGGGCCATAGGGGCCGCCGATATCGGGGCCTTCCTTCCATTCCAGCCCGCACCATTTCAGCGCGTCCAGCACCTTCGTCTCGAATTCAGGGGTCGAGCGCGTCGCGTCGGTATCTTCGATGCGCAGGATGAATTCGCCGCCATGCTTCTTGGCGAAGAGATAGTTGAAGAGAGCGATATAAGCGGTGCCGACATGCGGCTCGCCGGTCGGCGAGGGAGCGATGCGGACGCGAACGCCGGTAGCTGTGCCGGAAACTGTCATTGTGTGTGCCCGTCAATGAATGCCGGACGGTTTTCGCGGGAAAGCGACGTTCGGCCGGAAGGATGCAGATATCTTCGGCAAACCGGCCGGAAAAAGGGCATGCGCCCGCACCATCCGCCGATCGTCCGTTCGGCTGGCCTTAGGCCATATTCAATCCGGCGCGTCAAGAAAAACCACGCCTGCAAAGGGCCTGACGATGCTGGTGCAGGGCGCGCCGGCTGCGACGCGCCCTTGCTTCAGTCTCAGTGAGCGCCTTCGCGTTTGCGCTTGCGGGCGTTGCGCGCGAACATGTTCAGCACCTCGACCAGCGCCGAGAAGGCCATGGCGGCATAGACATAGCCCTTCGGCACGTGGAAACCCATGCCTTCGGCGATCAGCGTCGTGCCGATCATCAGCAGGAAGGCGAGCGCCAGCATGACGATCGTCGGATTCCGCTCGATGAAGTTGGCAAGCGGGGTGGCGGCGACCAGCATGACGGTGACGGCGGCGATGACGGCGATCACCATGATCGGCAGATGCGGCGTCATGCCGACGGCGGTGATGATGCTGTCGACCGAGAAGACGAGGTCGAGCAGCAGGATCTGGCCGATCGCCGATGCAAAGCCGGTCGTTGCCGACGTCGCGATGAAATCCTCCTGATGGTCGATCGGATCGACGCTGTGGTGAATTTCCTTGGTGGCCTTCCAGACGAGGAACAGGCCGCCGGCGATCAGGATCAGATCCTTCCAGGAGAAACCGTGTCCGAAGGCTTCGAACAGCGGTTCGGTCAGCTGCACGATCCAGGCGATGGTGCCGAGCAGAGCAAGGCGCATGATCAGCGCAAGGCCGATGCCGATCTTGCGGGCTCTTTCCCGGTGTTCGGGCGGCAGTTTGTTGGTCAGAATGGAAATAAAGATCAGGTTGTCGATCCCGAGAACGACTTCCATCACCACCAGCGTGATGAGCGCCACCCAGGCGGCCGGATCCTGAATGAGCGTCACAATTTCCTGCATCAGCGTATATCCCCTTTGCGTCACATGAACGATGACGCCCCGCAATGTAGTGTCGGCGGCTTGCCGCGCAAGCGCCGCAAGGGGATATACGAAATCGATGTGACTTTTATTCCTTAGAACAGGAGGATTTAAGGCCGGGTCAGCCTTAAATTTGAATCCTGTTCTAAATTAAAGAGTTAGAGCATGATTTCGCCTGAAAACCGCTCGCACTTTTCGGCATCATGCTCTGATCGGCAACCAGATTTCGGTGACGCCCATGCCGGTATAGGGGTCGAAGCGCTCGTCGTAGCGTTCGAACATGTCCGGCGTCTCGCCGTGCTCCAGACCGGAGGACGGCCACCACGCGCCGAAAATCCGGTTGATTGTGAGAGAAATGCCGGAGACATGGCCGCGATGGGTGAAGACGACGTAGCGCTGGCCGGGAAGCTTGAGCGTCGCAAAATCGGCGGGCAGATCGCCGGTATCGGAAATCTCCACGGCGGCCATGTAGCGGAATTTCTCCGCTTCGCCGTCGATATGGGTGCAGACGCCGTAGGCGACATTGCCTTTCTGGCCGGAGATATGGCCGAAATGGCCATTGAACTTCTGCCAGAGTGAAGGGATGGCGGCATCGCCGCCATGGGCGTAGATCTCCTCCAGGCCGGCAAGAAGCATCGGCTGCAGGGTTTCGAAGCGGGGTGCTTCGAGGTCGCTGAGGTGGGCGGGGCCCATTCTGATCGGCTCCAGTAAGACAAGGTTACGCGTGTGCCCCTGTCTGCGCACCGCATCCGGCGTCATGCCGAACTGGTCGCGAAAGGCACGGGTGAAAGCTTCGTGGGAGCCGTAGCCCGCGCAAAGCGCAACCTCGAGGATGGTGGATGAGCCGCTGACCAACGCGGGTACGGCGCGGCTGAGGCGCCGCCCCCTGATATAGCCGCTGATCGAGTGGCCGGTGACCAGCCCGAAGACGCGCGACAGATGGTAGCGCGACAATCCGGCTGCTTCCGATATCTCGTCCAGCGATATATCGCTTTCGAAATGGCTCTCTATGAACCAGATCGCCCGTGCGATGGCGCTCATTTTCACTCCCCTGGTTGCGGCTTCTTCCTTAGAGAAAAGTCGAAAGCGGGGTTTGATCGTTCTTGCGGAGTTTTGGCCGATGCAAGCGAGCAGTCAAGAAAGCGTATCAGGCGGTGTCGTGCCGACGCGCGCCATAGGCCGCCATGAAGACCTTGATCGCACCGCGGATGACGCGGTCGATTTCTTCGCGGCTCGGCGGTTCTTCCATGCTGCCGAACAGACGCAGCTTGAAGAAGCTGCCGCTGGCAAGATCGAGAAACTGGCCGGCGGCGAGATCGATGTCATCGATCTCGAGCGTGCCTGCAGCGATGTGGCGTTCGAGAAAATCGCGCATTATGGTGCGCAGATTGACCGGGCCCTTGAAGAAGCGTTGACAGAGCGCGGGCATGCGGTCTCGAACGCCGAGCACGGTGCGCATCGCGGTGATGACCTTTTCGTCGGTCATATGGGTGACGAAGCTTATCCCGAATTCGTACAGCCCGGATTCGGGGTCGTCGTGTTCGGCAAGCGCCGTGCGGACAGCGGCGACGAAGGCGGCACGCTCGGTTTCGACCATCGCCGAAAACAGTTCTTCCTTGTTGGTGAAGTAGACGTAGAGCGTCCCCTTCGAAACACCGGCCTCACGCGTCACATCGTTCATGCTGGCCGCATCGAAACCCATTTTCATGAAGACGCGCTTGGCGCCGTCGAGGATCTGCTGGCGCTTGGCCGGATCTTCGCCCGCGGCAAATCGGCCTCCAGCAGGAGGAGGGCTGAATACGGCGGCATTCTCGGGTTTCAGCGTCATGTCTCCTTAACCGTGTTTACGGTTTCGCCCTTTGCTTAAAAGAAATCGAACCGATTGGTTCTATGCATCTTGATATGACGGTAAAACAGGTTTATGTCAACTGAACCGAACCGTTCAGTTCGATCAATTACTCCAAGATCGGTAAGTGGCCATGTCGAGCAACCAGAAAAGCAACGTCGCGCGCATCGTCAGCGAAAACGCCGAAGCCGAAGAGGTCAAGGCCGAGGTCGCGACTGTTGTAGAGGCTCCGACGGCGGAAGCCCTGGAAAAGCCGTCCGCCCCCGCGCCGTCGGCGCCCGCTTCGGTCGCAGCACCCGCGGCTGCGAAGAAGCGCCGCAGTCCGGTGCTGCCGATCGTCGTGCTCGCTCTTCTGGCGGGCGGCGGCTGGTATGGTTACGAATGGTGGACGAACGGCCGCTTCATGGTGTCGACCGACGACGCCTATATCGAGGGCGATATCGCAACGATTTCGCCAAAGGTCACGGGCTACGTCGCGAAGGTGAATGTGGTCGCCAACCAGGAAGTCAAAGCGGGTGACGTGCTTGCCACGCTTGATAACGGCGATTATCAGAACGCCCTCGATCAGGCGCAGGCCCAGATCGCCACCGAACAGCTTTCGCTGCAGCGTATCGACGCGCAGATCGAAGGCGCCAATGCAAGCCTTGCGCAGGCGCGGGCGCAGAAGGTGGCACTCGAAGCGGCCGTTCGTGGTGCCGAAATCACCCAGAAACGCCAGAGCGAGCTCCAGGCGAAGTCGGTCGGCACCGCTGCCGATCTCGACAACGCCAATATCGCGCTCGACCAGGCCAAGGCCAATCTTGCCGGCGGCGACGCCAACATCACCGCTGCACAAGCCAATATCACCATTCTTCAGGCCCAGCGCAAGGAAGCCGAAGGCTCGGTTCGGGCGCTGGAAATCTCGCGCGACAAGGCCACCCGCGATCTCTCCTTCACCGTCCTCAAGGCGCCTTACGACGGCATCGTCGGCAATCGCTCGGTCCAGGAAGGCGATCTCGTCTCGCCCGGCCAGCGGCTGATGGCGCTGGTTCCGGTTCGTGAGCTCTATATCGACGCCAACTTCAAGGAAACGCAGATCCAGCATCTCGTTGCCGGCTCGAAGGTCAACGTCCATGTCGACGCCTATGACGACCATCCGATCGTCGGCACCGTTGAATCGATCTCGCCGGCGTCCGGCTCGGTCTTCTCGCTGCTGCCGCCGGAAAATGCGACGGGCAACTTCACCAAGGTGATCCAGCGCGTGCCGGTGCGCATCGCGCTGCCGCAGGAGGCGCTCGACAGCGGGCGTCTGCGCGCGGGCCTCAGCGTCGTCGTCGACGTCGATACCCGCACGGCGCCGAGCAAGTAAGCCTTTAGACAAGGCGGAGGTGGTCCGATGGCCGGAAGCGCGACAGCAACAGCGGGGACGATTCCGGCGTTACCTGCCCATGCTGAGGATCGCATGGATCCGAGGAAGCTCATCGCCTTCCTCGCGATGGTGCTCGGCATGTTCATGTCGATCCTCGACATCCAGATCGTCTCGGCCTCGCTTGCGGAAATCCAGGCCGGCCTTTCGGCCGGCTCGGACGAGATCGGCTGGGTGCAGACGGCCTATCTGATCGCTGAAGTGATCATGATCCCGCTGTCGGGCACGCTGGCGCGCATCATCTCGACGCGTTATCTCTTCGCGATCTCGGCGGCCGGTTTCACCATGGCGAGCGCGCTTGCGGCAACGGCGACGAATATCGACCAGATGATCGTCTATCGCGTCATTCAGGGCTTCATCGGCGGCGGCATGATCCCATCGGTCTTCGCGGCTGCCTTCACGATCTTCCCGCCGTCGAAGCGCAGCATCGTCTCGCCGATCATCGGCCTGATCGCGACGCTGGCGCCGACGATCGGCCCGACGGTCGGCGGCTATCTCAGCCACGCCTTCTCCTGGCACTGGCTGTTCCTGGTCAACATCATTCCCGGCATCATCGTCACCATCGTCACCTGGAACTTCATCGATTTCGACAAGCCGGAACTGTCGCTGTTCAAAAAGTTCGATTGGTGGGGACTGGTGTCGATGGGCCTCTTCCTCGGCACGTTGGAATATGTGCTGGAAGAGGGCAATTCGAACGACTGGTTCAACGACAGTTCCATCGCGATTGCCGCCGTCGCCTCCGGAGCTGCGGCCATCGTCTTCTTCTATCGCGCCTTCACGGTGGATTTCCCCGTCGTCGACCTCAAGGCCTTTGCCAACCGGAATTTCTCCTTCGGCTCGGTGTTTTCCTTCGTCATGGGTATCGGTCTTTATGGCCTCACCTATATCTATCCTGTCTATCTCGAGCGCATCCGCGGCTACGATTCGCTGGATATCGGCGAGACGATGTTCGTCTCCGGCCTTGCGATGTTCGTCACCGCGCCGATCGCCGGCCGGCTGTCGACCAAGATGGACCTGCGCCTGATGATGGTGATCGGCTTCGTCAGCTTCGCCGCCGGCACCTACATCATGATCCATCTGACGGCGGACTGGGATTTCTACGAGCTCTTCATCCCGCAGATCCTGCGCGGCTTCGGGCTGATGATGTGCATGGTGCCGATCAACAACATCGCGCTCGGTACGATGCCGCCTTCGCGCATTCGCGGCGCGTCCGGCCTGTTCAACCTGACCAGAAACCTCGGCGGCGCAGTCGGTCTTGCCGTCATCAATACCGTGCTCACCAACCGGCAGGACGCGCATTACGAGCGGCTGCGGGAAAATATCGACTGGGGCAATCCGACGGCGATCGACCAGATGAACAACATGGCCGCCAATTTCAACAGCTACGGCATGGACGGCGCCTCGGTCGCGATCAAGCAGATGGTCGGGCTTGCCACCAAACAGGCGGTCATCCTCTCTTTCAGCGATGTCTTCCTGATCCTGACCGCACTTTTCGTCGCGATGATCCTTGGAGTCGCGATGATCCAGAAACCCGCGCCGCAAGGCGGGGGAGGCGGTGGCGGCCACTGACCTCCGGCCTGCCGCCCCATGAAAAGGTCCTCTCCGGAGGACCTTTTTGTTTGCAGTTTTCCAGCCTCTATGCGATCAGCCAATAATCGACCTGCTGACCGGCTCCAGGCCGGCGGCGATGCGGGAAACGCGATGCGCGAGTCACCCGTTCGTTTTTTTGATTTACGTACATCAAAATTGGCGTTAATGGTCTCATCAGGAGGAATGATGAGGCCAACAGTTCACGATATCGCTGCCGCTGCCGGGGTCAGTCTCGCAACCGTCGACCGGGTTCTCAACCGGCGTCCGGGTGTGCGCCATGTTACGCGCGAAAAGGTCGAGACCGCGATCCGCGAGCTCGGTTATATCAGGGACGTGGCTGCGGCCAATCTCGCCAAGGGCCGCACCTATCCGCTGGTGTTCATCCTGCCGGCCAGCGACAATTCCTTCATGCACGGGCTCAATGGGGAAATCCGGCAAGCGATCCTCCGTTCGGCTGCCGAGCGCACCGATATTCGCACCGTCGAGGTGTCGGCCTTCGATCCGGCCGCTCTCGTCGCTGTGCTCGAAGAGCTCTCTCGGGAAAAGCCTTGCGGCGTTGCCATGGTCGCGACCGATGCACCTGAGGTGCGCGCCACCGTCGACCGGCTGGTGCATGCGGGTTTTCCCATCGTCACCCTGGTGTCCGACCTGACGGGCTCGCTGCGCCACCATTATGCCGGCGTCGACAATATCGCGGCCGGCCGCACGGCCGCACGACTGCTCGGCCGCTTTCTCGGGCCGCGAAAGGGCGAGATCGCCGTGCTAGCCGGATCCATGCTGGTGCGCGACCATCGCGAGCGGCTGGAGGGCTTCACCGCAGTCATGGCCGAGGAGTTTCCCGACCTGGCGATCCTGCCGGTGCTCGAAGGCCGTGACGATCCGGAGATCGCCCATATGCTCGTCGCCGGCGCGCTTGCCAGGAATGCCGGCATTGTCGGCGTCTACAGCCTCGGCGCCGGCAATCGCGGCCTCATCCGGGCGCTGAAGGAAAAGGCCGTCGACCGGACGCTGACCGTCATCGCCCATGAACTGACCACCTATACGCGGGCGGCGCTGATCGACAATACGATCGATGCGATCCTCAATCAGGACGCCGGCCACGAAGTGCGCAGCGCGATCCGCGTGCTGAAAGCCAAGGCGGACGGGCTCCCGGTCATCGACGCGCAGGAGCGCATCCGTCTCGACATATTCCTGAAAGACAATCTGCCGTAACGGCAAAGGAGCAACCCCATGTATCTCGGTCTCGATCTCGGAACCTCCGGCGTCAAGGCGATGCTGATCGATGGCGATCAGACGATCGTCGGCTCGGCTAATGGTTCGCTCGACGTTTCGCGTCCGCATTCCGGCTGGTCGGAGCAGGAGCCGGCCCATTGGGTGCGCGCCACGCAAGAGGCCGTCGCCGGTCTTATGGCGAAACACCCGAAAGAGCTTGCCGCGGTGAGGGGTATCGGCCTTTCCGGCCAGATGCACGGCGCGACGCTGATCGACGCCGCCGACAAGGTGCTGCGCCCCTGTATTCTCTGGAACGACACGCGCAGTCATGTCGAGGCCGCCGCCCTCGACGCCGATCCGCGCTTCCGTGCGCTGACCGGCAATATCGTCTTCCCCGGCTTCACGGCGCCGAAGCTCGCCTGGATCAGGCAGCATGAGCCGGACATTTTCGCGAAGATCGCCAAGGTGCTGCTGCCGAAGGACTATCTGCGTCTGTGGTTGACCGGCGAATATATTTCCGAAATGTCGGATTCGGCGGGCACCTCCTGGCTCGACACCGGCAAGCGCGCCTGGTCGCCCGATCTGCTCGCCGCCACTCACCTTTCCGAGGAGCAGATGCCGACGCTTGTCGAAGGCACCCAGCAGGCCGGTATGCTGCGGTCCGAACTCGCGGCACAGTGGGGCATATCGGGCAATGTCGTCGTTGCCGGCGGCGCGGGCGACAATGCCGCGTCGGCCTGCGGCATGGGGACCGTCAGCGATGGCGCCGCCTTCGTCTCGCTCGGCACCTCCGGCGTGCTTTTTGCCGCCAACGGCTCCTATCTGCCGAAGCCGGAAAGCGCCGTGCATGCCTTCTGCCACGCGCTGCCGAATACCTGGCACCAGATGGGCGTCATCCTGTCGGCGACCGATGCGCTCAATTGGCATTCCGGCGTGACCGGCAAGTCGGCCGCCGATCTCACCGGCGAACTCGGCGAGACGCTGAAGGCGCCGACCGGCGTCACCTTCCTGCCCTATCTCTCCGGCGAGCGTACGCCGCACAATGATGCCGTCATCCGCGGCGCCTTCATCGGGCTGGAACATGAAAGCAGCCGCGCCGTGCTGACCCAGGCCGTGCTCGAAGGTGTCGCCTTCGCCATCCGCGACAATCTCGAAGCGCTGCGGTCGGCCGGCACCGGCATCTCCCGCGTCACGGCGATCGGCGGCGGTTCGCGCTCGCGCTACTGGCTGGCGTCGATCGCCACTGCCCTCGGCGTTCCGGTCGATTTGCCCGCCGACGGCGATTTCGGCGCAGCCTTCGGCGCAGCCCGCCTCGGCCTGATTGCCGCGACGGGTGCCGATCCGATTGCCGTCTGCACGCCGCCGGTGACATCAGGCACGATCGAACCGGTGTCGGCGCTGAGCGGCGCTTACGAGGAGGTCTATACGCGTTACCGGGCGCTTTATCCGGCGATCAAATCGCTGGCGCGTTGAAACTGGAGCCAGCGGCCCCCTCATCCGCCTGCCGGCACCTTCTCCCCGCTGGGGAGAAGAGATTCGCGGCGGCGCCTCGTTCCCCTTCTCCCCTGGGGGAGAAGGTGGCCCGAAGGGTCGGATGAGGGGGCTGAACGGCATGAACGATCAGACTGAACTACGAGAACCCAAGGAGACCTGACATGAGCACCGGATTTTTCGGCGATATCCAGAAGATCAAATATGAAGGCCCTGACAGCACCAATCCGCTGGCCTTCCGTCATTACCAGCCGGACGAGATCGTCATGGGCAAGCGCATGGAAGACCATCTGCGCTTCGCGGTGGCCTATTGGCACACCTTCACCTGGCCGGGCGGCGATCCCTTCGGCGGCCAGACCTTCCTGCGCCCGTGGTTCGAAGACACGATGAAGGCTGCCAAGCTCAAGGCCGACGTCGCTTTCGAATTCTTCTCGCTGCTCGGCGCGCCCTATTACTGCTTCCATGACGCCGATGTGCGGCCTGAAGGCAAGAATTTCGCCGAGAACACCAGGAACCTCAACGAGATCGTCGATTATTTCGCCGAGAAGCAGGCTGCGACCGGCACCAAGCTGTTGTGGGGCACGGCCAACCTCTTCTCCAACCGGCGCTACATGTCGGGTGCTGCGACCAACCCGGATCCCGATGTCTTCGCTTTCGCCGCCGCGACGGTGAAGACCTGCATCGACGCCACGCAGAAGCTCGGTGGTGAGAACTACGTGCTCTGGGGCGGACGCGAAGGTTACGAGACGCTGCTCAACACCGACCTCAAGCGCGAGCTCGACCAGCTCGGCCGCTTCCTCAACCTCGTCGTCGAATACAAGCACAAGATCGGCTTCAAGGGCACGATCCTGATCGAGCCGAAGCCGCAGGAGCCGACCAAGCACCAGTATGACTATGACGTCGCGACCGTTTACGGCTTCCTCAAGAAGCACGGCCTGGAAAACGAGGTGAAGGTCAATATCGAGCAGGGCCATGCGATCCTGGCCGGCCATTCCTTCGAGCACGAGCTGGCGCTCGCCAATGCGCTCGGCATCTTCGGCTCGATCGATATGAACCGCAACGACTATCAGTCCGGCTGGGACACCGATCAGTTCCCGAACAATGTTCCGGAAATGGCGCTTGCCTATTACCACGTTCTGGCAGCCGGCGGCTTCAAGACCGGCGGCACCAACTTCGATGCCAAGCTGCGCCGCCAGTCGCTCGATCCGGCAGACCTTTTGATCGGCCATATCGGCGGCATGGATTGCTGCGCCCGCGGCCTGAAGGCCGCCGCCAAGATGATCGAGGACAAGGCCCTGTCGCAGCCGCTCGCCGATCGTTATGCCGGCTGGGAAACCGCCGAGGCGCAGAAGCTCTTCCGCGGCGAATACTCGCTGGATGAGATCACCAACTGGGTCGAGACCAAGGACGTCAACCCGCAGCCGAGATCCGGTCAGCAGGAACTGCTCGAGAACGTCGTCAACCGTTACGTCTGATAAGGTGCGCCGGCGGCCAGCGGTCGCCGGCGCAGCTCTTTGTAGCCGGCTATTATAGCGTCGTCAGCGCTTCAACCATTGGCGCGACGGTGCGGAGACGGAGTTTCGAACCACCAGATCCGGCCGCAGCAGGATTTCCGTCTCGGCCGGCCGACCATCGGACAAGAGTTCCAACAGCAGCGCCATCGCCTGTTTGCCGATCGCCGTTCGCGGCTGGCGGATCGTCGTCAGCGCCGGGGAGATGAAGACGGCCTGCGGCACGTCGTCGAAACCGGTCACCGAGAAATCCCGCGGAATATCATAGCCCCGCGCGCCGAGCCCGATCATCACGCCGATTGCCGTCTGGTCGTTCACGCACATGAAGGCGGTTGGGAGCGTGTCGCGCATGAAGAGCTGTTCGACCGCATGCCGGCCGCTTTCGATCGTGCCGTCGCCCTCGAGCACGATCCTGAGATCCGGCGGGACGCCGGCGGCGTCGAGGCCGGCATCGTAACCCATGCGGCGCCTGACATAGGCAAGGCGGGTGCGCGAATCGCCGATGAAGGCGATCTTGCGATGGCCTTCGGCCAGCAGCAGATCCACCGCCTTTCGCGCCCCCTCGGTATCGTCGACGCCGACATAGGGAATGCCGCCGTTGAAGACCGGTTCGAAAACCCCGACGCTCGGCGGCAGCCGGGCGGTCATCGTCTGATGGCCGAAGGGCAGGATGCCGGTGAACAGGATCAGCCCGGCGGCCTGGTTGGAGTTGAAGAATTTCAGATATTCCAGGCCACGCTGGGCGTCGTTCTGGGTGTGGCCGATCAGGATGCCGTAGCCGTGGGCGCGCGCCTCGTTCTCCAGGCCGACGAGAATATTGGAGAAATTGGGATCGCCGATGTCAGGCGCCACCACCAGGATCATGTTGGAGCGACCGAGCCTCAGGCTGCGCGCCATGGCATTGGTGGTGTAGCCGGTGACGGCGATCGCCTGATTGACTTTAAGCCGCGTCGAGTTGGCGACCTTCTCCGGGGTGTGGATCGCCCGCGAAACCGTCGCGATGGAGACCTCGGCGATCCGGGCGACGTCTTCGATTGTTGCGGGCGTGGAATTCGACACTGCGTTCTGCCTTGGGGCTGTCTTCGCCGCGACACTACACAGACTCGCCGAGAGGTCAAAGGCAAGCTTCAGCGGATCTGTGTAAATCCACGATGTAAACCTTTACATGCCTGATGTAAAGGTTTACATAAGGCTCAAAGCGGTCGGGAGCCGCAAGCGCAGAGCTCTGAGGATCGAGAGCGGTTTTCAGAATGGAAATGTGCGCTAGTTCAAGGTGATGGAGCGGCGTCGGTGCGTTCTGCCGGATGCAAGGCGCTCTTGGGGGAGGGCATGATGACCGTGGAGATCGCCGACACCGCACCCGTGGTGCTGTCCGCCAGGCGCATATGCAAATCCTTCAGCGGCGTGCAGGTGCTCTTCAGCGTCAATTTCGATCTCCGTGCCGGCGAAATCCATGCGCTGATGGGTGAAAACGGCGCCGGCAAGTCCACCCTCGTCAAAGTATTGTCCGGCTTTGAACAGCCGAGCTCCGGCGAGATTCTGCTCGACGGCCAGCCCGTTATCCTGCCGCCCAATGGCGCGGCGGAAGCGCTCGGTATCGTCATCATCCACCAGGAATTCAATCTCGCCGAACATCTGACGGTGACGGAAAGCCTGTTCCTCGGGCGTGAGGTCACGCGTTTCGGTGTGCTCGACCGCAAATATATGCGCGCCGAGACACGCAAGGTTCTCGACGTGCTCGGTTCGCATGTCGATGAGAATGCGCTGATCAGCACGCTTTCCATCGCCGACAAGCAGATGGTCGAGATCGCCAAGGCGATCAGCCGCGATGCGCGCGTCGTGTTCATGGACGAGCCGACGGCCGTCTTGTCGCGGGAAGAGACAAGCATGCTCTTCAAGCAGGTGCGCAAGCTGCGCGACCAGGGCACCAGCTTCGTCTTCGTCTCCCATAAGCTCGATGAAGTGATGGAATTGACGGATCGGGTGACGGTGCTGCGCGACGGCCAGTGGATCAAGACGTCGCCGACATCAATCCTCGACGGGGAATCGATCGCGCAGCTGATGGTCGGCCGCGAGCTTTCCAGCCTCTATCCCGCCAAGGTCGAGCCCGATGTCGACGAGGAGGTCGTCCTCAGAGTTTCCTCGGTGTCGACCGGTTATATCAGGGATGCGAGCTTTGAGGTGCGCAAGGGCGAGATTATCGGCTTCTCCGGGATGATCGGCTCCGGCCGCACCGAATTGATGGAGGCGATCGCCGGATTGCGAACCCGGCTTGAGGGTGAAGTGGTCATCAAGGGGCAAAACGTTCCCTCCGGCGACGTGCATGCCGCCAATCGCTGCGGGCTTGCCTACATGACCAAGGACCGCAAGTCGAAGGGCCTGCTGCTGCGCTCCGGCATGATGGCCAATCTGACGCTGCAATCGCTCGGGCGGCATTCTCGCCATGGCTATCTCAGCCCGAGCAGCGAAGCGGCGGCGCTGGCGAAGGCCAAGCGACGCTTCGACATCAGGGTTCGTGACGGCAATATCATCGCCGGCCGCATGTCGGGCGGGAACCAGCAGAAGCTGCTGCTTGCCAAGGTCATGGAGACCGATCCCGACATCGTCATCATCGACGAGCCGACGCGCGGCATCGACGTCGGCACCAAGCAGCAGATCTATCATTTCATCTCGGCGCTTGCCCGGGACGGTCGGTCGATCATCGTCGTTTCCTCGGAGATGCCGGAGGTCATCGGTCTCTGCACGCGGGTGGCGGTGATGCGCGAAGGGCATATCGTCGGCGTGCTCGAGGGAGATGAGATCTCCGAGCAGGAGATCATGCGCTACGCCGCCGGGCTGAAAAAGAAGGCGGCCGCGTGAAGGCGGAGCGGGACTTCGGCGAAGCGGGCAATAGATAACGTACCCAGAGTCTGGGGCGGGAGGTTGGTTTTGGATATGAGTGTTAACGAAGAGACCAGGGAAATCCGGCGCAGATCCTGGCGTGACGTCGATCTGCGCGCGGTTGCACCCTTTGCCGCCCTGGCCTTGCTTCTCATCGTTGGCGCATTGGTCAATCCGAATTTCATCGGCATCACCAATCTGGCCAACGTCGCGACGCGCTGCGCCTTCATCGCCATTATCGCCGTCGGCGCAACATTCGTCATCTCGGCCGGAGACCTCGATCTTTCCGTCGGCTCGATGGTGGCCTTCGTCGCCAGTCTGATGATCCTGCTCATCAATTCGGGGGTCATTGCCGATCCGGTGCTGATGCTGACGGCTGCCGTGCTGTTCACCGTCATTGCCGGGGCTCTTTGCGGCCTCGCCAACGGCCTCATCACCACCGTCGGCAAGATCGAGCCCTTCATCGCCACGCTCGGCACCATGGGCATTTATCGCGGCCTGACGACCTGGCTGTCGCAGGGCGGCGCAATCACCTTGCGCTCGAGCGACATCCAGACGCTCTATCGTCCGGCCTATTTCGGCAATATCCTCGGTCTTCCGGTTCCGATCGTGGTGATCCTCGTCGTGACTGCGATTGCGGCCTTCATCCTGTACCGCACGCGTTACGGCCGTCATGTCGTCGCTGTCGGTTCGAACAGCGACGTCGCGCGCTATTCCGGCATTGCGGTCAATCGCGTGCGCACCATTGCCTTTGTCATCCAGGGCCTCTGCGTGGCGATCGCCGTGCTGCTCTACGTGCCGCGTCTCGGCTCCACCTCGGCAACGACCGGCATCTTGTGGGAGTTGCAGGCCATTACCGCCGTCGTCGTCGGCGGCACGGCCCTCAAGGGTGGCGCCGGCCGCGTCTGGGGCACGATCTGCGGCGCCTTCATTCTCGAACTCGTCGGCAACATCATGCTGCTTTCGAATTTCATCAGCGAATATCTGATCGGCGCGATCCAGGGTGCGATCATCATCATCGCCATGCTGGTGCAGCGGTCACTGGTGCGCAAATCGTAAGGCAAGCCGGCTTCTGGAATTGGTCGGGCTTTACAGGGCACCCGGCTCGAATTGGACAAGTCCCTGATATTTTTGGGAGGAAATAGCATGCGCAAGCTCATGTTGGGTCTGGCGGTTGCGGGGGTGGCTTTTGCCGGCGCAGCCTACGCCCAGGACAAGAACTACACGATCGGCGTATCCATTCCGGCCGCCGACCACGGGTGGACTTCCGGGGTCGTGTTCCACGCCGAGCGCGTTGCCAAGAAGCTGATGGCCGAACATCCGGGCCTGAACGTCATCGTCAAGACTTCGCCGGATGCCGCGACGCAGGCCAACGCCGTGCAGGACCTTGATACGCAGGGCATCGACGCCCTCGTCATCCTGCCATCGGATCCGGATCCGCTCGTCAACGCCATCAAGGAAGTCAAGGACAAGGGCAAGTTCGTGGCGCTGGTCGACCGCGCACCGTCCAACAACGACAACTCCGTGCGCGACCTCTATGTCGCCGGCAACAATCCGGCGCTCGGCGAAGTCGCCGGCAAGTACATTGCCGAAAAGACGCCGGAGGCTGAAGTCGTCGTCATCCGCGGCCTGCCGATCCCGATCGACCAGCAGCGCCAGGACGGCTTCGACAAGGGTATCGCCGGCTCCAAGGTCAAGGTTCTTGACCGCCAGTACGGCAACTGGAACCGCGACGACGCTTTCAAGGTGATGCAGGACTATCTGACCAAGTACCCGAAGATCGACGTCGTCTGGTGCCAGGACGACGATATGGCGGTCGGCGTTCTGCAGGCGATCGAGCAGGCCAAGCGCACCGACATCCAGTATGTCGTTGCCGGCGCCGGCTCCAAGGACATGATCAAGAAGGTCATGGACGGCGACAAGCTGATCCCGGTCGACGTTCTCTATCCGCCGGCAATGGTCGGCACGGCGATGGAGCTGACGGCCGCCGCGCTCTACGATCAGGTCCCCGTTCATGGCAACTACATCCTCGATGCGACGCTCGTCACCAAGGAGAATGCCAAGAACTTCTACTTCCCCGATTCGCCGTTCTGATCGCGATCGGAGACGTGCGCCCATTCGAAAGAATGGGCGCCTTTCTGTCTTTCCATCGGCATGCAGCCTGAAAATGCTGCACGTACCTCTTGCCCGCCAAAGCCCATCATGATTAGCTCGCAGCCATATCGCATCCGGGCTCACGCCAGATCCGCGAGCGAGGGTGAAAAGGCGCCTTGCGCCCGCAAAATTGCGTGCTACAACATTTCAGAAACGTTTACGGTCGATATTCAGGGAGGAATCTGACATGAAGACGATCAAGGGCCCCGGCCTTTTCCTTGGCCAGTTCGCGGGCGATGCCGCGCCTTTCAATTCCTGGGACGCGATCACCAAATGGGCGGCCGACATCGGTTACAAAGGCGTCCAGGTGCCGACTTGGGCGAGCCAGCTGATCGATCTGAAGAAGGCTGCGACCTCCAAGGATTATTGCGACGAATTCGCCGGCAAGGCCCGCGAAAACGGTATCGAGATCACCGAACTCTCCACCCATCTGCAGGGCCAGCTCGTTGCCGTTCACCCGGCCTATGACGAAGCCTTCGACGGGTTTGCAGCTCCGGAGGTGCGCGGCAATCCCAAGGCGCGCCAGGAATGGGCGGTCGAGCAGGTCAAGATGGCGCTGATGGCATCGAAAAACCTCGGCCTCAAGGCGCATGCGACCTTCTCAGGCGCGCTCGCCTGGCCCTTCATCTATCCCTGGCCGCAGCGTCCCGCCGGCCTGGTCGAAACAGCCTTCGACGAACTCGCCCGCCGCTGGACGCCGATCCTCAATCATGCCGACGCAAACGGCATCGACGTCTGCTACGAGATCCATCCCGGTGAAGACCTGCATGACGGCATCACTTTCGAGATGTTCCTGGAGCGCGTGAAGAACCATCCGCGCGCCAACATGCTTTACGATCCCTCGCATTATGTCCTGCAGTGCCTCGATTATCTCGACAACATCGACATCTACAAGGACCGCATCAAGATGTTCCACGTCAAGGATGCGGAGTTCAATCCGACCGGGCGCCAGGGCGTCTATGGCGGCTATCAGGGCTGGGTGGAGCGCGCCGGACGCTTCCGCTCGCTCGGCGACGGCCAGGTCGATTTCGGCGCGGTGTTCTCGAAGATGACGGCCAATAATTTCGACGGCTGGGCCGTTGTCGAATGGGAGTGCGCGCTGAAACATCCGGAGGACGGCGCCCGCGAAGGAGCCGAATTCGTCGCCGCCCATATCATCCGCGTCACCGAAAAAGCTTTCGACGATTTTGCCGGCAGCGGCACCGATCAGGCGGCGAACCGGCGGATGCTGGGGCTCTGAGACATCGGGCATGCCGGGAGGTTGCCCCTCACCCTAACCCTCTCCCCGTTCGGACGGGGAGAGGGGACTTGCCCCACGAAATGTTGGAGCGGGACGGAGACGGTGCGGCAAATCCCCTGCTCCCCGCGGGCGGGGAGAAGGTGGCGGCAGCCGGAGGAGGGGCGCATCCGCATGAGTTTAAATTCCAGGAGGACAAGAATGGCAATCGAAGCATCATCCGAACAGACCCGCGAGCCGCGCATCCGGCTCGGCATGGTGGGCGGCGGCGCCGGCGCGTTCATCGGTGCGGTGCACCGCATCGCGGCGCGCATCGACGATCAGTACGATCTTATCGCCGGGGCGCTGTCGTCGACGCCTGACAAGGCGGTACAGTCGGGCCGCGATCTCGGCCTCGATCCGTCCAGGACCTATTCCAGCTACCGCGAGATGGCGATCCGCGAGGCGAAGCTGAAGAACGGCATTGAGGCGGTGGCGATCGTCACGCCGAACCATGTGCATTACGACGCAGCCAAGGAATTCCTGAAGCGCGGCATTCACGTCATCTGCGACAAGCCGCTGACGTCGAACCTTGCCGATGCCAAGAAGCTGAAAAAGGTCGCCGACGAAAACGGCGCGCTCTTCGTGCTGACGCATAATTATACGGGTTATCCGATGGTCCGCCAGGCGCGCGAGATGATCGCCAACGGCGAACTCGGCGATATCAGAGTCGTCCAGGCCGAATATCCGCAGGACTGGCTGACCGAGGCGGTCGAGCAGACCGGCCAGAAACAGGCCGCCTGGCGCACTGATCCGGCCCAGTCCGGCGTTGGCGGCTCCACAGGCGATATCGGCACGCATGCCTATAATCTCGCCTCCTTCATCACTGGCCTGGAACTCGACAGCCTGGCCGCCGATCTCGACAGTTTCGTGCCCGGCCGGCGGCTGGACGACAATGCCCATGTCATGCTGCGCTTCAAGGCGAAGGGCTCGGAGAAGCCGGCCAAGGGCATGCTCTGGTGCAGCCAGGTTGCGCCCGGCCATGAGAACGGCCTGATGGTGCGCGTCTACGGCACGAAGGGCGGGCTGGAATGGACGCAGAAGGATCCGAATTATCTTTGGTACACGCCCTTCGGCGAGCCGAAGCGGCTGATCACCCGCGGCGGCGCCGGCGCCGGAGCGGCCGCCGGCCGCGTTACGCGCGTGCCGTCAGGGCACCCGGAAGGTTATCTCGAGGCGTTTGCGACGATCTATACGGAAGCCGCGCATGCGATCAATGCCCGCAAGAAGGGCAAGGCGGTCGACAAGGCGGTGGTCTATCCCACGGTCGACGATGGCGTGAAGGGTGTCGCCTTCGTCGAGGCCTGTGTCGCCTCGTCCAAGAAAAACGGCGCCTGGGTCAAGCTCTGAGCTTGGCGATCCGCGCCTGGAATGGCGCGGAGCCCGGGAAAATGCCGAGGCGGCCAATGGCCGCCTCGGCTTGTCCGTCATTCGTCAGGCCGCAGCGCGGTTGCGCTTCATCAGGCTATCGACGCTGAGCGGCCCGGCACCTGCCGCCACCAGATAGAGAAATACGAAGCAGAACAGGATCGCTGCGACGCCGCCATTCTGCGCGGGATAAAAGCTCTTTCCCGCATGGCCGATGAAATAGGCGAAGGCCATCAGGCCCGAAAGCACGAAGGCTGCGATGCGGGTCTGGAATCCGACCAGGACGAGGAAGCCGAGGGTGAGTTCGATCAGCCCGGCAATCCAGGAGAGCGAGCCCATCGGCGGCACGCTTGCCGCAGCCGGAAAATGCAGGATCTTCTGCGTTCCGTAGCTGAACAGCACCAGTGACGAGACGACGCGCAGCAGGCTCAGCAGATGCGGCTGCAGCAAATGGATCGAAGACAGCATCGGATTCCTTTCATGTTTGCGATGTCTTGGCTGTGTCGGTGATCGCGGGCGCGGCGGCAAGTCACGACTTCTGACGTTCACGTTATGAGAGCGGTCAGCGTCGGAGAGTCCGGCGGGTCACGGCGACAGGATGCTGCAGACGCGCCGCTTCACAGACTGCTGTAACGTTGCGGTTTTTCCACTTTGTTTTCCGGCTACACGACTGGCACGGTACCGAACGGTACGGCATCAAGAGCGGGCTACGATCTTCGTGGCCAGACCGGCCTTCGCATCATCAGGTGAGAGCGTGACGATCACGAAACGGCCGGCATCCGCCCGGCCGGCCGGATCGGCGGAGGCGCTCGTGAAGACGCCGGTCACCGTGCGGCCCTCGACCCGGAAAGTGTCGGGAGACAGGCTCCTTCCATCGACGGCTGCATCATATTCGACAGCTACCGCCGTCAGCCTGGCGCCGTCGCCGAAGACCTGCGTAATCGCCGTTGCCCGCTTCACATGTTCTGTATCCTCTTGCGCGAACGCGGGAACGTCGACCGACACAAGTGCGCCGGCACCGGCGGCCATGATCAGGAACTCTCTGCGGGAGTGCATTGAATATTCTCCTTGGATCCCAGGCCCGTTCCTCCGCGCCCGTCATCGCAGGCTTTTATCCCGCCCGCACGCCGGTTGGCGATGCCTGCCACGTAAACAGGCGTCGCCGCAACTCATGGCCGGACGACAAGGTGCAAAATCCGTTATTTGACGTCGGATTTTACGAACTGCCGCAGTTCCGGTGTCTGTGGATCGGCGAAGAGCGCTGCAGACGGTCCCTGTTCCCAGATTTTTCCCTTGTGCATGAAGATCGTCTGCGTCGCGACGCGCCGGGCAAAAGCCATTTCATGCGTCACGAGGATCATTGTCATGCCATCGCGGGCGAGCTGTTCCATCACCGTGAGCACTTCTTCGGTGAGCTCCGGATCGAGCGCCGATGTCACTTCGTCGAAGAGCATGACCTTCGGCCGCATCGCGAGCGAGCGGGCGATGGCGACGCGTTGCTGCTGGCCGCCGGAAAGCTGGTCCGGGTAGGAGTCGAACTTTTCTGACAAGCCGACGAGCTTAAGTACCTCGTGGGCAACCTCGCGGGCCTTCGCCTTCGCAACGTCCTTGACGATCCTCGGCGCCAGCATGATGTTCTCGCCCACCGTCAAATGCGGAAAGAGATTGTAGCTCTGGAAGACGATGCCGACATCGGTGCGGAGCTTGCGAAGCGCCTTTGCGTCGTGCCCGAGTGTATGGCCGGCAATTTCGATGCGGCCGGAATTGATCTTTTCCAGGCCGTTCATGCAGCGCAGAAGCGTACTTTTGCCCGAGCCCGAACGGCCGATCAGCGCAAAGACTTCCCCGCGGCCGACCGTCAGAGATACTCCCTTGAGGACTTCGAGAGCACCAAAGCTCTTGTGGACGTTTTCAACGACTACTTCCGGCATGAAGCCTCCTTTCCAGCAAGCGCGAGAGCTGGGACAATGGATAACAGACGACGAAATAAAGCGCGGCGACCACGAGGAAGACGCGGAATGGCTGGAACGTCGCGTTGTTGATGAGCTGCCCGGCGCGGGCAAGCTCGACGAAGCCGATGATCGAGGCGATCGAGGTATTCTTCACCACCTGGACGGCAAAACCGACTGTCGGCGGCAAGGAGATGCGCATGGCCTGCGGCAGGATCACATAGCGGTATTGCTGCAATCTGGTCATGGCGAGGGATTCCGAAGCCTCCCATTGCGGCTTCGGCACCGCCTGGATGCAGCCCCGCCAGATTTCCGCAAGATAGCCGGAGGCGTAAATCGTCATAGACGCTCCTGCCGCGAAGAGGGGCGGCAGTTCCAAGCCGGCGAGGCTGAGACCGTAATAAGAGAGGAACAGTATCATCAGCACCGGAATGCCCTGGATGATCTGGATGTAGGTGGCTGCCGCAATTCGCACGGGTTTTGGCTGTGCCGTCCGGGCCAGCGCAACGGCAAAGCCCAGCAGACCGCCGCCGATCAGCGCGATAACCGTCAGCAGGAGCGTCCATTGCAGCGATAGAAGAAGAAAGCCGAACTGATCGGCACCAAAGGTCGTGAGGGTCATGCCTGCACCTCCGGAAGCGCCGTCATCGCTCGCCGGGCGACACGACGGCCGAAAAGCCACATGCCGATCAAGGCGAGGGCGGCGCGTAGTGCCAGCGCCAGGGCAAGATAGATCAGCGTGACCGCAATATAGATTTCGAAGGACCGGTAGGTCTGCGATTCGATGAAGGCAGCCGAGGCGGCGAGTTCCTGGGTCGAGATGGCTGAGCAAATGCTGGAGGCCAGCATCATCAGCACGAATTGGCTGCACAGTGCCGGATAGACCTTGGCGATCGCCGGCACGATGATGACATGGCGATAGATTTGGAAGCGCGTAAGCCCCAAGGCCTCGCCGGCCTCGATCTGCGACTTGTGGACTGCCTCGATGCCGGCCCGAATGATCTCCGTCGAATAGGCGGCAAGGTTGATTGTCATGCCGATCAGCGCAGCCGTATCGGCGCCGACGCGCAGGCCGAGGCCCGGCAGGCCGAAATAAACGATGAACAGCTGGACCAAGAAGGGCGTATTGCGGATGATCTCGACATAGGCATCGACGAGAAGGCGGACCACACCGCCCCAGATGGAGCGTACCGAGGCAAGCGCGATGCCGGCAGCGCAGCCGAGAATGATCGACAGCACCGACAGTTTGATCGTCAGCCAGATACCGCTGAAGATCTGCTCCTGGTATTGGGCCAGCACGCCGAACTGAAATGTGTAGGACATGAGGACTCCGTGGTTATGGGAAATCCGCCGGAGCATTGGCCGGCGGATCCTCGAGAACTGCGGTCAGAACGTCGGCAGCGTCGGCATCGGCCGGCCGGTCCACTTGGTCGCAATCTTGTCGAGATCGCCGGAGATCTTCATCAGGTAGATAGCGGTGTTGAGCCATTGGCGCAGCTCGAAATCGTCCAGCTTGGTGGCCATCGAGTTTCCCTGCTGGAAGAAAGTGAAGCCGACCTGCAGGCCGGCATCCGGGCGCTGCTTGATTATCGCATCGCCAACCGTCGAGGGCAGCGCGACGGCATCAACCTGGCCGGCGATCAGCGCCTGCGCGCTTGTGGAATCATCTTCGTAAACAACGATTTCCAGACCTGGGATCGCAGCCTTGCGGAGCGCTGTTTCCTGCGACGAACCCCGGTTGGCGGCAACGCGCTTGCCTTCGAGATCGGCAAGCTTGGCAAATTTCTGGTCGGGACCGGAAATAATGTCCATGTTGAAGGCGCTGTAGGGTTGTGTGAACATCACGGTCTTGGCGCGCTCTCCCGTCGGCGCCAGGGTGGCGACGAGGAAGTCGACCTTACCGGTCTGCAAGGCAGGAATGCGGGCCGGCGGCGTTAACGGCACAAGCTCGACCGGCAGCGACAGATAGCCCCCGATCAGGTTCGCGACGTCGACATCGTAGCCGGTGGGGTTGCCCTTTTCATCGACCATTCCCATGGGCGGCGCGCCGGTCAGGACGCCGATACGGACGGTGCCGCGCGAGATGATATCGTTCAGCGTGACGGCATGCGCCTCGACAGCAGACGCCAAGCCGGCCGCGACGATCCCGATCGCGGCGAGTGCGGTTCGGATGCTATTTGAAAACTTCATTGACCTTCCTCCTCTGGATGATTTCAAACGGTCAAGCTTTCGCTCGCTTCTGCTTCGAAGCCTTGCGAACCCCTGTGCCGTACCTCCCATCGCCAGCATAAGAGCCTTCCATTGCGCCGACCGGGCGGCTTTCGGAAGGACTTGAGATTGCATGCTGCCAGCTTTAAGGTTATCGCTAACCTTGCGCAAAGTTATCGATAACATAATGCTGCGTCAAGCGAATTCATAAGTATCGAAGAGCGGGAGAAAATCGTGGCTTCAGAGCGCCCCAAGACCGTCACCCTAGCTGAAGTGGCCGCCAAGGCGGGGGTGAGCAAAATGACTGTCTCGAAGGTGTTGCGGGAGGTAGGCAACATTTCGGAGGAAACACGGCAGAGGGTGAGGCAGGCGGCGCACGAGCTTGGATACCTGCCCAACAGCCTCGCCGGTACACTGAGTTCACGCAGAAGCCGGATCGTGGCGGTCATCATCCCCTCGATCAGCGACATCGTCTATGCGGAAGTCCTCAGCGGGGTCAACGCCATACTCAGGCCAAGGGGGTTCCAGACATTCATCGGAGAGTCGCAATTTGATCCCTCCGTCGAAGCGGACCTGATCCGGGCAATGCTGTCGTTCCAGCCGGCCGGGCTGTTGCTGAACGGCGGCATGGCAAGGAGTGTTGATGCGGAAGCGCTTCTGGCGCGACGGAATTGCCCGGCGATCCAGCTTTGGGATTGCGACAGGCATGCGCTGGATTTCAGTGCCGGTCCATCGCATGAGAACGCGGGGCGCCTGGTTGCCAAACATTTCCTCGATCGCGGCCTGAGGCGTATCGCCTATGTAGGCGCCGAACTCGACAAGGACCTCAGCGCCCGCCGGCGTCATCTCGCGTTGAAATCATCGCTTGCGGCCGCCGGCATCGATCTCGTCAGCGTGACCTGCGAAGACAGGCCGCGGCAAGCAGCCACCGGACGCTTCCTGACGGAGCAACTCATGCGGATGCATCCTGAAATCGATGGCATCCATTTCCTCAACGACGCTATGGCGCTGGGCGGGCTTTCCTATCTGCATCAAGCCGGGCTTCCGGTGCCCGAGCGGATTTCCGCGGTCGGCTTCAACGGCACATCGCTCGCCAATGCGGTCCGAACGCGGCTCACCACGATCGATGTGCCCCGCACGGAAATCGGAGAGAAGGCCGCACAGGCGCTGTTGCAGATGACGGAGGCAGAGCCCATGCCGGATTTTTGGCAAGCCCGGCTCGAACTCGTACAGGGCAATACGACCCTCGCCATATAGGCACCCATTGCCGTTTGGCGGCTAGCGTGGATGCGGCCGGTATATGTCGGTAAAGGCGAAAGCGCCGGCGTTGCCTGCAGAAGCGCCCGCCGCCGGCGCTTCCCGTTCGAGCACGATGACCCGAAGGCCTCGAGACTGTGCGGCGATCGCGGCCGAAAGGCCGATGATACCGGCGCCGATTACGACGGTGCTGTGTTCAATCTCAGCCTCGACCATGTTTTAGAGCCCTGAGTTTAGTCGAGGAGTTCGTCAGGCAACAGGCCTTCAGGCATGTTCTGATAGGAAACCGGTCGCAGGAAGCGGCGGATCGACATCGTGCCGACGCTCGTGGCGCCGAAGTTCGTCGAGGCCGGGTAGGGGCCGCCATGCACCATGGAGTCCACCACCTCCACGCCCGTCGGAAAGCCGTTGACGAGCAGGCGCCCGGCCTTGCGTTCAAGGATGGGGCGCAGGCGCCTGGCATCGGCAAGGTCGCCGGCATCCATATGGATGGTCGCGGTGAGCTGGCCCTCGAAGTTGCGGGCCAGGGTTTCCATCTCGCTGACCGAGCCGACGCGCACAACGAGGCCGAGCGGGCCGAAGACTTCTTCCGACAGCGCATGGTCGGCGAGGAATTGCTCACCGGAGATCTCGAAGAGGTTCGGCAGCGCATTGCGGCCGCTGGATTCGGTCGTCAGCAGCGGCTTTACCGTGTTGCGGCTCTCAAAGCGCGCCTGGCCGTTCTGATAGGCCTTCGCGATGCCGTCGGTCAGCATGGTCTGCGGACCGACCTTGCCGAGTGCTTCCACGGCAGCGGCGGTGAAGCGGTCGGCGTCGGCGCCGTCCGTGATGACGGCAATGCCCGGATTGGTGCAGAACTGGCCGGCGCCCATGGTGAGCGAGCCCGCCCAGCCCTGGCCGAGGCCTTCGGCGCGGGCCTTCATGGCTTCGGGCAGCAGGAACATCGGATTGACCGAGCCGAGTTCACCGAAGAAGGGGATCGGTTCCGCACGCGCGGCGCAAAGGTTGAAGAGGGCGCGGCCGCCGGCGAGCGACCCGGTGAAGCCGACGGCCTTGATCAGCGGATGCTGCACCAGCGCCTCGCCGACCTGGCGGTTGCCGCCTTGGATGAGGGCGAAGACGCCCGGATGCACGCCGGTTTTGCCGATCGCGGCCTCGATGGCGTCGGCAATGATCTCACCCGTGCCCGGATGGGCGGAGTGACCCTTCACCACGACGGGGCAGCCGGCCGCAAGCGCAGCTGCCGTGTCGCCGCCTGCCGTCGAAAAGGCGAGGGGAAAGTTCGAGGCGCCGAACACGGCGACCGGGCCGATCGGCCGCTGGACCAGTCGGATTTCTGGGCGCGGCAGCGGCTGGCGGTCGGGGAGGGCGGCGTCAAAGCGGCGGTCGAGATAGTCGCCTTTCTCGATATGGTCGGCGAAGAGGCGAAGCTGACCGGTCGTGCGGCCGCGCTCGCCCTCCAGGCGCGCGACCGGCAGGCCGGTCTCCTGCGTGCCGATTTCGGTGATGGCGTCCCGACGGGCCTCTATCTCGTCGGCGATGGCGCGCAGGAACGCGGCGCGGGTCGCACGGGAGGAATAGCCGTAGCTGAGGAAGGCTTCTTCCGCGGCTTCCGCGGCGCGGTTTACAAGCGCTACCGTGCCAACAGCGAAGGCATGTGCCGGGCCTATGGCGGGCGCCGAGGTGAAGGTGCCGTCACCTTGCAACCATGCACCGGCGACCAGATGTTTACCCTTGGGAGTGAAAGCCATTCGACGTACCCTTTCTCGCGGAACTGGAGTGCCCTGCCAAACTGCCAATGGGCGAACTGCTAAAGTTGAAATCTTGCATACTATATGTATGCAGAGTAAATCAACCTTCGATGAAACTGCGGCGAGGAGAAACGCAGCATGACGAACACCACCCTGACGATTGCCGACCTGCATGGCCGTGTCGACGCCATCTTTCGCAAGGCCGGCCTCAATGCCGTGCAGGCCGGGGCGCTTGCCCGCGTCATCGTCGCCGGTGAGCGCGACGCCTGCAAATCGCACGGCATCTACCGCATCGAGGGCGCGCTGCGCACCGTCAAATCAGGCAAGGTGAAGCCGGACGCGATGCCGGAACTGGACCTCAACGACGGGTCGGCCATCGTCAAGGTCAATGCCAATGGCGGCTTTGCCAATGCGGCCTTCGAGCTCGGCGTGCCGGCGCTGGCCGAACGCACACGCAAACTCGGCATTGCCGCCCTCGTCATCAACGATTGCAGCCACTTCTCCGCGCTTTGGCCGGAGGTGGAGGCGGTGACCAAAGAGGGCCTTGCCGGCCTCGTCATGTGCCCGAGTTATGCGACCGTCGCGCCCGCTGGCGGAAACAAGCCGCTGCTCGGCACGAACCCCTTCGCCTTCGGCTGGCCGCGCAAGGACACGTCGCCATACGTTTTCGACTTTGCGACCTCCGTCGCCGCCCGCGGAGAAATCGAGCTGCACCGCCGCGCCGGCAAGCAGCTTCCCGAGGGCTGGGCGATCGATGCCGACGGCAATCCGACGACTGATCCGGAAGCCGCCCTTGCCGGCGCCATGCTGCCCTTCGGCGGACACAAGGGATCGGCCATCGGCACGATGATCGAACTGCTCGCCGGCATCATGATCGGTGATCTCACGAGCCCCGAGGTGCTCGACTATCTCGGCACGACGACACTTGCCCCCTTCCACGGCGAACTCATCATCGCGATGTCGCCGCAAGCCTTCGCCGCCGGCCGCCCCGGCGATCCCTTCGCCCGCGCCGAGGTACTTTTCGAGGCGATCGTCGGCAGCGGCGCCCGCCTGCCTTCGCAGCGCCGTTTCGTCGCCCGCCAGAAATCCGAGACGGAAGGTGTCGTACTGACGGCCGCCGAGTTGGAGCTGCTTGACCGTCTTTTCGAAAAAGGTCTCGAAGCGGTCTCGTGACGACGTCGTCTTTTGCACCGGTTTACAAACAAAAGGCCCTCCGCGAGGAGGGCCTTCAGCTTAGATCGATGGATTATGCAGCGGCTTTATACTTTTGCACGGCGCCCGGCAGCTTGCTCCACTCGGCGTACCAGGTGTCAAACAGCTTCAGCTGGGCTTCGACATAGCCGCGCTGGCTTTCGGAAAGCACGTCTGTCTCGTTGAAGTGCAGTGTGTATTCCTGGTCGCCCTTCAGCACCATCATGTGCTTGAAGTAGAGAACCAGGTCCGGGCCCTCGTCGAAGGAGGAGAGCACCGCAAGCGCCGATTCCAGTTCCAGCGCGCGCTGGCGGGCATCCGGATCGCCGGCAGCCGCAGCCTCGGCGAGCTTGCACATGTGGATGACTTCCTTCGGCAGCACGCAGCCGATGCCGGTGATCGCGCCGACAGCGCCGCAGTTGACGAAGCCGTGGAAGACGCAGGTGTCGACGCCGATCATCAGCGAAACGTCATCGTCGCGGCTGGTGATGTTTTCGGCCGCATAGCGCATGTCGGCCGCGCCGCCGAATTCCTTGAAGCCGACGAGGTTCTTGTGATCCTGGCGCAGCGCGAAGAACAGGTCGGCGCGGGTGGCAAAGCCGTAATAGGGGCTGTTGTAGATGACGGCCGGCAGGTTCGGAGCGGCCGAAAGGATCGCTTTGAAGTGGTTCTTCTGGGCGGCGACGACCGTGCCCCGCGACAGGACGCGCGGGATCACCATCAGACCCTGGGCGCCCACCTTCTGGGCATGCGCAGCATGCGCGACAGCCGAAGCGGTGTTGACGGCGCCCGTGCCGACGATGACCGGAATGCCGGCGTTGACCAGTCGCTCAACGCCCTGCATGCGCTGTTCGTCCGTCAGCAGCGGCCAGTCACCCATCGAGCCGCAATAGACGACGGCGGACATGCCCTTTTCGATCAGTTCCTTGCCCTTGCGCACCAGCGCGTCGAAGTCTGGCGTGCGGTCGTCCCTGCAGGGCGTCATCAGGGCGGGAATGACGCCGGAAAAAATTTTTGCCTTCATGTCGATCTCCTTCAGCGGCTCGGCGAGAAGGCCGACCAGCAGAGGTCGCCAACCCGTTCGATGATGGAGATAACATCTTGTGTTCTATTTGTCGACAAGAAAAATACAAGACCTATAGCGCTATGTCGAGCTTGCCATTGCGGCTGAAAAGCTTCTGCACCTGGGCGACAATCTGTTCGGCGTGAATTTTGCCCAGACGATCGGCCTTCTCGACATCCCGGGCCTCGATCGCGGCAATTATCTCCGCATGTTCATCGACGAACTGCTGGGGAAAATGTTCGTCGTAGGACTGGTAGTAAAGGCGGAGAATGCGCCGGCCTTCATCGAGCAGCCGTCGAAAAAGCCCGGTGAAATAAGGGTTGCGTCCGGCCTCGGCGATGGCGGCGTGGAAGGCGGCGTTGGTCGCGATCATCGCCAGCGTGTCGCGCGCATCGATCGCCGCCGAATATTCCTCATGGAAGCGACGGATAGAGGGCAGGTCCTCAAGGCGATGGTTCTGCGCTGCCAAGCGCGTCGTTACCCGATACATGAGAACGAGGGCGTCGAAGAACGTGCTGAGATTGAGAAAATCGATGTTCGACACCATGGTCGAGCGGTTCGGCAACGTTTCTATCAGCCCGTCACCGACCAGGCGGACCAGCGCCTCGCGGATCGGTGTGCGCGACATCTTGAACCGCTCCGCCAACTGCACCTCATCGATGGGGCTGCCGGGGGCGAGCTTCAGGTCGAGTATCTCATCGCGCAGCAGGTCGTAGACCATTTTCACGCCGGAGCCACGTTTGCGTTCCGGGAGAGAGCTAGGGTCAATATTGGACATAAAAACTCCTCTTGTCGACACGACAAATACAATGAGTTTCGAGCTGCTTCAAATCCTTAAGTTCGTTGAGAATGATCGCCACCCGCAGAGCGAATGGGAAGCAGCTTGATCGGCGGCTACGCCCGGCACGAAGCGATTGAAGTTGTCGTGGTCGCTAGATGTTTGATCCCAGGCTTTGATGGGGCATCCTTGTCTTCCGAATCAAAGGATGCGTTATAGGCCAGGTTTTTCATGGGAGCGCCACGACGACGGAGGCAGTCCGGCGAGCGATACAACATAGTCAAGAGAGCCTGAGGACGCTTTCGAAGCGCACGGCATCAATCAGAAGACCGCCGGGAGGCTCCGCTGTGCCGCTGATCAAAGAAGCGATCGCCAATGGGCGACATGTATTAAGTCCGAGCCGAAACGATTCATTCACACGCTGAGAGACGGGAGTTACAGATGATCGATGCGAAGACGCTTGCAGACCGCTTTCCCGGCGATTTCACCTTTGGCGTCGCCACCGCCGCCTTCCAGATCGAGGGTGCGAGCAAGGCCGACGGCCGCAAGCCGTCCATCTGGGACGCTTTCTGCAACATGCCCGGGCGCGTCCACAATCGCGATAATGGCGATGTTGCCTGCGATCACTATAACCGGCTGGAGCAGGACCTCGATCTCATCAAGGAGATGGGCGTCGAGGCCTATCGCTTCTCGATCGCATGGCCGCGCATCATTCCCGACGGCACGGGTCCGGTGAATGAGGCCGGCCTCGATTTCTACGATCGGCTCGTCGACGGCTGCAAGGCGCGCGGGATCAAGACCTTCGCGACGCTCTACCATTGGGATCTGCCGCTGCTGCTTGCCGGTGACGGCGGCTGGACGGCGCGTTCGACCGCCTACGCCTATCAGCGCTATGCCAAGACGGTGATGAGCCGGCTTGGCGATCGTCTCGACGCCGTCGCGACCTTCAACGAACCCTGGTGCATCGTCTGGCTTAGCCACCTCTACGGCATCCATGCGCCGGGCGAGCGCAACATGCAGGCCGCCCTTCACGCCATGCACACCATGAACCTCGCCCACGGCCTCGGCGTCGAAGCGATCCGTTCGGAGGCCCCGAACGTGCCCGTCGGGCTTGTGCTGAACGCCGTCTCGATCATCCCGGGCTCCGCTAGGCCGGCCGATCTTGCTGCCGCCGAGCGCGCGCATCAGTTCCACAACGGCGCCTTCTTCGATCCGGTCTTCAAGGGCGAATATCCAAAGGCATTCGTCGAGGCGCTCGGTGACCGCATGCCCGTCGTCGAGGACGGCGACCTGAAGCTCATCAGCCAGAAGCTCGATTGGTGGGGTCTGAATTATTACACGCCCGAGCGCGTCGCCGACGATGCCGACCGCAAGGGCGATTTTCCCTGGACCGTGAAAGCGCCGCCGGCAAGCGACGTCAAGACCGACATCGGTTGGGAAATCTATGCGCCGGGCCTGAAGCTCCTGGTCGAGGACCTTTATCGCCGCTACGAGCTGCCGGAGTGCTACATCACGGAGAACGGTGCCTGCGACAATACCGATGTCGCCGATGGCGAGGTCGACGACACGATGCGCCTCGACTATCTCGGCGACCATCTCGACGTTGTGGCCGATCTCATCAAGGACGGCTATCCCATGCGCGGCTATTTCGCCTGGAGCCTGATGGACAATTTCGAATGGGCGGAAGGCTACCGCATGCGCTTCGGTCTCGTCCATGTCGATTACGAAACGCAGCTGCGCACGGTGAAGAAGAGCGGCAGATGGTATCGCGACCTCGCGGGGCAATTTCCGAAAGGAAACCACAGGCCGGGTCAGCGGTCTGTCTAAGCGCGAATTCTACCGGCGGCGGGCAAAAAAATAGACCGACAAAATCTGCAACAGGCGGTTGCTTAAACGTTTCTGAACCCTTGGCTGGCAAAGTCCGATGGTCAGGGAGCGGTAATGCAGATACTCGGAAGGTTGCAGGGTAAGGGATCGGGAATAGGCCGTCACATCACCGTCACGGCTGTCCTCTTCTCCTTTGCTTTCATCGTTGCGGTTGCCACCATCATGGTGCTGACGGCAATCGAACGCGTGGCTGAAAATGCCAATGTCCTTGATGACGCGCGCTCGCGTGAAACGACGATCGGCGCGTTGAAGACCTTCGAGGATCAGCTCGGTGCGACGCTCGACGATTATGCCGCCTGGGACGATGCCGCCGCCAACGTCTATGCAGCCGATGGAATGGCGTGGACGGTCAGCAACTACGGCGAGATGTCGGTCAATAGCTCGCTTTTCGATATGGCGATCGTCATCGATGACGCGAAGAAGTCGATCATAGCCTATCGCGACGGCAAGCCGATGGAGGAGCCGCTCGCAGATTTCTTCGCGCCGTCTCTCTGGAAGCTGCTCGACACGGTGAAGGCGGCCGGCCCGGCCGATAGGCCTCAGGCCGTTAGTTTCGTTCGCACCAAACGGGGGATTGCCGCTGCCGGCGTGGCGCTGGTGCGGCAAAAATCCGGGGCACTCGATGTGCCGGCCGGTCAACATCGCTATCTTATTTTCGCCCGGCATCTCGATGACGACAGGGTGAGCGCGCTCGGTCAGACCTATGTCATCGGCGGCCTGCGGCTGGCGCCACCGACCTTCGAAGCCGAGTATCTCGTGCCTATCGTCGATCCGATGGGGGCAACGCTCGGCAAGCTCGTCTGGACCTCGCGCGCACCGGGGAATATCGCCTATGCGCAGGTGCGCCCGATGGTCATCGAGGCTCTCGGTCTGGTCGGCTTGTTTTTCGTGGTGCTGCTGGCCATCGGCTGGCTCGCCGGCCGCCGCCTGAAGGCGGAGGAGAACAGCGCCCGCGAGGAGGCGCTGCGCGACAGGCTGAGCGGGCTCTCCAATCGCGACGGTCTCGGGCTGGCCGTCGACCGTTTCGTCGCCGAAGCCCGCCAGAGCAAGCGCAATGTGCTCCTCCTCTATCTCGACCTCGACGGTTTCAAGGAAGTCAATGACAGCTATGGACACGGCACCGGCGACCAGTTGATCCGCGCGGTCGCGGCCGGGCTCAAGGTGTTGATCCCGCAAGGCGCGGTTCTCGCCCGCATCGGCGGCGATGAATTTGCGATCGCCTTTCTCTCCGACGGCGAGAATGCCGCCGCGCTGCAGCTTTCCGAGCAGATCCTCGATTTTCTGGTCGATCCGCTGGAGATCGGTCGCCGCGTCGTCGTCGTCGGCGCCAGCATCGGCATCGCCATGTCGCCTGCCGGCGCAATCGACCGCGAAGAGCTGGTGCGCCGCTCCGATCTTGCCATGTATAAGGCCAAGGAGGCCGGTCGCGCACGCATGACGCTCTACGATCCGTCGATGGATGCGGACCGCGAGCAGCGCAATGCGCTGGAGCTCGATCTCAGAATCGCCATCGAAAGCGGCGACCTGACGCTTGCCTATCAGCCACTGGTCGATGCAGCCACGCAGGCGCTGACCGGCGTCGAGGCGCTGGTGCGCTGGAACCGTCCGGGCCACGGCCCTGTTTCGCCCGAGGTATTCATTCCGATCGCCGAGACCAGCGGCCTCATCGAATCGCTCGGCCTGTTTGTGCTGCGCAAAGCCTGCGAGACGGCCAAGCAATGGCCGGAACTCAATGTCTCGGTCAACGTCTCGCCCGGACAGTTCCGTAATCCCGCCTTCACCGACTATGTGCGCTACGTGTTGAAACAGACGGAGATCGAGGCCAGCCGCATCACGCTGGAGATCACCGAAGGTTACATGATCCAGAATCCGCAGCGGACCCGCCAGTCGATCGAACGGCTGAAGGGGCTGGGGGTCAAAGTGGCGCTCGACGACTTCGGTTCCGGCTTCTCCTCGATCGGTTATCTCAGGCAGTTCGGCTTCGACCGCATCAAGATCGACCGCTCGCTGGTCATGGGCGTCAACGAGGACAAACGCCAGCGCGAAATGCTGCAGGCGACGGTGGCGCTTGCCCGCTCGCTCGATATTCCGGTGACGGCCGAAGGCATCGAGACCGAGGGGCAGGCAGTCGCCATGCGCCTGTTCGGCTGCGACTGTCTGCAAGGTTATCTGTTCGGAAAGCCGATGGTGGCCGAGCGAATTACCGACATGCTCAACGAGCTGCGCGCCGCGGAGCCATCGGCCCAGCGCCGTCTCGGCGCGGCCTGACGACGACATTTGCGGATAGCAAGCCCGTCCAACGGCAACGGGTCAGCTGCCGATATGCCGCTGGCCGCGTTTTTTTGCCAGCGCGATCTGATGCTGCCGCTGACGGTAGCGCAGCCGGTCTTCCTCCGTGCGCGTGTGATAGCAGTGGCTGCAGGAAACGCCTTCTTCGTAGAGCGGCGAGGTGATTTCCTCTGAAGTGATCGGGTTGCGGCAGGCGTGGCACAGCCGGTGCTCACCTTCTTTCAGGCCGTGTTCGACGGACACACGCTCATCGAAGACGAAGCAGGCGCCGTCCCAGAGGCTTTCCTCCGGCGGCACGTCCTCCAGATATTTCAGGATGCCGCCCTTCAGATGGTAGACCTCGTCGAAGCCCTCAGCCTTCATGAAGGCCGTGGCCTTCTCGCAGCGTATGCCGCCGGTGCAGTACATGGCGATCTTCGGCTTGTTGTGCAGGCCGGTATTCTGACGCACCCAATCCGGAAATTCGCGGAACGTCTTCGTCTTCGGGTCGAGTGCGCCGCGAAAGGTGCCGATCGCCGTCTCGTAATCGTTGCGGGTATCGATGACGATCGTATCGGGATCGGAAATCAGCGCGTTCCAGTCCTGAGGCGCCACATAGGTGCCGACCACCTTGTTGGGGTCGATGTCTTCGACGCCCATGGTGACGATTTCCTTTTTCAGCTTCACCTTCAGGCGCAGGAAAGGCATCTTCGACGCGCGGCTTTCCTTGTGCTCCAGGCTCGAAAATTCCGGCTGGGCATGCAGGAAGGCGAGCACGGCGCCAATGCCGGCATCCGGTCCCGCGATCGTCCCGTTGATGCCCTCATGCGCCAGAAGCAGCGTTCCCTTGACGCCGTTCTCTTCGCAAAGCGTCTGCAGCGGCGCTTGCAGGCTGGCAAAGCGCGGTACGGAAACGAAATGGTAGAGCGCCGCTACGAGGAACGGGCCGGGGTGTGTCAGGCTGTCGGTCATGCGCGGGAAATACAGAAAATCGGCGGCTCGCGCAATTGCCTTCGCCGGTAGCGGCTTTGACGATTACCGATTATGCTTTCGCCTTCCATTCCGAAAACGGCCGCACGCCGAAGCTTCGGTCGGGAGTGTCGTCGAGAATGCTGATGAACTCGATCGAGTGCCCATCCGGATCCTTGAAATAGATCGACAGGGCCGGCATCCAGCCGAGAACCACCGGCTCCGCCGCCGGTTCGCCGGTGAAGCCGAGAGGTTCGACACCCTTTGCCTTGAGAGCGGCGAGCGCCTGCAGCACGCCTTCGACAGTCATGCGGAAGGCAATGTGCAGCCGCATCCTCAGGGGTCCGGTTCCGGTTTCCCAAAGGCCGAGCATGCCGGTCTTCCTGTCGTCCACCCAGAGGAAAGCGACTTTGCGCTCCTCGAATGACGCCGCCGGTTCGAGCCCGACGACATCCCGGTAGAAATCCGTGGACGTGTTGAGGTCGGCAACGGTCAGATGGGTCTCGTAGAGCCCGAGCAGCTTTGGCATTGCAGCATTTACGGCAAATCATTTTTTCCTCGCGGTCAGGTCTGCTTGGTCGCGACTGCCGGAGGGTAGGACCTCAAGTCTGGTTGAGGTCAATGGGCTTCTTTCGACATTTCAGAGGCGCTGGCGCAATCGAAATAATGACGCCGCCGCTCAATTTGCGGCCGTCAGCCAGAGCAGTTCGATGCGCTGCGCTTCGTCATCAGGATCATCGGCGAAAACGGCTTCGGCTTTGACAAGCGCCTGCCGCCGGTCTTCCTGCTGGCGGAAGATGATGGCGTCGAGCAGATGCGCCAGATCGTCATTGCGGGTGAAGAGTTGCGGCTCGGCTTCCACCAGTTCGCAGAGCACTGCCAGGTCGTGAATATGGCCGAGATCCTCGACGAGCTCCTTGGCCGCATCGCGTTTGGCCTTCATCGCGCCCGGCCAGATATCGCGCAACAGGGCGTGATAGAGTCGATAATCGTAGGTGCGTTTGCGCAGAACATGGAAATCGTCGGCCGACGCCTCGCCGTGGCAGGCGGCCAGCGCGGTCCCGGCCTTTCGCGCGGTGCGGCGCCAGCTCTTCGCCAGCATGCGGGCATTCTTGCGATGACCGCTATCAAATGAGACTGTATCGAGTGCGGCGATCGCTTCCTTCAGAACGTCCGAGGTTTCCGCGAGCCGCTGCTCCAGGCCGCTTTCGGCCTCCGCCATCCAGTCACGGCGGCCTTCGAGAACGGTGACGATCCGTCCGAGCGCTTCCCCCTCTTCTTTTCCGCGGGCTGAATGCTGCAGATATTGCGCCGTGCCGATGAGGGCGGCGGCGTCGCGGATTGCCGACAGCGAGCCTGCGGCATCGCGCAGCCTTGCATTTTCGCGGTCCTGAAAATCCGGCACGTCGCGCGCGACGAGCCGGTAGAGCGAGCGCAACCGCTTCAGATTCTTGCGGAAGGAGTGGATCGCCTCATGCGCGCCGTCCGGCCGCTCCTCAAGGACCGCGATAGCGCTTTCCAGCTGCTCGGTCGCGACGTCGCGGAACGCCTCGGTGAAATCGGCGTTAGGCCGAATGCGATAGGCCATGCCTGTCATGCCCGTATTCTGTGGCGAGGGCCTGGTTGGAATAGCGGAAATCGCCAGTCACTTCGCGGCCAAGCCAGCTGGGCAGGGTCGGGTCGTCGGTTTCCGACGTCATTTCGACCTCGGCGATCACCAATCCGCGATGCTCGCCGGCAAAGACGTCGACCTCCCAGACGAAACCTTGATGCGGAACGCGGTAACGCGTTTTTTCGATGACGATGCCGATCGCATTTTCCAACAGTTCTTCGGCATCGGCAATCGGGATGTCAAATTCGAATTCGTCGCGGGTGATGGCGCTGCGGCCAATCTTGATCGTCAGCTTCGCCTTCCGGCCGTCGAGCGTGCGCACCCGGACGGAGCGGTCGTCCATTGAGGCGATGTAACCCTGCTTGAGCACGGATTTCGTCTCGACGGCGGATCGCCATCCATCGCTGCGTACCAGAAACTTCCGCTCGATCTCTTTCGCCATGTCAGTGAACCTTTTGTGACGATCGTCGCACGGTAGACCAATTTCCACGCATTTCCTACCCATCTTCTCATGCGACCGGGTTTTATCTCGACAAGGGTCGGCGGGGGCGTTATTCGGGATGCAATTTCAATCGTTTCAAGGAGGTCGCGCGACCATGGGCGAGAAAACAGAAAAACTCCTTTCCATCCTGAAACTCCAGCCGGTCGTCCCCGTCCTGATCGTCGATGATGCCAAGTCGGCAGTGCCGCTGGCCCGCGCGCTCGTCGCCGGCGGCCTGAAGGCAATCGAGATCACCATGCGCACGCCGGCGGCCCTTGAGGCGGTGCGGGCCGTCGCTGCCGAGGTCGAGGGCGCTGAAGTCGGCGCCGGCACGATCCTGAATGCCGCCCATTGGCAGGCCGCCGTCGAGGCCGGTTCGAAGTTCATCGTCAGCCCGGGCACGACGCAGGAGCTGCTCGATGCTGCCGCCGATTCCGATGTGCCGCTGCTTCCGGGCGCTGCGACTGCCAGCGAAGTCATGGCGCTGCGCGAAGAAGGTTACCAGGTGCTGAAGTTCTTCCCTGCCGAGCAGGCCGGCGGCGCCGCCTTCCTCAAGGCGCTTTCCTCACCCCTTGCCGGCACGCTGTTTTGCCCGACCGGCGGCATTTCGCTGAAGAACGCCAATGATTACCTGTCGCTGCCGAACGTCATCTGCGTCGGCGGTTCCTGGGTGGCGCCGAAGGAACTGGTCGCTGCCGGCGATTGGGCAGGCATTACCAAGCTCGCGGCGGAAGCAGCGGCGCTGAAGGCCTGAGATCGTATTTTCTTAGGGTGGGTGTGAACCCCCCTCTGTCCTGCCGGACATCTCCCCCACAAGGGGTGAGATCGGCAGGAGGTTAGCCTTTCCTCCCCATCGTGGCTGTCAGTTGTTTGGGGAAGCCCTCACGCCCAGCCAATCTCCCTCCTTGTGGGGGAGTTGCACGGCAGGGCAGAGGGGGTGCGCCTCTCGGCGAGCCCTCACATTTGTATTTCAACCGTCGCAAACCTATGTACTCCTCCAGCTTCAAACAGGGAGATGACGAGGAATGTTCGACGCAAAGAAGCTTCTCGACCAGTTCTTGGGTTCGCAGGTGCCGGGTCTCGGTGGTTCGGTCCGCGACAGGGCCGGCGATGCCGTCCAGACGGCAAAGAACAATCCGATGAAGACCGGTGCGATCGCCGCCGCGCTTCTCGGCACCAAGACCGGCCGCAGTATTGCCGGCAATGCCCTGGCGATCGGCGGTCTTGCCGCCATTGCCGGCCTTGGTTACCAGGCCTACAAGAATTATCAGGCGGGGCAGGCGCCCGCAGCCCCCTCGGATGCACCCTCGGCAAACAATCCGGTACTTCTGCCGCCGCCGGCCGAATCCGGTTTCGGACCGGCCTCACCGGCCGGCAGCAACGAATTTGTGCTGGTCCTGATCCGCGCGATGATCGCCGCCGCCAAAGCGGACGGCCATATCGACGCCGCCGAACGTGCGCTCATCATGGACAAGATCAGCGCCGCCGACGTCAGTGGCGAGGCCGCCGCCTTCATCGAGCGCGAACTCGCGTCGCCGACGGATATCGATGCGCTCGTCGCCGCGGCGGTCACGGAAGAGCAGCGCGTCGAGCTCTACACCGCCTCGCGGCTCACCATCGATCCGGATTCGCGCGCCGAACGCGGCTACCTCGATCTGCTTGCCGGCCGGCTCGGTCTCGCCGACCAGCTGGTCGACCATATCGAGGCGACGGTGTCGTCCGCCAAGACCACCTTGTCACAGTAACATCTCGGCCGGTTGCCTTTGTCGGGCGGCTGGCCTATCCACTCCTAGACAAGGGGAGTGAAACATGCGCGATCTTGCAAATTTCAAGGGCTGCCCGGCGCCGAAGCCGGTCACGCTGAAGGGCCGTTTCGTCACTGTCGAGCCCTATCGGCGCGCGGAACATCTCGAGGCGTTGTGGGACGGGCTCGGCGGCATGGGCATCAACCCGCTGCTGCTTTATTTCGCGCAGGACGATTTCTCCGGTATCGAAGATTTCGCCAACTGGCTGGAGGCCGTCCACACCAAGTCGGGCTGGCTCACTCATATCTTCCGCGACAACGCCAGCGGCAAGATTGTCGGCATGGCGAACTATATGCGCGCCGACCCGGCAAATGGTGTCGTCGAGATCGGCGGCGTGGCGCATGGGTCCGATATGAGCCGTTCGCCGCTGTCCACCGAGGCGCACTACCTGATGGCCAAACATGTCTTCGAAGATCTCGGCTACCGCCGCTACGAATGGAAATGCGACAATAACAACGAGGCGAGCAAGACGACGGCGGTGCGGTACGGCTTCAGCTTCGAAGGGGTGTTCCGTCAGCACATGATCTCCAAGCATCGCAACCGCGACACCGCCTGGTTCTCGATGATCGATGCCGATTGGCCGCTGATCAACGATGCTTTCGAGGCCTGGCTTTCGCCCGATAATTTCGACGTCGCCGGCAAACAGATCCGACGCCTGCACGACATTCGTGCCGATCTGGAGAAGGAAAGGCTCGCGTGACCCCCGAGAGCCGCTCGCAGGCGACTGCCGCCGCCATCATCCTGCTCGGCGCCGGCCTCGTCATCTATTTTCTGCCGACCATCGTTTTATGGATCGGCAATTTCTCGCCGGTGCTGGGAATTGCCGTCGGCGTCTGCCTGATCATGGCGTTTTTCGCGGTCTTCTGGCTCAGGGCGCGTTACCAGCGCGGCCGAGAAAAATAAGGTCAGCCTTGCAGGGAGGCGCCGAGCAGCAGGACGCCCATCAGGATGACCAGCAGGGCGCCGAGGATTTCGATGGCGTTGCCGATCCAGACCGAGGCGGTCGAGCCGCGCCCGGAGAGGCGGATGGCAGCACCCTTGGCGGTGACGGCGAGAGTGGCAAGCAGCGACACGGTGATTGCCGTGCCGAGCGACATGGCGGCGACCGACAGCATGCCGCCGAGATAGAGACCGTTCAGCAGCGAAAAGGTCATGACCAGAAGCGCACCGGAGCACGGGCGGAGGCCGACGGCCACGATCGCCGACCAGGCTTCGCGGACGCTGAACTTGTCGCCGGCGAGCAGGGCCGGATCCGGCACATGTGCATTGCCGCAGGTCTCGCAGACCATGCCCGGAACGAAGGTGTGGCCGGCGTCCACGGCCTGCGCCTTGCCATTGAAGGCATAGGCCTGGCGTTCGGCGGCGTTGTCCTTCCAATCGAGCATCATGCTGACCGGACCGGCGGAGGTGGCCATCAGCCGGCGGCGCGGCAAATTGCCCGCCATCGAGCGCAGTTTGCGAAACAGCAGCCAGCCGCCGAAGAGGATGACCATGACGAAGCTTGCGATTTCCATCGCATGGGTCGCGGCCGTCAGCGTGATGCCGGTGCCGCGCAGCACCAGCCAGGCGCCGCCGACCAGGGCGACGGCGACGACCCCCTGGATGAAGGCCGAAATGAAGGAAATCACCACGCCGCGCTTCAGCTCGACCTCGTTGGCGATCATGTAGGAGGAGATGACCGCCTTGCCGTGGCCGGGGCCGGCGGCATGGAAGACGCCGTAGGCGAAGGAAAGACCGATCAGCGATGTCAGCTGCCACGGATCCTCGCGCATGCCCTTCAAGGCATCCGTCAGCGCCCGGTAGAAGGCCTGCTGCTCATAGTTCACATAGAGCAGAAGCGGTGCGAACGGCCCGCCGGTCGGTTGAAAACTCGGTTCGGCCGTACCGATGCCGAGCGGCGATTGCGCGTGGGCAAGGCTTGCCGCCGTCACGAGCGCAAGCAGTGCTGCGGAAAGGATGAGGGGGCGTTTCATCAACATGTGATCTCCAGCCGCGTGGCGAAGAGCTTGGACATGTTGGTGCCGGTCGGATCGTTGAAGAAGGCATCCGTCAGCGACTGCTTGTTTTGCGAGATCACCTCGTCGGCATCCGGTCTCACCACCTGGTGTTTGCAGGCCTTGAAGTTGTCGCCGACCGTGGAGAGTTCGTTGTCGGTCGGAAAGTCGATCGACGTATAGAGCGTCGGGTCGTAGACGCCGAAAGTGAGCCTGCCCTTGAGTGGCATCTTCTCCGCCGGCTTGACCGCGAAGAACATCAGGAGCTGGCCGTTCTTATAATCGACATGGATGATGTCAGGCTGCTGGACGGTGACGTTCTTCCCGTTGACCGTCAGATTCATGTAGTAGTCGTAATCGGCAAGCGACTGCTTCACCGTTTTCCCGACCTGCGCGAGTTCGTTCGGCTCCAGCTTCAGATCGGTGTTCTTGTCGAAATCCATGACGACCGAGGAGGAGAAGACCTCGTCGAAGCGCCAGACATTACGCAGTTCCTCGATGCTGCCGTCGGCGCCGGCGACGACTTCGAGCCGCGCCTCCACGAAGATATGCGGATGCGCAAGGGCGGCGGCCGGCGCCAGCGAAAGAAGCGCGGCTATCAATGGTATGGATTTTTTCATGCGTCCCGCTGCCTTATTCGCTCGACCCGAGTTCTTGCCAGAAATTGGGACGGAATTGGGACCGGCTTGCGGCCGATGCCGATCGTCGACGTCCGATCGCCCAGTCGGGCGGGTTCTTTCGGCCCAGCCTCACGGATGCTTCTTGAACCAGTTGTGCAGGTAGTCGACGAAGATCCTCACCTTGGCCGGCAGGTAGCGCCGGTGCGGGTAGACGGCATAGATGCCGCGGTCGGTCGGGATGTAATCGTTAAACAGCGTCAGCAGTTCGCCGCTCTCGATCGGCTTGCGGGCGACGAAATCGGGGATGAGAGCGATGCCGATGCCGGCGAGGGCGGCGCGCAATGTCGCATGCGGACTGTTGACCTCTATCGGCCCGGAGACGGCGACGGTGAAGGTTGTGTTATCGGGGTTGTAGAAGCGAATGCTCCCCTGGGTGCGCGAATTGGTATCGACGATGAAGGGGACATTGGAGATGTCGCTCGGATGCTCAAGATCGGGATGGCGCTCGATAAAATCCGGGGTGGCGCAGAGATGGACGCGGAAATCGGAGATCTTGCGGGCGATCATGCCGGAATCTTCGAGCTTGGAAATCCGGATCGCCACGTCGAAGCCTTCCTCGATCAGGTCGACGAATCGGTCATCGGCGGCGATCTCCAGCGAAAGGTCCGGGTTCTCGGCGGCAAAATCGATCAGCGACTGGCCGACGTCGGCGTCGACGAAGGTGCGGGGCACCGAGATGCGCAGCCGTCCCTTCAACTGGGCGTTGTTTTCGCGCACGAGATCGGCAAGATTGTCGATCTCCTTCAGAATATCGGAGGCGCTGCGGTAATAGGTGTGGCCGGCTTCGGTCATCGAGAACTGCCGGGTGGTGCGGTCGAGCAGCAGAGCGCCGAGTTCGTCTTCCAGTTCGCGCACATATTTGGAAAGCAGCGCCTTCGAGCGGCCGGTGCGCCGTGCGGCGGCGGAAAAGCCTTCGGCCTCGACGACATCGATGAAGGCGCGTATGCGGGTCAGAGTGTCCATGGCGCTTCCCCAAGCTGTTTCGAAACATTGAACAAATTGGCCCGACCTGTTCAATTATTTTTTTGACCTCCAGATCAAAAAAACGCTTGATTGTGAAGGCGAATATTCTTATTTCCACCTCAGCCCAAAGTCGCACGTGCCCATGGGTGTCCGCCGAACCCTCGAATTGGTGAGGAAATCGGTAAGGTACCTGGAATTAACCCCTCCAGTCGCTATTCCGGCCAACCGGAAAATGCGAGGACGCCTGAAGCAACGACGGTGCGGGCCTTTTTGTTCTCTCCCTGCTTTCCATCAGCGGGGGTTACTGAAGAGGCACACCATCATTGCCGGAAGTGCGGTTGGGATTCTCCCTCCAATCCATGGCAGACAAAGCCGAACTTACACCGCGTCCGCGGCGTTGGTTCACTATCCGCGCATCGAGCGCTTGCTATGGTTCCGGGGTCTCCACCGGCTGGTTCCAATGCGAGTTCTCGTATGCCCTTTGTCCTCCGGTTCATGCCGGAGCTCTGGAATTGGAAGAGGGAATCGATATGACCACCCAGCGCATCCGCGACTTTCTCGCAACCCGACGTCCCGACGGTCCCTGCCTCGTGGTCGACCTCGACGTCGTTCGCGACAATTTCCACGCCTTCCGTCACGCGATGCCGGACAGCGCCATCTACTACGCCGTCAAGGCCAACCCGGCTCCTGAGGTGCTGAAGCTGCTCGCAGGCCTCGGCTCCAATTTCGATTGCGCATCCGTTGCCGAAATCGAAATGGCGCTCGAAGCCGGCGCGACCGCTGCCCGCATCTCCTTCGGCAACACGATCAAGAAGGAACGCGACGTCGCCCGCGCGCATGCGCTTGGCGTCAGCCTCTTTGCGGTCGACAGCCACGAGGAAGTCGAGAAGATCTCGCGCGCCGCTCCCGGCGCCCGCGTCTTCTGCCGCGTGCTGACCGATGGCGAAGGCGCCGAATGGCCGCTGTCGCGCAAGTTCGGCTGCGTTCCGCAGATGGCCGTCGACGTTCTCGTCTACGCCCATCAGCTCGGCCTGCAGTCCTACGGTGTCTCGTTCCATGTCGGTTCGCAGATGACCAAGGTCGATGCCTGGGATTCGGCACTTGCCGATGCCAAGCGCGTCTTCGTCTCGCTTGCCAAGCAGGGCATCCACCTGCAGATGGTCAACATGGGCGGTGGCTTCCCGACCAAGTATCTGCGCGACGTTCCGTCCGCAGAAGCTTACGGCAAGTCGATCTACCAGGCGCTGCGCACGCATTTCGGCAACCAGATCCCGCAGACGATCATCGAGCCGGGCCGCGGCATGGTCGGCAATGCCGGCGTCATCAAGGCTGAAGTCGTTCTGATTTCGAAGAAGTCGGACAATGACGATGCCCGCTGGGTCTTCCTCGACATCGGCAAGTTCGGCGGTCTCGCCGAGACGATGGACGAAGCCATCCGCTATCCGATCCGCACGGAGCACGACGGCGACGAGATGGAGCCCTGCGTCATCGCCGGCCCGACCTGCGATTCGGCCGACGTGCTCTACGAGAAGAACCTCTATCCGCTGCCGATCTCCCTTTCGATCGGCGACGAGGTCCTGATCGAAGGCACCGGCGCCTATACGACGACCTATTCGGCGGTCGCTTTCAACGGTTTCGAGCCGCTGAAGGCCTACGTCATCTAAGGTCGTTTCCGCCGGCCCCGTAACCAGCCGGGGCGGCAACTTCACAATTTTCCTTCATCGCCGCTGATAACGGTATTGGGTACGGGAGGCCAAGATGGCCGCTGTTCTTGATTCTGTCCGCGCATTCTTTGCGCCCACCACCTTCGCCATCGACGCCGAAAATCCGTCGGATGTCGTTGCCCGTGAAAACCTGCTCGACCGCGTCATGGGGCCGGATCGCCGCAAGAAGTCGTCGGAGAAGATCCGCCGCAACCGTGTTCCGGCCGAGGGCCTGGCGCTGGTCGCGCGTGACCGCGACGGTCATGTCATCGGCACGGTGCGGCTCTGGAACGTCGAGGCCGGCGTCAACGATGCAGGCACGCCGATCAACGCGCTGCTGCTCGGTCCGCTCGCCGTCGATTCCCGTCACGGCGGCAAGGGCATCGGCGCGGCGCTGATGCGTGCAGCGATCCTCGAAGCAAAGAACCGCGGCCATGGCGCCGTCCTGCTCGTCGGCGACGCCGCCTATTACGAGCGTTTCGGCTTCTTTGCCGAAAAGGCTCGCCATCTCGTCATGCCGGGTCCGTTCGAACGCTCGCGCTTTCTTGCGCTCGAGCTTACGGAAGGCTGGCTTGACGGCGCGGCCGGCATGATCGTCCCGTCCGGGCGCCTGCTGACCGGCGCGCCGGTTCGCCGCGCCGCCTAGCCCATCGGCTGGCCGGGGTCGGACATCCTTCCTCCGGCCGGCAATATCCGCGCCGCTTGACCATGCAGGCAGGCGGGCCTGGCGTGGTCGCGGCGCGGATTGTCTTACCGCACGGCGGCGTGGGCGAAGCGGGCACCGCAGCCACCGGTGCACTGGCAACACAATCGCGTGAAAAATGCGGTCGGCCCGCGACCCTGTCGCGGCAATACCTTATCTTGCCCCGCATGGTCCGCGCTCTCTCGCTGCTGTTTTTCTTTTTTCTGTCGCTTGCCGCAGCGGCGCCGGCTGCCGCCCAGAGCACGGCCCGCGCCGTCACCGGGCTTGGTCCACGTCTCGATCGGGCGGCCAGCGACCCGGCGATGCGGCCGCTCAAAACGGTGATCGTCGCGCGCGGCGGACGCGTGCTTGCCGAACGCGGCTTCCGCGGACATTCTCCGGCGGAATCGGCCAATATCAAATCCGCTTCGAAAGCGATCGTTTCGGCGCTTGTCGGCATCGCTATCGGCAAAGGCCTGCTTGAGGGCCCCGATCAGAAGATCGCGCCGATCCTGAAAGCCGATCTGCCTGAATCACCGGATCCGCGTCTCAACGACATCACCATCGGCAATCTTCTCTCCATGCAGACGGGGCTCGATCGCATGTCCGGACCGAATTACGGCCGCTGGGTCTCCTCGCGCAACTGGGTTCGTTTTGCGCTTTCGCAGCCTTTCGTCGACCGGCCCGGCGGCGAAATGCTCTATTCCACCGCATCCACGCATCTGCTTTCGGCCATTCTCACCAGGGTCGGCCGCCGCTCGACGCTGGCGTTGGCGCGCGATTGGCTCGGCCCGGTCGAGGGTTTTCGCATCGGTGCATGGGAGCAGGATCCGCAGGGCATCTATCTCGGCGGCAATCAGATGGCGATGAGCGCGCGCTCCTTGCTTGCCTTCGGCGAACTCTATCGCAACGGCGGCAAGACCGCCGAAGGCCGCCAGGTCGTCCCCGGGGACTGGATTTCCCAGTCATGGCAGCATCGGACCAACTCACGCTTCTCCGGCGATGAATACGGCTATGGCTGGTTCACCCGGCAGATCGGCGGCGAGCAGGTGCATTTTGCCTGGGGTTACGGCGGTCAGATGCTCTATATCGTGCCGTCGCTCGACCTGACGGTCGTCATGACTTCCGAGGAGAGCGGCCCCTCGGCGCGAAACGGCTACAGGGATCTGCTGCACGGCCTGCTGGCGGATATCATCGGCGCGGTGCGGGCCGCTTGAAAAAACGGTGATCGATAAATTTTTAGCAAAGCCTCCAATCAAACCGCAAAAGGCTTCCTGTAGGGTCCGCGAGAATTTCGGGAAAGCGTCATGCTGCTGGATCTCAGGACGATCTATTTTATTGTTGCCGTGAGCTGTTTCGTGCTGGGCATTCTCCAGCTTGCAGCCTATGCCACTGGCCGCTTCGACAGGTGGCCGCTCTGCTGGGGTTTAAGCAACCTGCTTGTCGGCGTCGGATCCTTCCTCGTCGCGCTGCGCGGTATCGTTCCCTATTCGGTTTCGGTCGACGGCGGCAATATCGTCACCATCGCTGGCTACATGCTGATGTTCTTTGCCGTGCGCATCTTTTCCGGACGGGGTCTCGACCAACGCTATTTCTGGCTTGCGATCCTCCTCGTCAGCGTGCCTGTCGTGCTTATCGTCAGCGACCCCACCGCGGTATCGGCAAGGCTCCTCTATGTCTCCGTCATCTGCTGCCTCTGCGATCTTGCCATTGCGAGGGAAGCCGTCAGCATCGTCCGGCGCGAAAGGCTGTATTCGGCAGCCCTGCTTGTCGGTCTTTACATTTGCACAGCGATGATTTTTGCCGCGCGCAGCATTCTTGCGGCAACCGGCGAGATCGGCGGGCCGGATCCTTTCGGCGCCAGCGCGGCTCATAGCTGGATGGCGGTGTCGGCCGTCGCCTTCATCATGCTGCGCAGCATGGCGATGGTGCTGATGGCGGCCGAGCGTAGCCGAAATCAGCTGACCGAACTCGCCCATCACGATCCGCTGACCGGTGCCCTCAATCGCGGGGGACTTGCCCGGCGTTTGCCCGCTCTCGGCTCTCAGCCGGTTTCGCTGCTGATCATCGATATCGACCATTTCAAACAGCTGAACGATAGGCACGGCCACGCCGCCGGCGACGAGATCCTGCGGCTCTTTGTCAATGTTTCGAGAAACATCATGCAGCCCCATGATCTGCTCGCCCGGCAAGGCGGCGATGAGTTCCTGGCGGTGCTGAAAAAGGCTTCCCAAGAAGAGGCGGTAGCGATCGCCGAGCGCATTCGTCTCACTTTCGCAGCCGCCGTCATGCAACAGCCGGATCTGGCCGTCTTTCCGACGCTGAGCATCGGTGTCGCCACGCGCGCACAAAGCGACGGGGATTTCGAGCGGTTGGTCCACAAGGCGGATGAAGCGCTCTATCGCTCGAAGCGCGAAGGCCGCAACCGCGTCGAAGCCTTCTGGGAAAGTCAGCAGGCGGCGTAGCGAAACATCTAGATATTCTGATCCATCGTTTCGGCCGGGATTTCATCGGCGCGGTGAATGCGCACGACCGTGGCCGGCACGCCGGCGACCGTGCAATGTTCGGGAACCGGCTTCAGCACGACGCTGCCGGCGGCGATCTTGCTGAAAGCGCCGATTTCGATATTGCCGAGAATCTTGGCGCCGGCGCCGATCATCACGCCGTGGCGGATCTTCGGGTGGCGGTCCCCGGTTTCCTTGCCGGTGCCGCCGAGCGTCACATTCTGCAGGATCGATACTTCGTCCTCGATCACTGCGGTTTCGCCGATGACAATGCCCGAGCCATGATCGAGCATGATGGAAGCGCCGATCCGTGCGGCCGGATGGATATCCGGGCCGAAGACCAGCGAGGCAAGATTGGCGAGCCAGGTGGCGATTTCCGGCCGGCCGGCATTCCAGAGCGCGTGGGCGATGCGGTGCGTCTGCAGCGCATGAAAACCCTTAAGGTTGAGGAGCGCGTGCAGGAACGTCGTGCAGGCCGGGTCGCGCTCGCGCACGGCTGCGAGATCGGCCTCGATCTTCCGCATGATATCGTCGGTGAGGGTGGAGAGGATAAGATCGAACAGATTGCCTGTTTCCACCTGCGTTACCGAAAGCCGCGCCGCCAGCACCCGGGCGATGATTTCATTGTTGCCGATGGCATCCGTTACCTCTGTGGCCAGCAGCCGTCGCAAGATCGGCTCGCGCACGGCAAGTTCGGCCGCCTCGGCGCGGATCACCGCCCAGACGGAGGCATTGTCCGGGGACGGCGGCTGTTGTTCGGCCAAACCGAGGCCGGTCGATTTCGGCATTCCCGTTTCCTCTGTCAGCGACAGCGCAGCCACTTGCTGCGCGCGGTTCATGTTTCGCCTGGCTAGAGCATGATGCCGAAAAGTGTGAGCGGTTTTCGGACGACATCATGCTCTAACTCTTTAATTTAGAACAGGATGATTTTAGGCCGACCGGGCCTAAAATCATCCTGTTCTAGGGCATTTGGCAAGTCCGATGTTCTACGGCCCTGGATCAGACGGCTGTAGGCCAGGCGTCAGCTCCGGAAGCCGGCGCCAGTGATAGAGCACGTCGGGCTCCTTTTCCTCGTTGTCGAGACCATCGGTCTTTTCCTCGACGGAAAAACCGTGCCGCTCGTAGAAAGCGCGGGCGCCGCTGTTGCGCTGGAACGTCCAGAGCCTGATTTCATCCATCTCCTCCCGGGCGCAGCCGAGCAGCAACGAGCCGATGCCGATATTCTGGAAATCAGGGAGAACGTAAAGCTGTTCGATCCAGCCGTCACCATAGGCGATAACGCCGACCAGCCGGTTTCCGATCTCGGCGCCGAGGATGGTGCAATTCGGCAGGAGATGCGTGCGCCAGTACTGCTCTTCTTCCTCAGGCGTATGCAGATCCGGCAGCCAAGGCAATCGCCGCCACAGGGCGACGCGCCTGATTGCCGCCGCCGCCCGCATATGCTCGGCGCCAAGCGCCACGATCTCCGGTTCGGTCACGGCGTCGCCCATTGCCGGTAACAGGAACTCACGCCGAAATATCGATGACGCCGCAATCGCCGGCTTCGGAGGCGAAAGCGAGCAGCTTGCCATTTGCGCTCCAGCTCATCGCCGTGATCGCGCCCTTGCCGGGGCGGCGCAGCAACGCTTCCTTGCTGTCGGCGATGCGTACGGCCAGAATCATGCCGTCGATGAAGCCGATGGCAAGGATGTCCTCCAGCGGATGGAACCTGACCGAGGTCGCCATGATATTGGCGCGGGTGCCGAGTTCGAGCGGCGCCTTGCCCATCGGCCCGTCCTTGCCCTGGAAGGGCCAGACGATGGCTGCGGGCGCGCCCGATGAGGCGAGCCATTTGCCCTTCACCGACCAGGACAGCGATTTCACCTTGGCGGGATAGCCGGTCATGCGCATGTGCCGGGCCTCGGCGCCGGGTTTGCTGTCGAGCTTCCAGCCGTGCAAGGCATTTTCCTGCATCGAAGTGACGAGAAAATTGCCGTCAGGCGAGAAGGTGACGCCGGTATGGGCGCCCTTCCATTCGAGATCGACCGGTTTGGCGCTCGTGCCGACCCAATGCAGCGACACGCCATTGTAACGGGCGGCGGCGATGCGCAGGCCTTTCGGCGCGAAGGCGATGCCTTCGACGGTGCGTTCCTCCGGGAATTCCTTGGTGGTGCCGTCAGCGAGGCGAACGAGCGAGCTCTTGCCATGAGAATAGGCGACGGCGCCCTGCGGGCCGGCCGCGACCTGCGAGATCCACTTGCGCGGCGCCGTCGCGAGTTCGCTGACGCTGCCGTCGGCGGCAATGCGCAGCACCTTGCCGTCCTCGCCGCCCGAGATCAGGCTGTCGCTATAGGGATCGCGGATGGCGGTGAGCATGCCCTGATGGGCCTCGCAAACCCTCTCGCCGCCGTCCAGCCGATGAAACGTGCCGTTTGCGTTTGCGAAGAAGGGGATGTCACCTAAAAATTCGACGGCCAGAACGTGGCCGTCGAGATCAAGCGGTGCAACTGTCGGCATCAGGCGGCTGCCTCGCATGCCTTGAAGGAGGCCTCGAGCTTTTCACGGTCGAGATCGCGGCCGATGAAGACGAGACGGCTTTCATGCTTCTCGCCGTCCTTCCACGGCCGCTGATGATCGCCCTCGATGATCATGTGCACGCCCTGAACGACGTAACGCTCGGGGTCGTCCTTGAAGGCGATGATGCCCTTGAGGCGCAGGATGTTCGGGCCTTGAATCTGGGTGACCTTCTGGATCCAGGGGAAGAAGCGCTCCGGGTTCATCTCGCCGCCGCGCAGCGACACCGACTGCACCGTGACATCGTGAATCGCCGACATCGCGCCATGATGGTGATGCTCATGGTCGTGATGGTGGTGGTCGTGATCATCATGCTGATGATCGTGATCATGGTGATGATGATCGCAATCCGGGCCGCAGACATGATCGTCATGGCCGTGCTCGAGGAAATGCGGATCGTTTTCGAGCGCACGCTCCAGGTTGAAGGCGCCCTGGTCGAGCACACGGGCGAGGTCGACGCCCGAGCGGCTGGTCTTGTAAACGCGGGCGGCCGGGTTGATGGCGCGGACGATGTCTTCGATCACGTCAAGTTCTTCGGTGGTCACCAGGTCACTCTTGTTGATGACGACGACGTCGGCGAAGGCGATCTGATCTTCGGCCTCGCGACTGTCCTTCAGGCGCAGCGGCAGGTGCTTGGCGTCGACGAGAGCGATGACGGCGTCGAGCTCGGTCTTGGCGCGCACGTCGTCATCCATGAAGAAGGTCTGGGCGACCGGCACCGGATCGGCAAGGCCCGTCGTTTCGACGATGATGCCGTCGAAGCGGCCGGGACGGCGCATCAGGCCTTCGACGACGCGGATCAGGTCGCCGCGCACCGTGCAACAGACGCAGCCATTGTTCATCTCGTAGATCTCTTCATCCGACTCGACGATCAGGTCGTTGTCGATGCCGATCTCGCCGAATTCATTGACGATGACCGCATATTTCTTGCCGTGATTTTCCGACAGGATGCGGTTGAGCAACGTCGTCTTGCCGGCACCGAGATAACCGGTGAGCACGGTGACGGGAATGGGCTTCAGGGTGGCTGTCGCGTCGGTCATGAGAACCTCTAGGATTAGGCGTGGGCCGAGCGTTTTGGATCGGCTGCTTAAACGGTTGGTCTCATATAATGGCATGGGCGCGGCAGTTCAAAGGGTTTTATAATGTTATAAGATCACATCATCTGCCGGTGCGGATCCGTCTTCACCGGAACTCGCCGACGTCGAAGGCATCGACATCTTCCAGCAGTTCCACCAGGCCCCTTACCGCATGGGCAATCAGCGCCTCGCCCTTTTCAGCCGTCGCCGCCATGGCATTGCCTGCCACGCCTTCGGCATTGAGATCCGACATCTTCCAGCCGAAGGCGTGCGGCCCGTAGGCGCGCAGATGTTTGAAGCGTTCGGCAAATTCCGTCTGTCGCGAAGGGAAATCTGCGGCCTTCGCCATATCAACCCTGTCAGGATGAAGCGCCAGCATGACCGAGGTCTCGATGTCGCCGCCATGAATGCCGATCGCCTTTTCCCCCGGCGGGATCACCCCGTCCGGCAGGCCGAAGCGGGTCCAGCTCGTCGCCACGGCCAGCATAGCAAAGCGGACCCGCGCCTCGGTTGCGACGATGGTCATCAGGGGCGAGTTGCCGCCATGGGCGTTCAGCATCACCAATTTGCGGGTACCCTGCTTGGCCAGGCCTTCGGCAATGCCGAGCCAGCGGTGGACCGCCTCGTCGAAGGCGCGCGTCTTTGTTCCTTCAACATCCATATGCTCTATGGAGTAGCCGACCGATTCGGCGGGCAGGAAGGTGACCGGCAGACCGGCGGGCAGGGCCGCCTTCAATCGTTGGGCGATGCCTTCGGCAATCAGCGTGTCGGTTTCGAAGGGCAGGTGAGGGCCGTGCTGCTCATGAGCACCAAGCGGCAGCACGGCGATCGGGCGGCGCGGGGCAGGGGTCGAGGCCGGGCGGCTTTCGTCGAAGCGGGGCGAAGGCGTCATCATCCGGTCGTTGCCTCTTGTTTATGACGAGATCCTGGGCAATGTCATATCGCAGCGGCGTCGGGGCTTAAAGATCAAAGGGATGGCTATGGGAAAGAAGCATAAGGACGGCAAGAAGAGCAAGTCCAAGAAGAAGGACCAGACGGAGTATACGCTCGTCGATCTCTCGCCGGCGCTGACCCAGGCGGCTCGTTCCATGCGTACGGTGCTGTCGCGCAACCTGTTCGAAAGCGGCCTCTATGCCGGCCAGGACGGCGTCATTCTCTCGCTCGCCGAGAGCGACGGCATGACGGCGGGCGGCCTTGCCCAAAAGCTCGGCGTCAAGGCGCCGACGATGACCCGCACGATCGGCCGCATGGAGGCGCAGGGCTTCCTCGAGCGCAAGCCCGATGCCGAGGATGCGCGCCTGACCAAGGTCTATCTCACGGCGCTCGGCCGTGACAGCGTGCGGGCGATCGAGATGGCGGCCTCGGCCTGCGACCGGCTGGCGACGCTGGAATTTTCAGAAAAGGAAATCCGCAATCTCGTGCGTCTGCTGAAGGCGATCGACGCCAATCTGCAGGCCGAAGCGCTTCCTTTGGAAGAACCTGATGAAGACTGAAATTTCGCTGAAAAGACGAATTGCTTCCGCCTGTTAAATCTTTTAATTAAACATTTTAAGGGACCGCGCCGGTTTTCCGACGCGGTCTGCTGTCTTGCGTGCTGCCTGGAGGAGGACACGTGGTCCAGAAGATCAAGCTTTCGACAATCGCCGAAACGCTCGGCATTTCAACGGCGACCGTATCGCTCGCCTTGCGCGACAGTCCGCTGGTTGCCGGCAATACGCGGGAGAAGATCAAGGAACAGGCGCGCGCGCTCGGCTACATCTACAATCGCCGTGCCGCCAGCCTGCGCACCTCGCGCTCCGGCATCATCGGCGTCGTCGTGCACGACATCATGAACCCCTTCTACGGCGAGATCCTGAAGGCGATCGAAAGCGAGCTCGATCGCAGCCGCCACACCTTCATCCTTTCCAACCATTACGACAATGTCGAAAAGCAGCGCACCTTCATCGAAACGCTCCTGCAGCTCGGCGGCGACGGCGTCATCATGTCGCCGGCGATCGGCACGCCGCCGGAAGATCTGCAGCTGGCGGAGGAAAACGGCATGCCGGCAATCCTTGTCGCCCGCTCGATGGACGGTCTGGAACTGCCGACCTATCGCGGTGACGACAGTTACGGCATTTCTCTTGCCACCAACCACCTGATCGGCCTCGGTCACCGCTCGATCGCGATGATCGGCGGCACGGACCAGACGTCCACCGGCCGCGACCGCTACCAGGGTTATGTCAATGCGCTGCGCAAGGCCGGCATCGAGGTCGATCCGAACCTGCGTATTCCCGGTCCGCGCTCGAAGCAGGGCGGTTTCGAGGCCGCGGTGCATTTCCTCTCGCTGCCGCAGAAGCCGACGGCGGCCGTCTGCTGGAACGATCTCGTCGCCATCGGCCTGATGAACGGCATTGCCCGTGCCGGACTGGTGCCGGGGCGCGACATTTCCGTCACCGGTTATGACGATCTCGAGGAAGCTTCGATCGCCACACCGGCGCTGACGACCGTCTGGAACGGCCAGACCGAAGTCGGCCGTCTGGCTGCGCGCGCGCTTCTCGATCGTCTCGCCGGCAGCCACGAACCTGACGGCATGCATCTCATCAAGCCGGAAATGCGCATCCGCCAGTCGACCAGTCCCCATCGGCCACGCGCCTGAACCAGACCCCGTCCAAGAGGAAAAGCCATGTCCCGCATCGCCATTCTCGTTCCTGGGAAGATACACGAGCGTGTTCTCGAAAGGCTGAAGGATCGTTTTGAGATCATTGCCGTCGCCCGCGAGGAGAAGCTGGCACTCGACGGCGAGACAGCCGGCCGCATCCGCGGCGTCGCCGTCTCCGGCGCTTTTCCCGGCGCCTGGATGGACCAGCTGCCTGACGTCGAGGTGATCGCCAGCTTCGGCGTCGGTTATGACGGTATGGATGTAAAACGGGCAGCCGAAAAGGGCATCATCGTCACCAATACGCCTGACGTTCTGAACGACGAGGTTGCCGACACGGCGATCGGCCTGCTCTTGAACACGATCCGCGAATTGCCGCGGGCCGAAGCCTGGCTGCGCGCGGGCAACTGGAAGCCGGGCACGGCCTATCCGCTGTCGCGTTTCTCGCTCAAGGGCCGTCATGTCGGGCTCTACGGCCTCGGTCGCATCGGGCTCGAGATTGCCAAACGGCTGGAGCCGTTCAAGGTGAAGATCAGCTATCACACGCGGTCGCGCCATGCCGACGCGCCCTATGATTATTACCCGACGTTGAAAGGACTGGCCGAGGCGGTGGACACATTGATCGCCATCGTTCCGAAGACGCCGCAGACGCATAAGACGATCGATGCCGATATCCTCGCCGCTCTCGGTCCGAACGGCATCCTCGTCAATGTCGGCCGCGGCTGGACGGTGGATGAAGAGGCGCTGAGTGCGGCTCTGGCGTCAGGCGCGCTCGGCGCGGCCGGCCTCGACGTCTTCTATGAAGAGCCGACCGTGCCGGCGACGCTCATGGAACCGGCCAATGCCGTGCTGCTGCCGCACGTCGCCTCGGCCTCCGTGCCCACGCGCAATGCGATGGCCGATCTGGTGGCCGACAATCTGATTGCCTGGTTCGAGAAGGGAACGGCGCTGACGCCGGTGCCGGAGACACCGCAAAAGGTTTAGAGGCGCGATGGTTCAAGCTGGCGCGCTTGACCTGGCCAGTGGTCAGGCGATTGCCTGCGCCGCGGTCACGGGCGGTTTGGCGGCGGCATAACTGCGAACGGCGTCGCCGAAGGCGGCAAACAGCCGGTTCGACGTCTTGTCGGTTTCGGCCCAATATTCCGGATGCCATTGCACGCCGACGGCGAAGGCCTTGGCATCGATGACGGAAACGGCCTCCACGGTGCCGTCCTCGGCGGTGGCCTCCACCTGCAGGCGCGGCGCGGTCCTGGCGATCGCCTGGCGATGCAACGAGTTGACGCGGATATCGCCCGGGCCGAGGATGCCGGCAATGCATGACCCTTCCTTGACGTGGACAGTCTGGCGGATGGCGTACATGCCGTCACGGTCGACACCTTCCGGCCGGCGATGGTCCCAGATGCCGGGTTGCTCGTGGATCTCGCTTGCCAGCGAGCCGCCGAGAGCGACATTCAGCTCCTGAATGCCGCGGCAGATGGCGAGCAGCGGGATGGCGCGATCGATGGCGCGGCGGATGAGCGGCAGGCTTGTGGCGTCGCGGGCGGGATCGAAGGGACCGTCCTTGTCATTCGCCTCGGCGCCGTAAAGCGAAGGATGCACATTGCTGGCCGAGCCCGATACCAGCAGACCATCGACGCGGTCGAGGATTGCGTCTGTGTCGAAGCCCGCCTCGAAAGCCGGGATGACAAAGGCCATGACGCCGGCCGCATTCAACGCGGCACTGAGATATTGATGCTGCACGGCGTGCCAGGTCGCGCCGTCGAAGCTGCGGATATCGGCAGGAATGGCAACGATCGGTTTCGTCATGTTCGCCCCGGTGAAATCTTCTGCTTGTCGTTTCTGCCGCCAGAATGGCCGCGAAGTCAACGTTTGGCTGCAGCTGGCGGCCGATTTCCGCCAGCGCCTCGCCGTGGCGTCTGTCCTCGCGGCTAAGCTGCTGATTTTGATGGGTGCCTGGGTGTTGCCTTATTGCCGTCTTGATGCCAAAGGCTAATAGACTAAAGCTTGAATCGCGGCCCTCGCCATGCTTAGCTCTGCCCTCGCTGCGGGTAGGGGTGAAGATTGGCCGCGCAGTGCCATCTATACGGGAGGTTTTTGATGGATCGTCGTTCGTTTTTCAAGAAGGCGGGAACCGCCGGGGCCGGCGCGGTTGCCGCAACGGCATTGGCAGCGCCTGCGATCGCGCAGGAGAATCCGAAGATCGCGTGGCGCATGACGTCGTCGTTTCCGAAGAGCTTGGATACGATCTATGGCGGTGCCGAAGACATCGCCAAGCATGTTGCCGCCGCAACCGACGGCAATTTCACCATCCAGCCTTTCGCGGCCGGTGAAGTCGTGCCGGGTCTGCAGGCCGTCGATGCGGTGGCTGCCGGTACGGTCGAGGCAGCCCACACCACCTCTTATTATTTCGTCGGCAAGGATCCGACCTACGCCATCGGAACGGCGATCCCCTTCGGCCTCAACAGCCGCCTGACCAATGCCTGGTTTAATGACGGCAACGGCAACAAGCTGATGAACGAGTTTTATGCCACGCAGGGCATGTATGCTTTGCCGGCCGGCAATACCGGTGCCCAGATGGGCGGCTGGTTCCGCAAGGAAATCAATACGCTCGATGACCTGAAGGGCGTCAAGATGCGCATCGCCGGCCTTGCCGGCCGGGTCATGGAGAAGGTCGGCGTCGTCCCGCAGCAGATCGCCGGCGGCGACATCTACCCGGCGCTTGAAAAGGGCACGATCGATGCGGCGGAATTCGTCGGTCCCTATGACGATCTGAAGCTCGGCTTCCACAAGGTGGCGAAATATTACTATTATCCGGGCTGGTGGGAAGGCGGCCCGACGGTGCATGCGTTCTTCAATCTCGACAAATGGAGCAACCTGCCGAAGCACTACCAGGCAGCGCTCACCGACGCCTGCGCCTTCGCCAACACCAACATGCTGGCGAAATACGACACGAAGAACCCGACGGCGCTGAAGCAGCTCGTCGCCGAAGGCGCGACGCTGCGCCCGTTCAGCCAGGAGATCATGGAGGCCTGCTTCCAGGCGGCCATGGGCATCTACGGCGAAATCTCGGCCAACAACCAGTATTTCAAGAAGATCTACGACGACCAGACCGCTTTCAAGCGCGACGCCTATCTGTGGATGCAGCTCTCGGAATACACGTTTGATACGTTCATGATGATCCAGCAGCGGGCCGGCAAGCTCTAATGCATGTCGCCCGGAAGTGTGCGCGGTTCCGGGGCAACGACATGCATAAAAACAAAGAGCTAAAGTGCGTTGCGTGAATCAAATTTGACGCGACGCGCTTTAAGCGCTTCCATCGGCGCCTGACACGAACGCATACCAAAACCCCGGATCGCTTGGTCCGGGGTTTTGTTTTGGCCCTGTTATTTTGGGGGAGTTATTTCGCAGGTGGCGGCGGGGCTCCCGGCAAGCCGAGCGGCGGCAGGTTCAGGCCGGGGATCTGCGGCGTGCCATTGCCGCCGCCCACCGGCGGCAGGCCGAGCTGGCCGCCGAAGCCCGGCACTTCGATCTTGATCGAGTTCGGGTCGACCTTCGGGCCGTGATCCAGCCAGTAGGTGACCGATTGCGGCCAGAAGATCACGATTGCCACCAGGATGATCTGCATGCCGACCCAGGGCAGCGCGCCCATATAGATATCGGAGGTCTTGACGTCCTTGCTGGCGATCGAGCGCAGATAGAAGAGCGCGAAGCCGAAGGGCGGATGCATGAAGCTCGTCTGCATGTTGACGCAGATCAGTACGCCGAACCAGATCAGGTCGATGCCGAGACTGGAAGCGACGGGGGCGAGCATCGGGATGACGATGAAGGCGATTTCGAAGAAATCGAGGAAGAAGGCGAGCACGAAGATGAAGATGTTGACGAAGATCAGGAAGCCGACCGGGCCGCCAGGGATGCCCGAGAGCATGTGCTCGATCCAGCGCGAACCGTCCATGCCCTGGAAGACCAGGCTGAAACAGGTGGAGCCGATCAGGATCATCACCACCATCGAGGTGATATGGGTGGTCGACGTCATCGCCTCACGGATCAGCGGCCAAGTGAGACGGCGATGCAGGGCGGCGAGCCCCATGGCGCCGACGACGCCGAGCGCGCCGGCTTCCGTCGGCGTCGCAAGCCCCATGAAGATCGTGCCGAGCACGAGGAAGATCAGCACGATCGACGGCACCATGCCCATCAGCACTTTGGCGAGCAGCGCCCAGTCAAGGTTGCCGCGCACCTCTTTCGGCAGCGGTGGCATCGATTTCGGCCGGATGATCGACATGACAAGGATGAAGAGGACGAAGATCGCCACCTGCAGGATCGAGGGGCCGATCGCGCCGAGATACATGTCGCCGACCGATCTGCCGAGCTGGTCGGCGAGGACGACGAGCACGAGCGAGGGCGGGATCACCTGGGTGATGGTGCCGGAGGCGGCGATGACGCCGGTGGCAAGGCGCGGGTTGTAACCGTAGCGCAGCATGATCGGCAGCGAGATCACGCCCATGGTGATGACGGAGGCGGCCACCGTGCCGGTGATGGCGCCGAGGACGGCGCCGACCAGGATGACGGCATAGGCGAGGCCGCCGGGAATGCCGCCAAAGAGCTTGCCGGTGCCTTCGAGCAGATCCTCGGCAAGTCCGCAGCGTTCCAGCACCGCGCCCATGAAGGTGAAGAAGGGAATGGCGAGCAGCAGGTCGTTGGAGACGATGCCGAAAAAGCGCAGGGGCAGCGCTTGCAGAAAGGCTTCGCTGAAATGGCCCGTGGCGATGCCGATGATGCCGAAGAACAGGCCGACGGCGGCGAGCGAAAAGGCGACCGGAAAGCCGTAGAGCATGAAGATGACCATGCCCAGGAACATGGCCGGCGGAATAATGCCGAAATCAAACAAATCCGTTCCTCCCGGGGCGCTATTGCAGCGGCTTTTCGTATTTTGTGTCGATGCTGATATAGCCGGTGAGGGCGGCGATCCGCTTGATCAGCTCGGAGACGCCCTGAAGGGACAGCAGCCCGAAGCCTGCGACCAGGATCAGCTTGACGGGCCAGCGGATCAGTCCGCCGGCATTGCCCGATATTTCCCCCTGCCGGTAGGACAGCGCGAAGAAAGGCCAGCAGAGCCAGGTGAGGAAGATGCAGACGGGGATGAGGAACAGGATGAGGCCGACGATGTCGATCCACATCTTCGCCTTGTCGGAGACTGCGCCATAGATCAGGTCGACGCGGACATGCTCATTGTTGCGCAGCGCATGCGAGGCGCCGAGCATGACGACGAAGGCGAACAGATACCACTGGATTTCCAGCCAGCCGTTGGAACTGTAGTTGAAGGCATAACGGACGATGGCGTTTCCGGCGCTGATCAGACAGCAGAACAGCACCATATATTCGGAAAGTTTGCCCATGATTTGACTGACCGAATCGATCAGCCGGCTTGCCGCCAGAAGTCCCGACATTCGTTTCCCTTATTCTTGTCCTGCCGTTATTCGGCAGCTTTCCCTCTTTGGAATCGGTGTAGACCACGGCCCTCGAAATTGGAAGGATAAATGCCGCGCATTGGCGCATAGTCGTATAGCGCCGTCTCCTCTCTCGCGCGCTTCGGATTTTTCCGAAAACGATTCCGATTTTCGGGGTTGAGGCGGCACTAAGACGGCCGGCCCGCACGGCCGGTAAATATTTTAACAACCCAGGCGTGGATGATTATTTCAACAATCTCGCGACAAGGCTGCATTATCACGCCAAGGCTGTGCTGTTCATCCTGGGGTTTTAGAAAATTTGACCAAATGTTTGATTCGATTGAAATCAATTTTTAAAGGGTTGCCTCTAGAATTCCCGCGCACAGGGAAAGTGTGGATGAAGCCAGATAGCCCGAACAGGGTCCCTTTAGATGTGTATCTGTCGTTTGTGAGTTCCCTTTCCGGGAACCGCATGACGCTTCTTGCTGGCGTAATCGTCCACGTGGCGACATGCCTCGCCGTCGCCGCCAAGACACAGTCTTCCGTTTACATTCTCCTCTCTGCCGCCTTCCTTCTGGTCTTCAGCGTGCGCATGGCCATCTTCCGGCAGTTTGACCGTGTCGACAAGGAGAGCCTGTCGCACGCCGGAATCGAGCGTTGGGAGCGGATTCTGGTTGCCGGTGCTGCCTGCACCACGGCATTGCTTGGTATCGCCAGCGGCTACGCGATCTTCGTCGTGCGCGATTCCTTTGCCGAGCTTGCCTGCATTGCCGTCACTATGGCAACCATGGTTTCGGTCGTCGGCCGCAACTACGGTTCGCGCCTCGCGGTCGACCTTCAGACATTCTCCTGCTGCCTTCCGATGATCGTCTGCAGCCTGTTGGCGCTGGATTTCTACCGCGGTCTCCTGTCGATCTTCCTTATTCCCTTCTGGCTGACGACGCGGGCAATGGCGAATGGCGTGCGCGAGTTCCTCTATGAGAACGTCATCGCGCGCCGGGAAATCACCATGATCGCCGACCGTTTCGATACGGCGCTCAACAACATGCCGCATGGCCTGGTGATGGTCGATGCCGAAAACCGTATCCAGGTCGTCAACCGCAAGGCCTGCGAGCTTTTGAGGATCGGTGCGCCGGAGCGGCTGAAGGATCGCGACCTCGGCGCCGTGCTGCGTTATGGAGCGCGTTACAGCTTCATGGATGCCTCGCAACCGGAGCTTATCCTGCGCCAGCTCACTCAGGTCGCCGACGGCAACCTGTCACGCACGCTCATTCACTTCCCTGAGGACCTGTCGCTCGAATTCTCCGCCAGCCGGAGGGCCGACGGCGGCGCCGTTCTGATCTTCGAGGACGTGTCGAGCCGGGTGAAGGCGGAGCAGAAGATCATGCACATGGTCCGCTTCGATGCGCTGACCGGCCTGCCGAACCGCGAATATTTCGGGCAACTGGTCCAGGAATATCTCGCCAGGCACCCGCGCAAATCAGGACCGCTCGGCTTCATGGTTCTTGATATCGACGAGTTCAAACATGTCAACGACATGCGTGGTCACGTCACCGGCGACCATCTGCTTTGCGCCATCGCCGCCCGCATCAAGCAGGCTTGCGGCAATGCCATCCTCGGCCGGTTGATGGGCGATCAGTTCATCCTGTTCTTCCCGCATGCGAAGGAGCCCACATCGCTCGAGCTCTCGATTCGCCGCGTGCACGCCGCGATCCAGGGCCATTACGAGGTCGACGAGCTGACCTTCCTGGTGTCGCTCAGCGCCGGATACGCGATCCTCGAAAGCTCGGCCTTCGCAATGGATGAGTGGAGCGTCAAGGCGGATCTTGCCCTTTTCGAAAGCAAGTCCCGCCTCAAGGGCGGCATCTCCGGATTCGAGCGCGAGATGGACGGGCGCTATATCGAGCAGCAGAAGCTGAAGGCTGACCTGCGCGAAGCGGTTTCGGCGCAGGCGCTGCATCTCGTCTTCCAGCCGATGTTCCGGGCCGATGGCACACGGATAGAATGCGCCGAAGCGCTGGCCCGCTGGGTGCATCCGGAGAAGGGCTCGATTCCGCCCGACGTGTTCATTCGGCTTGCCGAAGAGATGGGCATTATCTCCGACATCACCCGTTTCGTCCTGTTCAAGGCCTGCACCGAGTGCATGAGCTGGCCGGACCATATCGCCGTCTCGGTCAACCTCTCGGCGCGCGATCTGCGCGATGCCGATATCCTTTCCGTGGTCGCCGATGCGCTCGCTCATTCCGGCCTCGATGCGGCGCGGCTGCATCTCGAAGTCACCGAAAGCTGCCTGATCGACGAGCCGCAGGCCGTGCGCGCCATCCTGGCGGAGCTGAGGGCCCGCGGCATCACCATCGCCATTGACGATTTCGGCACCGGTTTCTCCAGCCTCAGCTATCTCGATACGCTGCCGCTCGATATCGTCAAGATCGACCGTTCCTTCGTGCGCAACATCGTCGAGGATACCCGCCGTCTCAAGCTTTTGCGCGGCACGGTCCATCTCGCCCGCGAACTCGGCCTGAAGATCGTCATCGAGGGTGTCGAGACCGAGGAGCAGCTCGCGCTGCTCAACAAGCACCGCAGCACCGATTTGGTGCAGGGCTATGTTTTTTCGCAGCCGGTGCCTTCCCAAAACATCCCGCTGTTACAGCAAGGCATCGGCCGCCGCCCCGTGCAACGTCGCCGCAACAAGGTCGCCTGAGCGCTCTGTGAGCGCCAATTCTTCCGCTGACAATCCCCAGCGCCGTTAACCTTAATAGTTTATATACGGGCCGAATTATCGGATTTCCTTGCCTAAATTTCGCCGGCGTATGATTAATGATCCGTTAACGAGCGGATCGAGAGAATGTCAGAGACACTGTTCAAGCGTGGTGATTTCAGTACGAAAATTTTGGATATTCTGGATCATGTCGAATATCGTCGCGTCGAAAGCAGCGAAGACATGGAACAGGTGGAACGCCTGCGTTACAAGGCTTACAAGGCCCATGACGTCCTCGCGCTCGCTCCGAAAGGGCTGCTTGATGACAGCGATTTCGACAGCCACGCCTATATTTTCGGGTTGTACTATTATGGTGAGCTGATCAGCACGATCCGAGTTCATTATGTGACACCTGATCACCGCCTCAGTCAGTCCGGCGGCGCCTTTCCCGAAGCGATGGACGAACTCCTGGATGCAGGGTTGACCCTGATCGATCCGGCGCGTTTCGCGGCCGATCCGGAACTCACGGCCGATCTGCCCTGGGTTCCCTATCTGACACTGAGACCCACCATTGTTGCGGCCGCTTATTTCCGCGCAGACCGTGTGCTTCAGTTCGTTCGACCGCCGCATGCCGCTTTCTACAAGCGGGTCTTCTATGCCGACACGATCGTCCCCGGCCGACTGGCGAAGAATTACGGGATCGACATGACGCTGATGGCGACGAATGTGGTCGAGGTCGGGCGCAAGCTGTTGACGCGCTATCCCTTCTTCATCTCCAGCGCCAGCGAGCAACGCATGATGTTCTCGCGCAATCCCAACGACACGCTGCCGCCGCTGACCATCATTCCGACGGCGCGCTTCGTGCCGCAAGGCGAACTCGGCACCGACCTGCCGCTATGATTTCTGGTCCCCGGCGGAGAAGCGATTGCAGCCCGGATCGGGGCGGGTCGGCGACGAGCGGAGATATAAGCTTCGCCGTGGGCGTCTCTGCGCATCTTTCCAGCGGGAGGAAGGGGTTGCCAAGCGCGGCTGCGGCATTCTCATGCATTGCGCTTTCGCCTGTCATTGTGTAATCCCTGCAAATAGGGGCCTCCCTCGCGTGGGCGAGGGATGAGGCAGTGCAGAGGCATTTCAGGGAGACGATATTTATGGCCGAACATCATACCGGACCGGTCGAGACCGGCGCGCCGATGGATTACCGGGAACATGAAAAGACCTACGACATGTTCATCGCGGCCACGAAATACGGCTCGATGCTTCTCATCGTCCTCCTGCTTGCGATGACTGCCGGTTTCTTCGGCGGCGCCGGCCTTCTCGGCGGCCTCTTCGTCTTCATCATTCTTCTCGCTGCCGGCGTCTTCCTGGTCCGCTGATCGCGGCAAAGGGAGGGCTTCGCCGAAGCTTGTGACTGAAGCGCGTTGCGATCGTTCAGATTCGCTGTTCGTGCTTCAGGTCTTTATTTTCTCGCATATCGTTATCGCAGAACCGCCGGACAGTTTTGCGCGACATGCTTAGGTGCTTGGCCTGCGCAGGGAAGCCTGCGGCGGTCTGGCTGACCCGGAGGAGGGGGCAGTTGGGCAATATCGTTTTCGTTGCAAGGGAAAATGCCGGGGAGACGCGTGTCGCGGCCTCCCCCGAGACCGTGAAGAAAATGAAGAGTTTCGGCTTCGACGTCGTCGTCGAGGCCGGTGCCGGGGCGGCGTCACGTATTCCGGATGGAGAGTTCGAGGCGGCCGGCGCCAGGATCGGCAGTTTTGCCGATGCCGCCTCCGCCGACGTGGTACTGAAGGTCCGCCGCCCGAACGAAGAGGAAATCTCATCCTATAAAAGCGGCGCCGCGGTGATCGCCATCATGGATCCCTACGGCAATGACGAAGCGATCGCGGCTCTGGCCAGTGCCGGGCTTTCGGCTTTCGCGATGGAACTGATGCCGCGCATCACCCGCGCCCAATCGATGGACGTGCTGTCGTCCCAGGCCAATCTCGCCGGTTACCAGGCCGTCATCGAGGCGGCGGCGGTCTATGACCGCGCCATGCCGATGATGATGACGGCCGCCGGCACCGTGCCGGCCGCCAAGGTCTTCGTCATGGGTGCCGGCGTCGCCGGCCTCCAGGCGATCGCCACCGCGCGCCGTCTCGGCGCGGCGGTTTCGGCCACCGACGTCCGCCCGGCCGCCAAGGAGCAGGTCGCCTCGCTTGGCGCCAAGTTCATCGCCGTCGAGGACGACGAGTTCAAGGCGGCGGAAACAGCCGGCGGCTATGCCAAGGAAATGTCGGCCGACTATCAGGGCAAGCAGGCCGCACTCGTGGCCGAGCATATTGCCAAGCAGGATATCGTCATCACCACCGCGCTAATCCCCGGTCGCGCCGCGCCGCGGCTGGTTTCACGCGCCATGCTCGCCTCGATGAAGCCGGGTGCCGTTGCCGTCGACCTCGCGGTCGAGCGCGGCGGCAATATCGAGGGCGTCGTCGCCGGCGAGGTCGCCGATGTCGACGGTGTCAAGGTGATCGGTTTTGCCAATATGCCGGGCCGGGTTGCGGCCAGCGCCTCGGCGCTCTACGCCAAGAACCTCGTCACCTTCCTCGAGACCATGGTCAACAAGGAAACCGGCAGCGTCATCGTCAACCTCGACGACGAGTTGGTCAAGGCGACGATGCTGACCTATGCCGGCGACGTGGTTCATCCCGCCTTCGGCGGCGCGAAGAAGGGGGACAACTGATGGCCAGTGAAGCAATGGACAGAGCGCTGGAACAGCTCGACCAGGCGGTGACCGCCGTGATTGCGGCGGCGGCCCAGGCGCCGGAAGCGGCCAGTGCCGCCACCGGCGGGGCGATCGATCCCTTCGTCTTTCAATTCGCGATCTTCGTCCTGTCGATCTTCGTCGGCTATTACGTCGTGTGGTCGGTAACGCCGGCCCTGCATACGCCGTTGATGGCCGTCACCAATGCGATCTCCTCGGTCATCGTCGTCGGCGCGCTGCTGGCGGTCGGCATCTCGACGAGCGGACTTGCGACCGGCTTCGGCTTCGTCGCCCTGGTGCTGGTTTCGGTCAACATCTTCGGCGGCTTCCTCGTCACGCAGCGGATGCTGTCGATGTACCGCAAGAAGGACCGGTGAGCGACCGATGACCAATATCGCAGCCTTCCTCTACCTCGTCTCCGGCGTTCTGTTCATCCTGGCGCTGCGCGGCCTGTCGCATCCGGCCACCAGCCGCAAGGGCAATCTCTACGGCATGGTCGGCATGGGGATCGCGATCCTGACGACGCTGGTGCTGGCGACGCCTGACTTCGGCGGCTTTGTGCTGATCATCCTTGGGCTTGCCATCGGTGGCAGCGTCGGCGCCTATGTCGCCCGCACCATCGCCATGACCTCGATGCCGCAGCTCGTCGCCGGCTTCCATTCGCTGGTCGGACTTGCGGCCGTCCTGGTCGCGGCTTCGGCGCTCTATACGCCGGCCTCGTTCGGCATCGGCGAGATCGGCCACATCCACACCGAGGCGCGCGTCGAGATGGCGCTCGGCGTGGCGATCGGAGCGCTGACCTTCACCGGCTCGATCATCGCCTTCCTGAAGCTCGACGGGCGCATGTCCGGCAAGCCGATCCTGCTGCCCTACCGGCATCTGATCAATGCGGCCCTGCTGGTTCTGATCGTGCTCTTCATCATCGGACTTGCCGCCACCGAAAGCCATTTCGACTTCTGGGCCGTGGTGGCGCTGTCGCTGGCGCTTGGGGTTCTGCTGATCGTGCCGATCGGCGGCGCCGATATGCCCGTTGTCGTTTCGATGCTGAACTCCTATTCGGGATGGGCCGCGGCCGGCATCGGCTTCACGCTCGGCAATCTGGCGCTGATCATCACCGGCGCGCTCGTCGGTTCCTCCGGCGCGATCCTTTCCTACATCATGTGCAAGGGCATGAACCGCTCTTTCATCTCCGTCATCCTCGGCGGCTTCGGCGGCGAGACGGCGGCCAGCGGACCCGATACCTCGGACAGGACCGTCAAGCTCGGCTCGGCCGAGGACGCGGCCTATCTGATGGCGAATGCCTCGAAGGTCCTCATCGTGCCGGGATACGGCATGGCGGTTGCCCAGGCCCAGCATGCCTTGCGTGAACTCGCCGACAATCTCAAGAAGAACGGCGTCGAAGTGAAATATGCCATTCATCCGGTTGCCGGCCGCATGCCCGGCCACATGAATGTGCTGCTCGCCGAAGCGAATGTTCCCTATGACGAGGTCTTCGAACTCGAGGACGTCAATTCGGAATTCGCCCAGGCCGATGTCGCCTATGTCATCGGCGCCAACGACGTCACCAATCCGGCCGCGCGCGACGACAAGACCTCGCCGATCTACGGCATGCCGATCCTCGACGTCGACCGGGCGAAGACCTGCCTCTTCGTCAAGCGCTCGCTCGGCTCCGGTTATGCCGGCATCGACAATACGCTGTTCTACAAGGACGGCACGATGATGCTGCTCGGCGATGCGAAGAAAATGACCGAGGATATCAACAAGGCGATTTCGCATTGATCGAGTGAAATGCAGCCGCCCTCCTGCTGCTTTCTTATGTCTCGCCCGGCACCAGCGTCATCTTCTCGACCCCGATCGCCAGGTTCAGTCCTTCCTGAGCCTGGACGTTCAACGGTTGCAGCATGAACGCTTTGTTGGTGCCGCCGGCGATCACCTTGGCGCCGGCGCCTGCCCCGATGCTCGCATCCGCCCCGATGCCATAATATTCACCGGCCAAGGCGTATTGCGGCATATCCGTACCGGTTTTCGCAAGCACCTGCCAAATCATCACGCTCTTGCCGGTCTGACCGATGTCGAGGCCGAACTTCTCGATTTTGCCGGCGTAGACCGCCTTGGCGCCGCCGGATGCCGGCGTGTAGGTGCAGATCAGGTTCTTCTGCGACGTGATGATCAGACCCTGGCCGCCATCCGATCCGCAGACCAGGCGGCCAAGCGTGACATAGTTTTCCGCGCCGGCCGGGCTTGCCCAGGCTGCGGCCGTCAGAGCCGCGGCTGCGATGATGGTTTGCTTGAACATGGTCTTTCTCCTTGGGAACGACCTGTTCGAAACGGGTGCAGGTGGCGATTGTTCCGGGAGGCTGAAGCACGCGGTATCAAACGTGATTCATGGGATGCGCTCTGGCGCCAGGATTTCCGGGGAAACGCTCCGCCCTGCCGGGCGACATGCGTCAGTCCCGCTCCAGCGCGGCGCGCTGCGCCGTCAACACCCATAACAGGCCTTCAGGCCGGAAATCGATCTCAACTGTGCCGCGGAAGGCGGCGGCGGCATGGGCCTTGATAACGGTCGTGCCGAAGCCTGTGCGTGAGGGCTCTGTCACCGGCGGGCCGCCACGCTCCTCCCAGGTGAAGCGGAGCAGGGCATCCGGCTTGTCTTCCTCCCTGACATCGCGCCATTCGAAGCGGACACGGCCCTGCGGAACGGAAAGCGCGCCGTATTTCACCGAATTGGTGGCCAGCTCATGCAGGGCCAGACCGAGATTCTGCACCGCATCCGGCTTCAGGACGAAATCCTCACCTGTGATTTCGATCTGTTCACGCGATTGCGGGAAGGCCTGCAGATGGATATCGACGACCCGCCGCAGCGATACGCCTCCCCATTGCTCGCTGGTCAGGAGCTCGATCGAACGCCCCAGCCCCTCGAGGCGATCGGCGACAGCGGCCTGGAAGGTCTCGACGCTGTCGGCCTGCTTGGCGAGCTGGCGCATCATTGCCTGGGCAAGCGTCAGAAGATTTTTCGTGCGGTGGACGAGTTCGTGCATGACGAAACGCAGCCGGTCCTCGGTCTGGCTGCGGTCGAAGGAGGCATTCGACAGGGCGATCGCCACCTGGTTCGCCTCGATGACGCTGGTCTCGACCGGCGAGACAATGTGGCCGTCGCCCATACGCTTTGCCATTTCGGCGATATCGCGGATGGTGGTGCGCACCTGTCTCGCGACGGCATAGGCGGCGAGCACCGCGACGAGCACAAGCGCCACGCCGCCGATGATGAGGAAGCGCCAGGTGCTGAGGATCGAAGCCTGTGCCACCGGCCCCCAGATCACCGTCTTCCATGACCAGCCGGGAATTTGAGCATAACCGAGAAGCGTGTGCGGTAGGATCGTCTTGTCTTCGAAGACGCCGCGGGAGAAACCAAGCGCCGGCAGGATGCGCGGATCGAAGGGCGTACCGGGTTCCAGGGCTGCGGGGCCGGCGGCAACGACCACGTGACCGCTTTGATCGATGACGGCGGCCGACCAGCCGGGAGCAAGGCCCTGAGTCGTCACCAGCCTGCCGAGATCCCTGGCATCCTGCGTGATGATGAGGGCGGCGACCGGATCATCCGTTGTCCTCGGGAGGGTGACGTTATAGACCCAATCGCCGCTGGTTCTGCCGCGAAAAACATCGGAAGCCTCGATGCGACCGGATTTCATGGCGGCATCGAGGGAGGCGATGTTTGCCATCTCTCCGAGCGGCGTGCCGAAAGGCCGGCGTGTATTCAGCAGTTGCTGGCCGGTGCGGTCGACGGCAAGCACGTAAAGCGAATTGTTGCGCAGAGCCGTTTCCGTGCGCTCGTGGAAGGAGGCGAGATCGCCGTTTTCAAGTTCCGGCGAACTCGACAGCAGCCGCAGCGTCGTCGCCATGTCCTGAAGCTGCCGGTCGATGATGCGCGAAAGGGCAAGTGCGTCCTGCACCGTCTCGCGCCGCAGCGCCGAACGCTGGTTGTCCTCCAGCTGCAGCAGAAGCAGCGCCACGAAGGCGAAAATCGGCAGCGCAATCGCCACCGCCATGGCAACGAGATAGGTGCCGATCGAAGCCTTTGGGAAGAACAGCGCAACGATCTTCATTGAATGCGCCACGCCGCCTGCGCCATCGCACACTCCATCGAGTCCCATCGAGCGAAGGATAAAATCCCGGGGCACAAAACATGGCCGCATCCCTTGCGTCGCTCGGACGATGCGCGGCGCTGGGGCGGGCGCTGCCCGCAACAGTTTTCGCTCGCGGTCAGGAACGCAAAGATCCGTATCTCTCGCAAAACGCCCTCAACACGTTTTTCCAACGCCCGATAGCGGGCTATCGAAGCAGCGACATGTTAGGGGGAGCAGGAGCCGGTTGCAACATCGTATGACATGCCATCGAAGACGACGGATGTTTTTTCCGCCTCTCTTTTCAAGGCGATGCCGCCGCCTTCATGACAGCGTCGACGTCATCGGCGGTCGCTGCACGCGCATCGGGCCGGTCACAGATAAGGCGGCTCCGCCGGAGATTTCTCGCAACGGCAAGGATCTGGAGCATCCGATGGTCCGGCCGCCCTAATGCACATCCTTAGCCGGCTGGGGCGACGCCAACGCGAGCAAGGCCGTCACGAGCCGGCTGGTACTTCGGATCGAGGCCGATCGCATGGCGATAGGAGCGGGCGGCCTTGGCCTTGTCGCCGCGACGTTCGTAGACGAGCGCCTGGTTGGCCCAGGATTCGGCGATGTTGCCGTTGAGCTCGATCGCATGGTTGAAATCGGCAAAGGCGTTGTCGTCGTCGTTCAGCGCGATATAGGAAATGCCGCGGCCGTTATAGGGCTCGGCCGAGTTCGGCGCGAGCGAGATCGCTTTCGAGAAATCGTCGATCGCCTTGTCCTGCTGATTGCGCTTCTGATAGATCAGCCCGCGATTGTGATAGGCGCGGCCATCGGTGGTGCCGAGCTGGATCGCGCGGTCGAAATCGTTGAACGCCTGGTCGTCCTGGCCGGCCATGCGATAGACATTGCCGCGGCCGATATAGGCGACGTCATAGCTCGGGTTGATCTGCAGCGCGGCGTTATAGTCGGCGATCGCCTGGGCCTGCTGACCCATGTTGCGATAGACGAGGGCGCGGTTGGCATAGGCCTGGAAGAAGCGCGGATTGATCTGCAGCGCAGTGTTGAAATCGTTCAGCGCCGGACGGAATTGGCCGCCGCGGCCGTAAGCGGAGCCGCGGACATTATAGCCTTCGGGATCCCGGGGGTTGGCGTTGATAACCGCCGTCAGCGAGGCGATGTTCTCTTCCGAACCCTGCGCCTTGTCGATGCGGATCACGGCGTCCGTGGTATTGGTCGTTTCGCAGCCGGCAAGGCCGAACATGGCGGCCAGCGCCATAGCGGGCAGCAATGCGGTTTTCTGCAAGGCGCGGGACGGATTGAAGGTGGTAACAGCCATTCGGGCTCGCTTTCCCCATGCGGCATATCCGATATTGGGATATGCGATCTTCAGCGGCAAACTAAAAAGGCGGCGGCGAACCAATCGCCCCCGCCACAATGCATCTGAAAACGTCGAAAAAACGACGGCAACGCTTAGCGTGCGACCAGGCCTTCGCGCTGGGCGCGCTTGCGGGCCAGCTTGCGAACGCGGCGAACAGCCTCGGCCTTTTCGCGAGCACGCTTCTGCGACGGCTTCTCGTAGTAGTCGCGCATCTTCATTTCGCGGAAAATGCCTTCGCGCTGCATCTTCTTCTTGAGAGCGCGGAGAGCCTGATCGACATTGTTATCGCGGACAAGTACCTGCACGAGAATCACGTTCCTTTGGTTTGGTTGATGCCTGAGGCGGCGCAGCGCCAGGGGCAAAAAAATAACGTTCGCGCGGCCGCAGCCTTGCGATTGGTGATGCGGGATAGCAGATCGGGTCGGGGAAGTCCAGACGGATATGGGAGGCAGGCGGAAAAATCACACCGGTCCGATATCCTGTCTCGATCGCGCCGACTCCGGCAGGGCTTCATCCAGAGCTGCAATCGCCTCCTTGAGCGCCGTCCTGACCCGAAGGCGGTCGGCAGGCTCGACCCGGCTCATATCCAGATGCAGGTCGAGGCCGGCGAGATGTTCGCTCAGAACGCGGCTCTTATGATCCGCGCCGAGCGTCAGCCCATCCACAGCATAGGGCACGATCTCACGCTGTATGCCCTTCATCGTGATCGGCGGCAGTGGATGGGCATCGACGATCTCGTTGACCAGCGCATAGGTTTCGTAGCTGATGACGATCTCTCCGCCCTGGGCGATCGATTGCAGGCGGGCGGCGAGATTGGCCTCCGCGCCGATGATCGTATAGTCCATGCGGTCGCTGCTGCCGAAATTGCCGACGTTGCAATAGCCGCTGTTGATTCCCATGCGCACGACGAAAGGCTCTTCGGTGCCGTTTCTGCGCCATCTGTCCTTCAGTTCGCCGAGGCGGCGCTGCATGTCGACGGCCATGCGCAGGCAGGCTTTCGCATCCTCCTCCGGGCCCTTCGTTTCCGGGTCGCCGAAGAAGACCAGCATGGCGTCGCCGATGAACTTGTCCACCGTGCCGCCATGGGCGAGCGCAATGTTCGACATTTCGGTCAGATATTCGTTGAGCATCTCCGTCAGCGCTTCCGGCTGCAGCCGCTCGGTGGTCGCGGTGAAATCCTTGATGTCGGAGAAGAAGATCGTCAGGCGCTTGCGCTCGGTATGGACCACCACGTCCTTCTGCCCGCTGAAAATGCTCTTGTAGATCTGCGGCGAGAGGTAGCGTGAAATCTTCAGCGAGACGCTGGCGAGGAATTCGTTGGCCGCTTCCAGATCCTGGTTGGCGTTATGGATCGCGCGCGCCTGCTGCCGCTGCAGCAGAATGAAGCTGAGGCCGATGATGGCGACAAACAGAAAATAGCAGAGCAGGTATTTGAAGGCGAAGACGTTGCTCGCATAGGGCTGCCGGATGATCACTTCCTGGATGCCGCGCACATCGCCCACCTTCCAATCGGTCTTCGGGCTTTCCGGGTGGCTGTTGTGGCAGGCAACGCAGGCCTGGCCCATGACGACAGGGGTGATGAACCGCAGGGTATCGGTCAGTCCGACACGGGTGAGGTCGTTCAGCGTCTGTTGCGGATTGGCGCGCAGCGCCGCGAGCGCTTGTCTTTCGAAGTCGTCGAGCTCGTGGGATGCGCGGCTCTTGAACGGCAGATCGGAGACGAAACGATAGGTGATATTGGCCTGCTGTTCCTTGATGACGTCGCCGAGCTCCAGCGAAAGTGTTGCCGGCAGCGGGATGGCGCCTGGAATATTGGCATAGTTGTGGGAGACGACCGTGCCGGCGGTCGCGCCGCTGGCATGCGCGGCCAAAACCCGTCCGACGACGTTCGCCGAATAATAGGAGCGAATGCTCGATATCAGCGAACTCATGTCGCGCGCCTGTCGCCGCAAGGTATTTCCCGAGAGATCGCTGATGTCGAGCCAGACGGCAAGCGGCAGCCCGGCCAGCATGGCCAGCACGACGGCGATCAGCCAGTAGCCGCTTCGGCGCGCGGCGGATTCGGAAATCACGGCGACCCTTACCCTTCTCTTGAAAAAGCGTGCGATTTTCGATCGCTACAAGAACATTTCGCCGGGCGCCCGGCAAGGTCGAAGCCTTGTCATCCCAGCAAAAGCCTGGCCAAAATCGGAGCCGTGGGCTCATTGACGGCGCTTCTTATCGGCCGGATGGAAAGACGAAGGGCAAGAGGTCGAAAACGGAGCGTCCAGGACGCGTGCGCGAATGGCATTCGGGCCGAAAGCGGCGTAGCCTGTCTGTCGGCAGACGCAGGCCGCTCCGTCGGCCGCGGGAGGGACAGCCGGTGAGATGATGACACGCGTGCAGCAAATCGGTGTGGTTATCGGCCTGGCGATCGTGGCAGCGCTGACGATCCTGCGGGCGGACGATCCGGGGATTTTCAAGCTGATCCGCGGGGTGACCTTCGACGAATATCAGCGGCTGGTTCCGAGAAGCTTCGAACCGATGCCGGTCCGCGTGGTTGACATCGACGAAGCCTCGCTGCGCGAATTCGGCCAGTGGCCGTGGCCGCGGGACAGGCTGGCGCTGTTGGTGGACAGGCTCTCGGAAATGGGGGCAGCGGCCATCGCCTTCGATGTTCTCTTCGCCGAGCCGGACCGGCTATCGCCGCGCAACGTCGTACGCGAGGTCGCCGGCGTCGATCCTTCGCTTGCCGAGAAACTGCCCGACAACGACGAGATATTCGCCGGCTCGATTGCCGGCAAGCCCGTCGTCCTCGGCTTCGGCTTGTCCAACGAGGGCGGTTACCGGCCGCCCGTCAAGGCGGGCTTCGCCTTCACGGGCGAAAGTCCGGTCTCGGCCCCGCCCTTTCTGCACGCTTCGACGCCGCTCAGGCCGCAACTGGAGGCCAATGCAGCGGGGCTTGGCCATATCAGCCTCAATCCGGGCAATCCCTCGCCTGTGGTTCGGGCGGTTCCGCTGTTCTTGACCGATGGCGAGCAGCTCTATCCGAATCTGGCGATCGAGGCGCTGCGGGTCGCGCAGGGGGTGTCGACCTATGTGCTGTCGGGCGCGCCCGACCGCGCCGCCATTATGACATCGGCAAAGATCGGCGACTTCGTCGTGCCGCTGACGGCGGCCGGCGAACTCTGGCTCTATGTCACGCCGGACCGGGCCGAGCGCTATATCTCTGCGCGCCAGGTGCTCACCGGTGCAGGCGCCAGCCCCGACGTTGCAGCCGCCATCAACGGCAGCGTCATTTTCGTCGGGACTTCGGCCGCGGGCCTGCAGGACATTCGCGTCACCGCGCTCGGCGAGAATGTCCCTGGCGTTTCGCTGCATGCGCAGGCCGTCGAGCAGATTCTCTCCGGCCAGTTCCTGTCGCGGCCCGACTGGGCGGACGGGCTGGAAATCCTCACGATCGCGGTGCTCGGATGCCTGCTCGTCGTGGTGACGACCTTCGTCAGTCCCGCCGTCGCCCTGGTCTGCGGCCTGCTGATTACGGCAATGGCGCTCGTGGCGTCGTGGTTGTCGTTTCTCTATTGGGGACTTCTTCTCGATCCGCTGGCGCCGATCGTCAGCGGATCGATCACCCATTTTGCCGCAACCTCGTTCCGCATTCTGGTGATTGATCGGGAAAGGCGCGAGGTGCGGCGCGCCTTCGGACACTATCTGTCTCCGTCGCTGCTCCATCGCATTGAGCATAACCGCGATGCATTGCGCCTGGGTGGGGATGACCGCGAGCTGACGGTCATGTTCGTCGACGTCAGGAACTTCACCGAGATGAGTGAACGGCTGGCGCCGACGGCTGTCGTCGCCTTCCTGAACACATTGCTCGACGCGCTAAGCCGTCATGTCGTGGCCAATGAAGGCACGCTCGACAAGTTTATCGGCGATTCGATCATGGCGTTCTGGAATGCGCCGGTTGATGTTGCGGATCACGAAACCAAGGCGGTTCGCACAGCCTTGGCCATGCGCGCGACACTCGCCGAACTGAACGCCGGCGACGCCTTCGGCTTCGGTCCCGATCAGGAGGTCGGCATCGGCATCGGCATCCATACCGGCATTGCCTGCGTCGGCAATATGGGCGCCAAGACCCGCTTCAACTATTCGGCTGTCGGAGATGCCGTCAACGTCGCCGCCCGCATCGAGTCGTCGTGCAAAGAGGTAGGCTTCGATATCCTCATCTCCGACAGCGCTGCACGTTCAGTGAAAGGAATGGCGCTGATCGACGCCGGCGCCATTCCACTGAAGGGAAAGAGCAGCCGCACTAAGATCCTTGCCGTCCTCGGCGATGAGCATGTGGCGGCATCCCGGGAATTCGCCGCGCTCAATGCCGTTCACCGGCAATTGATGCAAGCCCTGCATGCGCATTCAAAGAATACCCGCAAACTTATGGATACGGCAAAGCTCAGGGCGGATGAGGTGGTGGGCGGTTTGGTGGAATTCTATCGGCGGATACCCAGCAGGACCGACCATTTTCGGGAATTGCCGGCGGGGATCGAAAAGAGCGCCGCCGATGCCGAAAAGTAGAAGCGATTTTCGAAGGGCGGTGCCCAGTGCCGACGCCTTGACTTGCGAGGATCCCGAAAACAGCCTCACCGACCGCGATTGAAATTCCGACTTCTGTCGTGGTTTCGATCATTCTTATGGTCGCGATCTCCATCATGGTGGCGCTCGGGGTCCCGATGATCCAAACCGTGATTTCCGGGCTTTCCGTCATCGTCGTGGCTCCCATGGCCCTCATGCTTGTCGGGTCTATCCGGCTTGTCATGGTGGGGCTTATCATGGTGCGGCCTGTCGTGATGAGGCTTGTCGTGATGAGGCTTGTCGGGCTTGTTCGGTCGCTCCTTTTGCGGCTCGGCCTGTCTCTGTGGCGGATCCTGCCTCTGCGGAGCAGGCGCAACTGCCGGCGGAGGCCGTGTTCTGTCTTTTCTTTCCGGCATAACGGAGGCCATATTGCAGCCGCCGAGCATGCCGAGGCCGCCCGAAAGCCGTTGGTTGCCGGACAGGAAGGGCAGGGCACGCTGGTTTCCAAGTCTGTCAAGGACGTTGCGATCGACCCGGCCGGCCGCCGTCATATCGCCATTCGGTTTGGCGACAACGCAATCGCAGCGTTGCTGCAGCTGGCGACAGCCGCCGGGGCCGCAGAAGCTGGCCGCGCCGTTCAGGAGGACGACGGCGGTGGTGCCGTCGGGGCCGACGTAGAAATCGAATGCGGTGCCGCGCACGCCGATCGTGCCGGCCGGCGTCAGGATCTGATAGGCCGACGAATTGGAATTACCGCTGACCCAGCGGAAAGTCCCCTTGGCGGCCTTGATGGTGAGCTTTCTGACCGATTGCGTATCGTCGAACACATATTTGTCGATGACGACGGAGGAACCCCAGCCGACCGCAAGCTTGGTGCCGTCACGAAACAGAAACTGGCCAAGTCCGGATTGCGACGTTCGGATTCGCTCGTCGCGGTGAACGCTGCTATTGACCTCTATGGGGCCGGCCTGTCCGGTCACTTCGGTCTTGATGAGGACGGCTTGGCCGACCGGCTCGGCGGCGGGCGACGCCTGGGCGCTCAAAAACGCGATGAAAAGCGCGTGGAAGAATGAACGCCGACCCCACATGATATAAGACCCCGGCAACAGGCGAGAATTAACATTTTGGTAACTGCTTGTCTTCTCGCCCACTTGGGTGAGGGCTGGCCGGCGGTCCGATCGGTTGCTGGTTGCCGGAGGAAGCGGAGCGCGCGTTCTGGAAAACCGGGCGTTTTTCGACATCATGTCGCTCAGTGTCAAAACCAAAGCTCTCGCGCGTCGCAAAAGAGCCGTTGTGCCGCATTTGGATTTGCGATTTGTATGGGCACGGAGAATAGTCCTTGCCCGAAGGAGAAGAAGGCGGATGCGGAAATATTCGGTTTTTGCCGTGGCGCGAGAGGCCCTTCGTGGCCACAGAGGCTGGGAGAAGCAGTGGACTTCACCAGAACCGCGCGCCGAATACGACGTCGTCATCATCGGCGCCGGCGGGCACGGCCTGGGGGCCGCCTATTATCTCGCCAAGGAGCATGGCATCACCAATGTGGCGGTGATCGAGAAGGGCTGGCTCGGCGGCGGCAATACCGGGCGCAACACCACCATCATCCGCTCGAACTATCTCTACGAAGAGAGCATGCACATTTACGAGCATTCGATGAAGCTCTGGGAGGGGCTTTCGCAGGAGCTCAACTACAATGTGATGTATTCGCCGCGCGGCGTGATGATGCTCTCGCACAATATTCACGACCAGCAGTCGTTCAAGCGCCATATCCATGCGAACCGGCTCTACGGCATCGACAATGAATGGCTGACGCCGGAGCAGGCGAAAGCCTATTGTCCGCCGCTCGATATCTCGGCCAGCGCGCGCTACCCGATCAACGGCGCGGCGCTGCAGCGGCGCGGCGGCACGGCGCGGCACGATGCGGTCGCCTGGGGTTATGCGCGCGCAGCATCGGACCGCGGTGTCCACATCATCCAGAATTGCGAAGTGACCGGCATCCGCCGTGCGCCCGATGGGCGCGTGACCGGCGTCGAGACCACGCGCGGTTTCATCGGCGCCAGAAAAGTCGGCGTGTCGGCGGCCGGCCACACGACGACGATCATGAAGATGGCCGATGTGCGGGTGCCACTGCAATCGAGCCCGCTGCAGGCGCTGGTTTCCGAGCCGCTGAAGCCGATCTTCCCCTGTGTTGTCATGTCGAACACGGTGCACGCCTATATCTCCCAGTCCGACAAGGGAGAACTCGTCATCGGCGCCGGCACCGACCAGTACAATTCCTACTCGCAGACCGGCGGGCTGCAGATCATCACCCATACGCTCGATGCCATCTGCGAACTCTTCCCGATGTTCCGGCGCGTCAAGATGATGCGTCAATGGGGCGGCATCGTCGACAACACGCCGGATCGTTCGGCGATCCAGTCGAAGACGCCGGTTCCCGGGCTTTACGTCAATTGCGGCTGGGGCACCGGCGGCTTCAAGGCGACGCCGGGCTCGGCCAATCTTTTCGCCCATCTGATCGCCCGCGACGAACCGCACAAGTTCAGCGCCGGCCTGACGCTGGAACGTTTCCGCAGCGGCCGGCTGATCGACGAGGCTGCAGCGGCGGCGGTGGCGCACTGACGATGGGTGTTTTCGTGCTCATGCTCGCTGCTTTTGTCGCTCACCCCCTCATCCGTCTTTCAGGCACCTTCTCCCCGCTGGGGAGAAGTGGAGGAGAAGGAAATCCTACATGCTGCTGATCCATTGCCCTTACTGCCAGGAAGAGCGCTCCGAGCTCGAATTCCGCGGCGCGGGCGACGCGCATATCGCGCGGCCCACCGACATGGCCTCGATATCGGATGAGGAATTTGAGGCCTATTTCTTTCTGCGCGACAATCCGAAGGGGCTGATCTACGAACGCTGGCGGCATATTCACGGCTGCGGGCGCTTCTTCAACGCCGCGCGCGACACGGTGAGCGACAAGTTCATCATGACCTACAAGGCAGGCGAGCCGAAGCCCGAGATCGGGGCTGCGGCCGAGAAGCACGCGCCTGTCGAGACATATGAAGCCCTGGAAGGAGAGGCGCAATGAGCGGCGTCAACCGTATCGCCGGCAAGGGGCGCCTGACGCCGGCCAAAACCGCGCGCTTCAGCTTCGACGGCAAGACCTATGCGGCGCTCGAAGGCGATAGCGTCGCCTCGGCGCTGATCGCCCACGGCGTGCACCTCGTCGGCCGTTCGTTCAAATATCACCGGCCGCGCGGCATTCTGTCAGCCGGCGCCGAGGAACCGAACGCCCTGATCGACGTCGCCCGGGATGCGGCACGCAAGCAGCCGAACGTGCGCGCCACCGTGCAGGAAGTCTTCGACGGCATGATCGTCAGCTCGCAGAACCGCTGGCCCTCGCTTGCCCGCGATGTCGGGGCCATCAACAATCTGATGTCGCCGTTCTTCGCCGCCGGCTTCTACTACAAGACCTTCATGTGGCCGCGCGCCGCCTGGAAGCATGTCTATGAACCGCTCATCCGTCGCGCCGCCGGCCTCGGTGTTGCCCCGACGGAAGGCGATCCGGACCATTATGCCAGCCGTTACGCGCATTGCGACGTGCTGGTGGTTGGCGGCGGCGTTGCCGGGCTTTCGGCGGCGCTGGCCGCGGCCCGGACCGGCGTCAGGGTGATCCTCTGCGACGAGCAGGCGGAGGCGGGTGGCGCGTTGCGCTATGATGCCGGCGCCAAGATCGACGGGCAGGACGGCTTCACCTGGGCGCAGAAGGCCGTGGCGCAGCTGAAGGCGATGGACAATGTCCAAGTGCTGCTGCGTACGACTGCCTTCGGCTACTACAACCACAATTTTGTCGCCCTGGCCGAGCGCGTCACCGATCATCTCGCCAATCCCGCCCATGATCTGCCGCGCGAACGGCTCTGGCAGGTCCGGGCCAAGCGGGTGATCCTCGCTAACGGCGCGATCGAACGGCACATGGTATTTCCGAACAACGACCGGCCCGGCATCATGCTGGCCTCGGCGGCGCGGACCTATCTCAACCATTACGGCGTCGCCGTCGGCAAGAATGTCGGCATCTACACGGCGCATGACTCGGCTTATGAAACGGCCTTCGACCTGAAACGCGCGGGCGTTTCGATCGCTGCCATCGTTGATTGCCGGCAGGCGCCGGGCGCGGCGGTGCTGGCGGAAGCGCGCGCGCTCGGCATCGACGTGCTGGCCGGCCAGTCGGTCATCAACACCGCGGGGCGGCTGCGCATCTCGTCGATGACGGTGGCGCGCAACGGCGGCGGTTCGCCGCGCAAGATCGCCGTCGATGCGCTGCTGGTTTCGGCCGGCTGGACGCCCTCCGTGCATCTGTTCTCGCAGTCGCGCGGCAAAGTCGCCTTCGACGCTGAAAGCCAGCGTTTCCTGCCCGGCTCCTACGCGCAGAACTGCCTGTCGGTCGGCGCCTGCAACGGCACCGACGACCTGCAGCGGACGATCGAGGAATCGCTTGCCGCCGGCGAGCTGATGGCGCAGGCCACCGGCGGAAGCAGCGGCGAGAAGATCGCAATTTCGGCCGAGCAGGCCTTTGAATGGACGGGCGGTATGATCGGTGCCGCCGAAGGCGCGGGGCCGAAAACCAACGCCAAGGCCTTCATCGACTTCCAGCACGATGTCTGTGCCAAGGATATCCGCCTTGCCGTGCGCGAGGGCATGCATTCGATCGAGCACATCAAGCGCTTTACGACGAACGGCATGGCCTCGGACCAGGGCAAGCTTTCCAACATGCATGGCCTGGCAATCGCCGCCGAAATGCTCGGCAAGGAAATCCCGCAGGTCGGTCTCACCACCTTCCGCGCACCCTACACGCCGGTCACCTACGGCACGCTGATCGGCCATTCGCGCGGAGAGTTGTTCGATCCGACGCGCAAGACGCCGCTGCACGAATGGGAAGTAGCCCACGGTGCCGTTTTCGAAGATGTCGGAAACTGGAAACGTGCCTGGTTCTATCCGCGTGCCGGCGAGAACATGCATCAGGCGGTCGCGCGCGAATGCCGCACAGCCCGAGAGTCGGCCGGCATCTTCGATGCTTCGACGCTTGGCAAGATCGAGGTGGTGGGACCGGATGCGGCAAAGTTCCTCAACCTCATCTACACCAATGCCTGGGATACGCTGAAGCCGGGCAAGGCCCGCTACGGCATCATGACCCGCGAAGACGGCTTCGTTTATGACGACGGCGTCGTCGGGCGACTGGCCGAGGACCGTTTCCATGTCACGACGACGACCGGCGGAGCACCGCGCGTTCTTCACCACATGGAAGATTACCTGCAGACGGAATTCCCGGACCTGAAGGTATGGCTGACCTCGGTCACCGAGCAATGGGCCGTCATTGCCGTGCAGGGGCCGAAGGCGCGCCAGATCGTCGAGCCGCTGGTCGAAGGGGTCGACCTCTCAAACGAGGCCTTCCCGCATATGAGCGTTGCCGAATGCACCGTCTGCGGTGTGCCGGCGCGGCTCTTCCGCGTCTCCTTCACCGGCGAAATCGGTTTCGAAATCAACGTGCCGGCCGATTATGGCCAGTCGGTGCTCGAAGCCGTCTGGGCCAATGCCGAACCGCTCGGCGCCTGCGTCTACGGCACCGAGACGATGCACGTTCTGCGCGCCGAGAAGGGCTACATCATCGTCGGCCAGGATACTGACGGGACGGTTACGCCCGATGACGCGGGTGTTGCCTGGGCCGTTTCGAAGAAGAAGAAGGACTTTGTCGGCATTCGCGGCCTGCAGCGGCCGGACCTCGTGAAAGAGGGACGCAAGCAGCTGGTCGGGCTTGTCACCAAGGATCCGAAGCTGGTGCTCGAAGAAGGCGCGCAGGTCGTCGCGAACCCGAACGAGCCGAAGCCGATGACGATGCTCGGCCACGTTACCTCGGCCTACTGGTCGGAAAGCTGCGGCCGGTCGATCGCCTTCGCGCTCGTCGCCGGCGGCCGGGCGCGGATGGGCGAGACGCTCTACGTGCCGATGCCGGACCGGACGATCGCCGTCGAGGTGGCGGATCTGGTATTCTTTGACAAGGAAGGAGGCCGCATCCATGGCTGATGTCGCAATTCGCAAGCCAGTGCTTGCCGGCCGTCTCGGCGGCTCCGCAACGGTACGGCTGACGGTGGCACCGGCAGCGAGCCGGGTGGCACTGCGCGCGCCGGCGGAATCGCTTGCCGCGCTGTCCAAAGCGCTCGGTCTCACCGTGCCGAACGCTCCGAAGACCTCCAGTCGAGCCGGTGCGCGCTCAGCGCTCTGGATCGGGCCGGACGAATGGCTGGTAATCGATGAGGATGGCGCCGATCTGATGGCGGTGCTTTCCGGCCTCCGTGCCGTGCATTCGGCGACCGACGTTTCCCACCGCAATGTCGCGATCATCGTCTCGGGACCGGGCGCGGAAAAGACGCTTGCCGCCGGCTGCCCGCAGGACCTGTCGCTTTCTTCGTTTCCGGTCGGGGCCGCATCGCGGACCATCTTGGGCAAGGCGGAAATCGTGCTTCTGCGCACGGATGAACAGACGTTCCGGGTCGAATGCTGGCGGTCGTTTTCCGACTTCGTCTTCGGGCTGCTCAACGAGGCGGCTCATGATGCCGGTCATTGAGCCCGGATCAGTCCTGCCTATTTAGGGCGCCCGTTCGAGGGAGGAAGAATGCTGCATCATGCCTCCCTCGGCGTTTCCGATATAGAGCGGTCGGCGGCATTTTACGATGCCGCCCTCGGTGCCCTCGGTTATGTCAGGGTCTGGGATGACATCAGGCCTGGGCAGACGGGGCAGGCGGTCGGCTACGGCCCTCCCGGCGGCGGCGACAAGCTGGCGATCAAACATCGGCCAGAGGGCCAGCGTCCGGCCGGCCCGGGGTTTCATCTGGCCTTTGCCGCGCTGAGCCGTGAGGCGGTCGATGCGTTTCATGCCGCGGCAATCGCGCATGGTGGCCGTGACAATGGCGCTCCCGGTCTTCGACCCCACTATGGCGAGCACTATTATGCCGCCTTCGTCATCGATCCGGACGGCCACGCGCTTGAAGCGGTCGTTAATTCCGTGAAATCATAGCCGCATCCGGCCTACACGTCCTCGGGACGATCCTTCGGGTCGAACTGGATGATGGTGATCCATTTTGCCGTCAGGGCCGGCTTCTTCTCGTTTTCGATCTCGATCGTAACGTCGTAGGTGGTCATCAGCATGCCGCCGCCACGGAAGCGGGCGTCGGACAGCAGGAAGCGGCCGCGCACGCGGGCGCCGCTTTTGACCGGCGTCATGAAGCGGACGCGGTCGAAGCCGTAATTGATGCCCATGGTCTGCTCGCGCACTTTCGGCAGGCAGTTGTAATTCATCGCCGAGAGCAGAGACAGTGTCAGGAAGCCATGGGCGATGGTGCCGCCGAAGGGGCTTTCGGCGGCGGCGCGCTCGGGATCGACGTGAATGAACTGGTGGTCATCCGTTGCCCCCGCAAAGGCATCGATCATCGTCTGGTCGACGGTGATCCAATCCGAAAGGCCCGTTTCCATGCCGATCAATCCCCGCACGTCGGAGAGTGAAATTTCCGTGCCCATGCATTTCCCCGTCAGATAAGCCCGCCGCGGCAAAGCCTTATCGTGCATTTATGACGATTGCGACAAGGATTTGCGCCAATGGGAGGCGCCGGTCACTTTTCTATGAAAAAGCCGACGGAGCGTGGCTCGACGGTGACTCGGGCGCCGGCCTTCTTCACGCCCGCCGGCGTCAATTGACGCCAGCAAGCTTCGCCTTCCGACGGAAGCGTAAAGAGCTCGCGGCTTTCGGAACGATTGAAGAGCACGGCAAGCCGGGTGGGTTTGCCTCTTGAGGCCCGGTCGCCGGTTGCCAGCAGCATGCCGAGGACGGCGAGCGACGGCGTCTCCCATTCGGCGACCGTCATCGGTTCGCCCGAAACCGAGATCCATTCGACGTCGCCATTTCCCGACAGGAAATCCGTTTCGGAAAAGGCGGTGAAGCGGCGGCGCAGCCCGGCGACGAAGGCGGTATGGGCGATGAGATCCTCATTCAATGTCTTCCAGTCGAGCCAGGTGATCTCGTTGTCCTGACAATAGGCATTGTTGTTGCCGCGCTGGCTGCGTCCGCCTTCGTCGCCGGCCGTCAGCATGATGCTTCCGCGGGTGGCAAAGAGCGTTGATATCAGCGCCATCACATCGTTTATCCGGCGCTTGCGGATCGAGGGGTAGAGGGTTTCGCCTTCGACGCCATTGTTCCACGAGTGGTTCTCATTATGGCCGTCGCGATTGTGCTCGCCATTGGCGTCGTTGTGCTTTCCGGCATAGGAGACGAGGTCGATCAGCGTGAAGCCGTCATGGGCGGCAAGGAAATTGACGCTGCGCGTCCCTTTGCCGTCAATGCGGGCGAAGATGTCGGAAGAACCGGCAAGCGCGGTTGCCAGCGCGCCGGTCTTCCATTGATCGCCGCGCCAATAACAACGCAGGTCGTCGCGGACCCGATCGTTCCATTCGAGGAAGGGCGGCGGGAAGTTGCCGAGCTGGTAACCGCCGGGACCGATGTCCCAGGGTTCGGCGATCATGATCCGGTCGGCGAGCACGTTGTCGGCCAGAATGGCGGCAAGTGTTCCGCCATCGCGCTCGAAGCCGGTCGCGGTTCGGCCGAGGACGGGCGCGAGATCGAAGCGAAAACCGTCGACGCCGGCGTTGAGCACGAAATGGCGCAGGCTGTCGATGACGAGACGGCGAACTTCGGGATGGTCGCAGGCGAGCGTGTTGCCGGTTCCCGTATCGTTGACCAGTTCGCCCGGGCCATTCTGGACATGGCGAAAATAATGCAGGTTGTCGAGGCCGCGCAGCGACAGCGTCGTCCCGTACCGGTCGCTCTCGCCGGTATGGTTGAAGACGAGGTCGAGGATAACCGCGATGCCCTCGGCATGCAGGGCGGCGACCGTCTCGCGCAGCTCGGTCATGCCGCCGGGAGCGAGCCGGGGATCGAGCGCCATGAAGGCGACAGGATTGTAGCCCCAGCCATTGGTGAGGCCGAGCGGCGGCAGGTGGCGTTCGTCGATCCAGGCGGTGATCGGCATCAGTTCGACGGCATCGACACCGATCCGCTTCAGATGCGCGATGACGGAGGGATGGGCAAGGGCGGCGATCGTGCCGCGCTGGCGTTCCGGTATATCAGGATGAAGAATGGTGAAGGGGCGGACCGCGACTTCGTAAATGAAGCCGCCCGGTTTGAAGAGTGGCTTGGCGACGGCGGCGCGCGTATCTGATGTGACGATCGCCTTCGGCATCAGATCCTGGCTGTCTTCGCCATAGATGCCGAGGCGGGGATCGTAGCGGAACGGCCGGTCGATCTCCTTGGCATAGGGGTCGATCAGCAATTTCGACGGATCGAACCAGAGGCCGTTGTCCGGCGCGTAGATACCGTCGGCGCGATAGCCGTAGCGGGCGCCTTGCCTGAGGCCATCGACGAAGAGGCGATGGATCTGGTTGCCGTCGCGCGCCATCGGCAGGCGCGCGAATTCCCTGTTGCCGTCATTGTCGAACAGGCAGAGCTCGACCTGCGCGGCATGATGCGACCACACGGCAAATTCGACGCCGGTATCGAAGACGATCGCGCCGGCCTGCGCCGCATTGTTCCCGCGCATGTTTCCCCCGGATCAGGTGATCACGGTTGGCGCGTCGCGTCCCGTGCGTTCCCGAATGCTGGCAACGCTGTCGGCTGCCGCGATGAGATCGGCGAGCGCTTCCTGCGTTTCGATGTTGTGGCGAGTCGAATCCGGCTCGTAACGCTCGATATAGACACGCAAGGTTGCGCCAGACGTGCCGGTGCCGGAGAGACGGAAGACGACGCGGGAGCCGCCTTCGAAGAGGACGCGGATGCCCTGGTGCTCGCTCACCGATTTGTCGATCGGATCGTGATAGGCGAAATCGTCGGCTTTCTCGACCTTCAGGCTGCCGAAACTCTTGCCGGGCAGGGTGGAAAGCTGGCTGCGGAGATTGTCCATCAGCCCGTTCGCCGCATCGGTGTCGAGGCCTTCGTAATCGTGGCGCGAATAATAGTTGCGGCCGTAGGTCTGCCAGTGCTGGGTGACCACATCGGCGACGCTCTCGCCGCGCACGGCAAGAATATTCAGCCAGAGCAGCACCGCCCAGAGGCCATCCTTTTCGCGGACGTGGCTGGATCCGGTGCCGGAGCTTTCCTCGCCGCAGATCGTCGCCATGCCGGCGTCGAGCAGGTTGCCGAAGAACTTCCAGCCGGTCGGCGTCTCATACATGCCGATGCCGCGTCTTTCGGCAACACGGTCGGCAGCACCCGAGGTCGGCATCGAGCGGGCGATGCCGGCGAGGCCGCCGGAGTAACCGGGGGCGAGATTGGCGTTGGCGGCAAGGATCGCCAGGCTGTCGGAGGGTGTGACGAAGATGCCGCGGCCGATGATCAGATTGCGGTCGCCGTCGCCATCGGAAGCGGCGCCGAAATCGGGCGCGTCATCACCCATCATCTCATCGAAGAGTTCCTTGCAATGAACCGGGTTCGGATCCGGGTGATGACCGCCGAAATCCGGCAGCGGCATGAAATTGCGCACAGATCCAGAGGGAGCGCCGAGGCGATTTTCAAAGATTTCCTTGGCATAGGGGCCGGTGACGGCGCTCATCCCATCGAAGGCGATGCGGAAGCCGAGGCTGATCAGATTGCGGATGGCGCCGAAATCGAACAGCTCTTCCATCAGCGCGGCATAATCTTCGACCGGATCGATGACCGAGAGAATCATGCCGCCGGGAAGTTCGTCCTTGCCGATGCGATCGAGATTGACGTCGGCGAAATCGGCGATCTTGTAGCTGTCGATCGTCTTGGAGCGGGCATAGATCGCGTCGGTGATCTTTTCCGGGGCCGGACCGCCATTGTTGATGTTGTACTTGATGCCGAAATCTTCGGTCGGGCCGCCGGGATTGTGGCTGGCAGACAGAATGATGCCGCCGAAAGCCTTGTACTTGCGGATGATGTGGGACGCGGCCGGCGTCGACAGGATGCCGCCCTTGCCGACCATCACCTTGCCGAAGCCGTTGGCGGCGGCCATCTTGACCGCCTTCTGAATGACTTCGCGATTGTAATAGCGTCCGTCGCCGCCGATGACGAGGCACTTGCCCTGGTAGCCTTCCAGCGAATCGAAGATCGACTGGATGAAGTTCTCCGCATAATTCGGCTGCTGGAAGACCGGAACCTTCTTGCGCAGGCCTGAGGTGCCGGGCTTCTGGTCCAGGTAGGGCGTGGTGGGTACGGACTTGATCATTTTAGGTCACATGCCTTTCGAGACGAGGCTTGAATAGAGGGCAGCGTAGCGTTCGGCGCTCTTCTCCCAGGAGACATCCGATTTCATGCCCTGCTTTTGCAATTGGGTCCAGAGTTTTCGGTCCGCGTAAAAATGCATCGCACGGCGGATTGCCTGCAGCATGCCCGTTTCCGTCACGGGTGAGAATTGTATGCCGGTTGCCACTTTCGCCGCAAGGGCGGCGTGATTGGCATCGATCACCGTGTCATTCAGCCCGCCGGTGCGCGCCACGATCGGCACGCAGCCATAGCGCAGACCGTAAAGCTGGGTCAGGCCGCAGGGCTCGAAGCGTGAGGGGATGATGATCGCGTCGCAGCCGGCCTGCATCAGATGCGACATCGGCTCGTTATAGCCGATCGAGACGCCGATGCGGCCGGGATGACGGCTGGCGGAAGCGAGCAGCGCGCCTTCAAGCGCGGCTTCGCCGGAACCGAGCACGACGAGCTTGCCGCCCATGCCGACGATCTCGTCGGCGACGTTGGCGACGATATCCATGCCCTTCTGCCAGGTGAGACGGCTGATGACGCAGAAGATCGGGGCATCGTCATTGTCGAGATGGAAGAATTCGGCGATCGAGCGGCGGTTCTCGTCGCGGTTCCTCAGCGTCGTCGGGCCGTAATGGGTGTGGACGACGGGATCGGTTGCCGGATTCCAGATATCGGTGTCGATGCCGTTGACGATGCCGTGCAGATTGTCGATGCGGGTGGCAATCACGCCTTCGAGCCCCATGCCGAATTCCGGCGTCAGGATCTCATCGGCATAGGTGGGGCTGACAGTGGTGATCGCATGGGCGGTTTGCAGGCCGCCTTTCAGAAAGCCGGTCGTGCCGTAATATTCGACGCCGTCGATGGCGAAGGCATGATCGGGCAGGCGCAGGCCTGGAAAGATCTCGGAGCCGAACTGGCCCTGGAAGGCGATGTTGTGGATCGTCAGCACGCTCGGCAGTTCCGGCGTCGGATAATAGCGCATGTAGACGGAGGTCAGCGCCGCTTGCCAATCGTGCGTGTGGACCAGATCCGGCCGCCAGCCGGGCAGCAGACCGGCGGCGATCTCGGAGGCGGCGAGCGACAGGGCGGCGAAACGGCGCCAATTGTCGGGATAGTCCTTGCCGAGCGGATCGAGATAGGGGCCGCCCGGCCGGTCGTAATAGGCCGGGGCATGGAGGACGAGCAGATCGAGGCCCTCGTGCCGGACCTCGAGCACGGTCGCCTTTTCTCCGAGCAGGTCCGCGAATTCGAGCCTGACGACGGGGTCGCGAATGACCTTCATGACGGCAGGATAGCCGGGCAGGAGAGTCTTGGTCTCGACCCCGAAGGCGTTCAGAGCAATCGGCAGGGCGCCTGACACATCGGCCAGGCCCCCTGTCTTGATCAAAGGGAAGACTTCGGACGAAACCGAAAGAACTTTCATACGTCAGATATCCAGCTTGTCGATCATCGGTTGCGTGATCAGGCAAATGCCGCTTTCCGTCCGCCGGAAGCGTTTGGCATCGAGTTCGTCATCCTCGCCGACAACAAGACCTTCCGGAATGACGACGCCGTGGTCGATCACCACATTCTTGAGCTGCGCGCGCCGTCCGATCTTCACATTCGGCAGGATGACCGCCCCTTCCAGCTTGGAGAAGGAATTGGCCCTGACACCGGTGAAGAGCAGGCTCTTGTTGAGGCTGGCACCGGAGATGATGCAGTCGCCCGAGACGACGGAAGACGTGGCCGAGCCGCGGCGATCCTCGTCGTCATGGACGAATTTTGCCGGCGGGGTGATCTCGGCATAGGTCCAGATCGGCCAGGACTTGTCGTAGATATCGAGCTCCGGCACGATCGCCGTCAGGTCGATATTGGCCTGCCAATAGGCGTCGATCGTGCCGACGTCGCGCCAATAGGGCTCGTGCTCGAAATCCGACCGGACACAGGATTTGGCGAAGCGGTGGGCGACCGCCTTACCATGCTGGACGATATAGGGGATGATGTCCTTGCCGAAATCGCGGCTCGAGGTCGGATCGGCGGCATCGCGGCGCAGTGCATCGAGCAGGAACTTGGTGTGGAAGACATAGATGCCCATCGAGGCCAGCGCGTAATCCGGCTTGTCGGGAATGGGCGGCGGATCGGCCGGCTTCTCGACGAAGGCGATGATCTCGTCCTTCTCGTTGACATGCATGACGCCGAAGCCCACCGCTTCCATGCGCGGCACTTCCAGGCAGCCGATGGTGACGTCGGCGCCGGAATCGACGTGCTGCTGCAGCATCCATTCATAGTCCATCTTGTAGACGTGGTCGCCGGCCAGAATGACCATGTATTCGACACCGTAATCCTGAATGATGTCGATGTTCTGATAGACGGCGTCGGCCGTGCCTTCATACCATTGGGTCTCGGAGACGCGCTGGCTGGCCGGCAGGATGTCGAAGCTCTCATTGCGCTCCGGGCGGAAGAAGTTCCAGCCGCGCTGCATGTGGCGGATCAGCGAATGCGCCTTGTATTGCGTCGCGACGCCGATGCGGCGAATGCCGGAGTTCAGCGCGTTCGACAGAGCGAAATCGATGATGCGGGCCTTGCCGCCGAAATAAACGGCGGGCTTGGCGCGCCGGTCGGTGAGTTCCTTGAGACGGCTCCCCCTGCCGCCCGCCAGAACATAGGCCATTGCATCGCGGGCAAGTGGCTGAATACGCTTTTCTACCATTTTCTCCTCCCACCAGTCTTAATTTTCAGGTTCAAGCATGATCGTTGCCAAAGGCGGCAGCGTAATCGAGCAGGTGATGTTGCCGCCGGCATCGACGGCCTGCACGCGCCCGCCATTGCCCTTGCCGCTGCCGCCGTAGATGTCGGCATCGGTATTCAGAATCTCCCGCCAGCGGCCCGCCAGAGGCAGGCGGATCGAATAATTCTCGCGATAGACGGGCGTGAAATTGGTGATGACGGCAATCGGCTTCTGGCCCGGCGCCTTGCGCAGCCAGGCAAAGACGGAATTCTCGCCGTCGTCGGCAACCAGCCATTCGAAACCTTCGCCCTCGCAGTCACGCTCATGCAGCGCCTGTTTGCTGCGGTAGGTGAAGTTGAGGTCGCGCACCAGGCGGCGCATGCCCTCGTGCATACGGTATTGCAGTAGGTTCCAGTCGAGCGACTTCGCCTCGCTCCACTCGCTCCACTGGGCGAATTCCTGGCCCATGAACAACAGCTTCTTGCCGGGATAGCCCCACATATAGGCGTAGTAAGCGCGCAGATTGGCGAACTTCTGCCAGTCGTCACCCGGCATCTTGGCGATCAGCGAGCCCTTTCCGTGGACGACCTCGTCATGCGACAGCGGCAGGACGAAATTTTCGGAATAAGCATAGAGCAGGCCGAAGGTGAGCTCGTTGTGATGGTGCTTGCGGTGCACCGGATCGCGTTTCATGTAGCTCAGCGTGTCGTGCATGAAGCCCATGTTCCACTTGAAGCCGAAGCCGAGGCCGCCTTCGTGGACGGGCTGCGAGACCTTCGGCCAGGAGGTCGATTCCTCGGCGATGGTCATGACATTGGGATGCAGGCCATAGATGCGGATATTGAGGTCCTGCAGAAAGCGGACCGCTTCGAGGTTCTCGTTGCCGCCATACTCGTTCGGGATCCATTCGCCGTGTTTGCGGGAATAATCGAGATAGAGCATCGAGGCGACGGCATCGACCCGCAGTCCGTCGAGATGGAACTTCTCGGCCCAATAGAGGGCGTTGTTGACGAGATAGGAAACGACCTCGGTGCGGCCGAAATTGTAGATCGCCGTGTTCCAGTCGGGGTGGAAGCCCTTGCGCGGGTCTTCGTGCTCATAGAGCGCCGTGCCGTCAAACCAGCCGAGGCCATGCTCGTCGGTCGGGAAATGCGCCGGCACCCAGTCGAGGATGACGCCGATGCCGACCTTGTGGCAGCCGTTGACGAAACGGGCAAAACCCTCCGGTTCGCCGAAGCGGGCGGTCGGCGCGTAGAGGCCGGTCGTCTGGTAGCCCCAGGAGGGATCGTAGGGATGTTCGGTGATCGGCAGGAATTCGATATGGGTGAAACCCATGTCGACGCAATAAGGGATGAGGCTGGAGGCGAGCTCGTCCCAGGACAGCATGGTGCCGTCCTGCCGACGCTGCCAGGAGGCGGCGTGAACCTCATAAATGGAGATCGGCTGGCGGCGCTTGTCGGTCTCGCGCCAATGCTTCAGATGGGCCTCGTCCTCCCAGACCTGCTCCAGCTCGGCGGCGGCGACCGAGGCGGTCTTCGGCCTCAGCTCGCTGCGCCGGGCGAAGGGATCGGCCTTCAGCGGCAGCAATACGCCGTCATGGCCGCGGATCTCGAATTTGTAGGCGGCGCCGATCGGCACATCAGGGGCAAAGATCTCCCAGATGCCGCTGTCGGCGCGCAGCCGCATGACGTGGCGGCGGCCGTCCCAATTGTTGAAATCGCCGACGACCGAGACGCGCTGCGCATTCGGGGCCCAGACGGCGAAGTGCATGCCCTGGGCGCCGTCATGGCGGATGAGGTGAGCGCCCATCTTGTCGAACAGACGCAGATGCGAGCCTTCGCGGGCGAAATAATCGTCCATCGGCCCAAGCACCGGCCCGAAGCTGTAGGGGTCGGTGACGGCCCATTCGGCATCGCCGCGCCGGGCGCGGTAGCGCACCGGCTGCAGCCTGGTCAGCGAAACGGGGCCGGCGAAGAAGCCGTCGGCATGCAGCTGCTTCAGTTCGCCGACGACGACGCCGTCGAGCGTCATGGCGGTCACGTCTTCGGCGCCCGGAATGAAACAGCGGGCGACGAAGGCGTCGCCGGCCTGGTGCACACCTAGGACGGCAAAGGGATTGGAATGCGAGCCGGCAAGGATCGCCGTGATTTCATCTGCCGAAATTTCCCAGGAAAGCTTTACTTCAGGGATGGTTTTCGGCGTTTTCATCCGGCTCTCCAGATTTCGTCTGCATATTGCCTGATCGTGCGGTCGGAAGAGAACCAGCCCATCCGCGCCGTATTGTTGATCGTCTTGGTGTACCAGTCGGACTGGTTGGTCCAGATCTGGTCGACGTCGCGCTGAGCCTGGGCATAGGCGTCGAAATCGGCGGCGACCATGAACCAGTCGTGCCAATAGATGCCGTCGATCAGCGCCGTGTAGCGGTTGCGATCATCGGGCGAGAAGACGCCGGAGCCGATGGCGGAGAGCGCCTGCGAGAGTTCGCGCGAGCCCTCGATGATGGCGCGGGGATTGTGGCCGTCGCTGCGGACCTTGGCAACCTCGTCGGCCCTGAGGCCGAAGATGACGATGTTGTCTTCGCCGACATTGTCGCGCATCTCGACATTGGCGCCGTCGAGCGTGCCGATCGTCAGCGCCCCGTTGAGGCCGAACTTCATGTTGCCGGTGCCGGATGCCTCCATGCCGGCGGTCGAAATCTGCTCGGAGAGGTCGGCGGCCGGAACCATGACCTCGGCGAGCGAGACATTGTAGTTCGGCACGAAGACGACCTTTAACAGGCCGCGCACCGACGGGTCGTTGTTGATGGTGCGGGCGACGTCGTTGATCAGCTTGATGATCAGCTTGGCGTTGTAGTAGCTCGGCGCCGCCTTGCCGGCGAAGAGTTTGACGCGCGGCACCCAGTCCAGCTCCGGATGCGAGCGGATCTGGTCGTAGAGGGCAACGGCTTCGATGATGTTCAGCAGTTGGCGCTTATATTCGTGGATGCGCTTGATCTGGATATCGAACATCGCCGACGGATCGAGCTTCACGCCCATGCGGCTGGCGACGAGATTGGAGAGCGCCACCTTGTTGGCCCGCTTTATCGCCGCGAACTTCTGCTGGAAGCTCGGATCGGAAGCATGCGCCTCGAGCGGGCGCAGCTTTTCGGCATCATCGAGGAACTCGTCGCCGATCGCCTCGCGGATCAGGCCGGTGAGGCCGGGATTGCACTGCTGCAGCCAGCGGCGCGGCGTGATGCCGTTGGTCTTGTTGTTGATGCGGTCGGGATAGAGCTTGTGCAGGTCGGCAAAGACCGTGACCTTCATCAGATCGGTGTGCAGGGCCGAGACGCCGTTGATCGAATGCGAGCCGATGAAGGCGAGGTTGCCCATGCGCACGCGGCGGTCGCCGCTTTCCTCGATCAGCGAGATCGAGCGGATTTCGCTGTCGGAAAAATTCTTGGTCTTGCGGGCATCGAGCAGGATCTTGGCGTTGATCGCATAGACGATCTGCATGTGACGCGGCAGCAGGCGCTCGAACAGCGGCACCGGCCAGCTTTCCAGCGCTTCGGGCAGAAGCGTGTGATTTGTATAGGAGAACGTGTGGCGGGTGATCTCCCAGGCCTGTTCGAAATCCATGCCGTGCACGTCGCAGAGCAGACGCACGAGTTCGGCGACCGAGACGGCCGGATGGGTGTCGTTCAACTGGATGGCCACCTTGTCCGGCAGCGAGGTGAAATCATCATATTGCTGCAGGTGGCGGCGCAGGATGTCCTGCAGCGAAGCGGACGAGAAGAAGAATTCCTGGCGCAGGCGCAGTTCCTGGCCGGCCGGCGTGGCGTCGGCCGGATAGAGAACCCGGGTCAGGCTTTCGGCCTTGTTGCTTTCGCGCAGCGCGCCGATGTGGTCGCCGGCGTTGAAGGCATCGAGCAGGATCGGATCGATCGGCTGCGCCGACCAGAGGCGCAGCGTGTTGACGCGTTTGCCGCGCCAGCCGACGGCCGGCGTGTCGAAGGCGGCGGCGATGACGCGTTCGGCCGGTTTCCAGACGTAGCGCGGCTGGTCGTCATGGGTGGTGATGAATTCGACGGAACCGCCAAAGCCGATTTCATAGGAGCTCTCGCGGCGCTCGAACTCCCAGGGATTGCCGTGGGCGAGCCAGTTTTCGGGCAGTTCCACCTGCCAGCCGTCGGCCAGCTGCTGGCGGAAGAGGCCATGGACATAGCGGATACCGTAGCCATAGGCCGGGACGTCGACCGTCGCCATGCTCTCCATGAAGCAGGCGGCGAGACGCCCGAGGCCGCCATTGCCGAGTGCGGCATCCGGCTCCAGCCCGGCAATGACGTTGACATCGACGCCGAGCGAGGCGAGCGCATCGCGCACCTCTTCCATCAGGCCGAGATTCGAGACGGCGTCGCGCATCAGGCGGCCGATCAGGAATTCGAGGGAAAGATAATAGACGCGCTTGGCGCCGGTCGCATAGACCTCGCGGGTGGAGGCCATCCACTTGTCGATGATGCGGTCGCGCACCACCAGGATCGTCGCCGTCAGCCAGTCATGCGGCTTCGCCACCTTGGCGTCCTTGCCGATGCGGTAGGTCAGACGTTCGATGATTTCTTCAGCGAGAATTTCCGGCCTTGAACTGCGGGGAGCGGGAGAAGGGATAACCGGCTTGGAAACGGTATTCATGGTCAGATCTCGCCAATTTTAATTTGGTTTCAGGGTGTTATGCCTGATTTAATCGATTTGTCGCTTGCGCGGACCACAGTTTATGCATCGTTAGGAAGCACTTGCAACAAAGGATTTGGACAAACGAAAAATTTGCGAAACCTTCATATTCACGGGGTTCGAGGGGATTGATTTCAAACGCTTTTCCCGATCAGATGGATGGGATAGCGATAACGAAAAGCCGCGCCGGTTTGTACCGGCGCGGCTTTTTTGATCGGCTTTCGGCTGGCAGTATCGTCAGTTCGTCAGGCGCGTCACTTGAGTGGACGCCTTCGCTCCGATCGCTTTGAACGCGGCGAAAAGGTCTTCCATTTTTTCCGCCTGGAAATAGTGGGAGGCGTCTGAGGCGCAATACTGCAGCAGCGCCTGTCCGCCCTCGGGCGCCATGAAGGCGATCGTATAGATCACAATGCCCTTGGACTTGGCTGTGTCGCATGTCGCCTTGGTCAGCGTGTCATATGAACGGCCGCCGCTGCTGTCGTCGTTATTGTTGCCGTCCGTCATGAAGACGATGTACTTCTTGGGTATCTGCCCGCTCTTCAACTGGTGGGCGGAGTCTTCGGCGTCGTTCCCCGCAGCATTCTTTGCCGTCAGGGACAAATAGGCGGTGCTCATAGCGCCGCTGGAATTCGTACCGCCATTCGCCTGAAGCGCATTGACATAGCTCGAAACACCAACAGTTCCCCAGGCGAGACTGCTGGGTGCGTATTGAACGATATCGTAAGAGACCGCACCGGTGCGGACGTATTGGGCGTTGGGATCGGCGGTGCTCAACTGGGCGAAGAGATTGCCGGCGGCCATCTTCAGCGCTTCTATTTTCGTGTAGTAGTTCGCGCGACTGCCCGTGCAGGTGTCCCAGACCTCCTTGCCCTTCTTGTTATAGTGGGGATTGCAGGCATAGGTATATGATTCCGTGGGATCTTCCTCGTTGACGGTCGCCGTGTCCTCTCCCATCGATCCTGATTTGTCGAGCGCCAGATACATCGAGATGGAGCCCTGGGTCTGAGTCTGCGAATGGCCGCCGACCGTCGTGCCTGATGTCGAAAGGTGCTGCGTGGTGAAGCCGACCGCCTGCATCAGCGGATTGACCGTCAGGTCGTAGCTCGGCGAAACCGTCACCTGGTAGGATGTCGAATTTCCCGATGTGTTTGTCTGCACGCTAACGCCCGTCGCGCTTTTAATGTCGACGCCGCTTTGCAGATAATTCGCCATTTGCCCTGCGACGAAATTCCGCGCGAAGGCCTCGGCCTGAGAGGTTTGGATCGTGCCATTCGCCAGCGCGGTGGCGGTCGCAAGCGCCGCCGAATCGGCTGCTTCCTGCAGTTGCTGCTTGGAGAGCAGCATATCGCCGACATGGACCGCCATGCCGGCAGCACCGAGAAGAACCGGCGCCAAAATCGCCGTCATGATACCGAAATTACCGCCTCGATCGCTAAACATGCGACGCAGGCAGGGATGCAAAGAGAAGGTGCTCATCATGTTCACCCAAGTGGAAACCCTGTCAGGTGATTAACGCATGCTGGTTCTTTACGCCGACCTTACGGCGTCAATAGAATTTTAACGAATCGCCGGTTTTTTCCAGTTTTGGGATTGCCTTATTTCAGCGGGATCACGTCGACCGCCTGGACCGCACGCTGGCCGCCATAGCTTTTCAACACACCGATAACGGGGACGACGTCGGAATAATCGCGCCCATAGGCGACGACGATGTGGTCGGTGCCGGCGGGGATGTCGTTGGTCGGGTCGAGCTCGATCCAGCCGATCGTCTCGCCGCACCAGATCCTGACCCAGGCATGCATGGCATCGGCCCCTTCCAGCCGTTCCTTGCCGGGCGGCGGGATGGTGCGCAGGAAGCCGGAGACGTAACCCGCCGGAATGCCGAGGCTTCGCAGCGCCATGATCATGATGTGGGTAAAATCCTGGCAGACGCCGCGCTTCAGCTTGAAAGCCTCGAGCGGTGTCGTGTCGACCGTCGTCGCGTCGGGATCGTAGGTGAAATCCTTGTTGATGCGGGTGCAGAGCGCATGGGCGATCTGCATCGCCGTCAGATCGGGCTTGGCGCAGCTTCGGGCATAGTCGGCGATCTCGCGCGTCTGCGTCAGGCGCGGGCTGTCGCCGAGAAAGTGGTGCGGCGAATCCGGCGCCAGCGACCAGGTGCCTGCTATCTCCTCGGGCAGGTCGGCAAGCAGCGGCGAGAAATCGGCGGCGATCGGCTGGCTTTCGACCTGCACGCGGGCCTGCATGCGAATGTCGAGCGCCTCGTGCGGCGCGCGCAGCATGAAGGAGGTGGCGGGGTGTTGAAAGAAATCGACGAAATGCGACTGCTCGTCCGGCGTCGGCGAAATCGTGATCGAACCGGCGACCAGGCGTTGCCGGTTGGTGAGCGACAGCGGCATCAGGCGCATGATGTGGCGAGCGCCGGATGCCGGGACGTCGTAGATGTAACCCATGCGGAGCGAGAGGTCGTAAAGCACTGCCGTCACCCGAGATAGGTCTGGGCGAGCAGGTCGGAAAGCTGCTCCAATTCGCGTTCGAACCGCTGATAGACCTCAGGCCCCATGCCCTCCGGCGTCATCACCGCCAGGCCGGAATGAAGCCGCATCGCCTCGCGGTAGAAGGGCGACATCTGGCCGTTGATCAGGGCATTCGGCAATTGCTCGACCTCGTGGTGGATCTCGTTCACCTGGAAGAGCACCGAGCGCGGGTTGAGCGGATCGAGCGCCAAGAGGTCGGTGACCGTCAGCCGCGCCGTATTGACGTTGTAGCGGCGGCGGTGGGTCATGACGCTGTCGCCGATTTCCAGCAGCATGTCGAGCGCGCCGTCGGGCGCTTCCGGGCCGGACATGTGGCCGAGCAGGCGGGTCATGTGCAGGCCGCGCTCGATATAGCGGCCGAGCGAGAGGAAGCGCCAACCCATGAAGCGGTACATGTTCTCGTGCACGAGGCCGGCAAAACCGGCGAGCTTGCGCAGAAGGATCGTCATCGCGTGGCTGGCGTCGTCGCCGGCAGTGACGGTGACACGGAAACGGCGGGCGGTCTTGGCGAGATCGTTGAGCGCCAGCCAGCCGTCCGGCGAAAAACGGTCGCGGATATTGCTCGCCGAATAAACCGCGCTGTCGATGTTGCGTAAGAGCGTTTCCGGCACGGCCTCGGCAGTATCGATATCGACGGCGGCGAGATAGGCCGAGACGTCGGCAAGCAGCGGCTGGCTCGGATCGGCGGCCTCGGCATAACGCGCATGCCAGGCGCGCAGGATGCGCAACGCCCCTTCGGCGCGTTCGATGTAGCGGCCGAGCCAGAACAGGTTGTCGGCCGCCCGGCTCGGCAGGCTGCCCGGCATATTGCGGGTGAAGCTGCCTTCGGCCGGCAGCAGCGTGTGGCGCTCGACCGGCTTGTCGCTGACGATCCAGACATCGGCGGCCGCGCCGCCCGACTGCATGGCGATTGCCGCGACATCGGCGCCGGAGCCGATGCGGGCAAAACCGCCGGGCATGATCTGCCAGCCGTTGGCGGTGCGGGCGGCGAAGACGCGCAGCGACATCGGCCGCGGCACCAGCTTGCCGTCCACCCAGGCCGGCGTCGTCGAGAGTGTGACGACCTCCTGGCCGACCAGCTTGGGGCCGTCCGAACTCAGCCAATCGGTGATGGAATCCCTGGCGGTCGCCCGCAGCGACGAGCCGAGCACGGATTCGCCGTCGTCGTCGAAGAAGGGCGCCCGGGAATAGGCCGGGCCAATCACCATCTTCTCGATATTCTTGGCGACGTGCTCGCGCTCTTCCTCCTGGCCGCACCACCAGGTCGCAATCGAGGGCAGCCGCAGATCCTGCCCCAACAGACGGCGGCAGATGGTCGGCGTGAAGGCCAGAAGCGCCCGGGTTTCGAGAATGCCGGTGCCGAGCGCATTGACGATGGTGACGCTTTCGGTGCGCAAGGCTTCGACGAGGCCGGGCGTGCCGATATGCGAATTCTGGTTCAGTTCCAGCGGGTCGGCGAAGGCGGAATCGAGACGGCGCCAGAGCACGCCGATCGGCTTCAGGCCGGCGACGGTGCGCACCATGACGCGGCCCTTGACGACGGTCAGATCCTCGCCCTCGAGCAGCATGAGGCCGAGATAGCGGGCGATATAGGCGTGTTCATAGTAGGTCTCGTTGGCCGGGCCCGGCGTCAGCACGGCGATGCGGTCGTCGCCGGAATGTTTCAAGCTCTGCAGCGCATCGCGGAAGGCGCCGAAGAAGGAGGCGAGGCGGTGGACTGGGGTTTCGGCGTAGATATCCGAGAAGGCGCGGGTGGTGGCGACGCGGCTTTCCAGCGCGAAACCGGCGCCCGATGGCGCCTGCGTCCTGTCGGCGAGCACCCACCAATTGCCGTCAGGCCCGCGGCCGATCTCGAAAGCGCAGAAATGCAGATAGTGGCCGGATGCCGGTCTGATGCCGGAGAGCGGGCGCTGGAATTCCGGATTGGCGGCGATCAGCGCCGGCGGCAGCACCCCTTCCTCCACCAGCCGGTTGTCGCCATAGATATCGGCGACGATCGCTTCCAACAGATCGGCGCGCTGGACCAGGCCCGCCGACAGCGCCTGCCATTCGCGCTCGTCGATCAGCACCGGGATATGCGAGATCGGCCAGGCGCGTTCGCCGGTGCCCTTGCTGCCATAGGCGCGGTAGAAGACGCCGGCATCCCTGAGATAGCGGTCGGCGCGAGCGAAACGCTCGGCGAGATCCTTTTCCGGCATTGCGCCGAGATGCGAGAGGAAACGCTGCCAGACGGGGCGGACGACGCCATTATTGTCGACCATCTCGTCGGCAGTGCCGGGAAGCGGCGCATAGTCGAAGGCCGCATCCTTGCCGATGCGAACCTCTGCCTCACCCTTGCGCTCCGCTGCGGGCCTTTTACCCATCAAAACTCACATCCCAACCCCGGCCTCAGCCCTTGGCCTCGATCCCGGCTCAAATTCCGGCGGGCCGCCGCAGATCCAGCGTCAGCGGGAATTCAAGCGAACCCGTCTCGGCGCGCGGGATATAACCGCCTGCCGTATGCCCCCACGGTTCGAAGCGGGCGAGCCGCCTTGCTTCCGCCTCGTTGCCGTTGACCGGGAAGGTGTCATAGGTCCGGCCGCCCGGATGGGCAACATGATAGATGCAGCCGCCGATCGAACGCTTCGACCATGTATCATAAATGTCAAAAGTCAAAGGTGTGTTGACCGGCAGGACAGGGTGCAGGCCCGAAGCCGGCTGCCATGCCTTGTAGCGGACGCCGGCGACCGATACGCCGGAGGTGCCGGTCGGCGTCAGCGGCAGGGTGCGGCCGTTGCAAGTCACCGTGTAGCGGGCCGTATTACTGGTTTCGAACCGCACCTGGAGGCGCTCGACGGAGGAGTCGACGTAGCGCACGGTGCCGCCGACCGCGCCTTCCTCGCCCATGACATGCCAAGGCTCCAGCGCCTGGCGCAGTTCCAGCTTCGAGCCCTCGTATTCGACTTCGCCGCAGAAGGGGAAGCGGAATTCGAGCTGGGCCTTGAACCATTCCGGGCTGAGGTCGAAGCCGTTTTCGCGAAGATCGGCGAGCACGTCGAGGAAATCGGCCCAGACGAAATGCGGCAGCATGAAGCGGTCGTGCAGGGTCGTGCCCCAGCGGACGAACTTGCCGTCGACCGGGTTGACCCAGAAGCGGGCGATCAGCGCGCGCACGAGCAATTGCTGGGCAAGCGACATGCGGGCATTCGGCGGCATCTCGAAGCCGCGGAACTCGATGAGGCCGAGCCTGCCGGTCGGGCCGTCGGGCGAAAACAGCTTGTCGATGCAGATCTCGGCGCGGTGGGTGTTGCCGGTGACATCGGTCAAGAGATTGCGGAACAGGCGGTCGACGAGCCAGGGCAGCGGCGGCTGACCGCGGCCGGGCGCCGCGATCTGCGCCATGGCGATCTCCAGCTCGTAGAGGCTGTCGTGGCGAGCCTCGTCGATGCGCGGCGCCTGGCTGGTCGGGCCGATGAACATGCCGGAGAAGAGGTAGGAGAGCGAGGGGTGGCGCTGCCAATGGAGGACGACGCTCTTCAACAGATCCGGACGGCGCAGGAAGGGGCTGTTGTTCGGATTGGCGCTGCCGACGACGACATGGTTGCCGCCGCCGGTGCCGGTATGACGGCCGTCGATCATGAATTTGTCGGCGCCGAGCCGGGTGGCGCGCGCCTCCTCGTAGATTGCCGTGGTGATATCGACGCAATCCTTCCAGTTGGATGCCGGATGGATGTTGACCTCGATGACGCCGGGATCCGGGGCGACGCGGATGACGTTGATGCGCTCGTCCTGCGGCGGCGGATAACCTTCGATATGAACGGGAAGCTTGAGCTCGGCGGCGGCGTTTTCGGCAGCGGCGATCAGCTCAAGATAATCCTCGATCCGCTCGACCGGCGGCATGAAGACGCAGAGCCTGCCGTCACGCGGTTCGACCGACATGGCAGTGCGCACGGCGCCGCCGATTTCTCCGAGCGTCTGTTCGATCCGACTGCGATTGTTCTCGCCGGCGTGGAAGGAGGCTTCCGGCATGGCGCGGCCGGCCGGTACGAAAACGTCAGGCAGCGGTTCGCGCGGGATCGTCGGATCGGCGGGATGGATATAGGGATAGCGTGCCGGGGGGACATAGGGCAGGGTGCCGAGCGGCAGGCGGTAGCCGATCGGGCTGTCGCCAGGCACAAGGAAGATCCTGCCGCGGCGGGTGCGCCATTTCTCGCTGACCCAGACCCGGCTTTCAGCGGCCCTGGCGTTCCATGCCTGGACCGGAAGGATGTAACCGGTGGGGACGGTGAGGCCACGATCGAAGACGCGGGCGATGCGGTTGCGTTCCTCGGGATCCTTCAGCTTCGAATTCGCCGGATCGACATTGTCGGGAAGATTGCCTTCCTTGATGATCCAGTCGGCCGGGTCCTCAAAGGCCGGCTGCACCATGTCGGGCTTGATCGCCAATTCTCTCGCGATCGCCGTCAAGAGCTTTTCGGCATCCTCGGCTGCAACACCGGTATCCCTGCCTTCGGCGGCGACCAGATCGAGGTTCTGCCAGATTGGCTTGCCGTCGCGGCGCCAGTAGAGCGAGAAGGTCCAGCGCGGCAGGCTTTCGCCCGGATACCATTTTCCCTGGCCGTAATGCAGGAAGCCGCCGGGGGCGAAGCGCTCCTGCAGCCGGCGGATCAGGCTGTCGGCCTTTTCGCGCTTGGTCGGGCCGACGGCGGCGGTGTTCCACTCTTCGGACTGGAAGTCGTCGATCGAAACGAAGGTCGGCTCGCCGCCCATCGTCAGGTGTACGTCCTCTGCTTCGAGGACACGGTCGACCTTCTCGCCGAGTTCGTTGAGCTCCTCCCAGCTTTCATCCGAGAAGGGCTTGGTGATGCGCGGGTGCTCGGCGACGCGCGAAACCTTCATGTCGAAGGCGAATTCGGTTTCGGCCTCGCCGAAGTAACCGCCAGAGATCGGCGCGGCGTTGCGGTAATGCGGCGTGGCGGCCAGCGGGATGTGGCTTTCCCCGGTCAAGAGGCCCGATGTGGGATCGAGGCCGACCCAGCCGGCGCCGGGCAGGTAGACCTCGGCCCAGGCATGCAGGTCGGTGAAATCGACTTCGGTGCCGGAGGGGCCGTCGAGCGCCTTCAGATCCGGCGTCAGCTGGATGAGGTACCCGGAGACGAAGCGGGCGGCGAGGCCGAGATGGCGAAGGATCTGGACGAGCAGCCAGCTGGTGTCGCGGCACGAGCCCTTGGCTGTTTCCAGCGTTTCCTCCGGCGTCTGCACGCCGGCTTCCATGCGGATGACATAGCCGATCTGGCGCTGCAGGCGGGCGTTCAAACCGACGACCATATCGATCGTCGCCTGCCCGGGCGACCAGTCGAGGGTCGGCAGCAGCGCCTTCAGGCGCGGGCCGGCCGGCTCGGGCGTCATGTAGATCGACAGATCCTCGCGGATCGTTTCGGGATAATCGAAGGGCCATTTGGTCGCTTCTTCTTCGACGAAGAAGTCGAACGGGTTGTAGACCGTCATGTCGGCGACGAGGTCGACCTCGATCTTGAACTCCGTTACCGGGTCCGGGAAGACGTAGCGGGCGAGATAATTGCCGTAGGGATCCTGCTGCAGATTGACGAAATGGTTGGAGGGCGTGACCTTCAGCGAGTGGCTGAGCACCCGTGTCTTCGAATGCGAGGCCGGTTTCAACCGGATAATCTGGGGGCCGAGGCGAACCGGCTTGTCATAGATATAATGCGTCAGGTGATAGATACTGGCTTTGATCGACATATTTCTCTTTTTATCCTGCGCGCATCGTCGTGCGTCTTGCTGTTCCCAAAGCCAGTCTGTGCAATGCAGCGAAAGAAAGCAAGGTGCAAAGGCCGGGGTGGCGACGGCTTTTACGACGCCCTGGCAAAGGTGACGGCCACCTTCAGCCCGCGGTCGCCCGTTCCAGGTTCCAACGTCATGACAGCATTGAAAAGATTGGCGATTTCCTCGACGATGGGAAGGCCGAGGCCGGCGCCGGGCGCGGCGGAATCATTGCCGCGCGAAAAACGGCGGCGTACTGCCTCCAGCTTCTCGCGCGCAATACCGGGGCCGTTGTCCTCGACTTCGAGGCGGATCGTCTCGGCGGCGGCGATGACGCGGACGGTGACTTCAGCCCCCTTGCCGGCATAGGCGATGGCATTGCCGGCAAGATTGCGCAGCATTTCGCCGATCAGCAGCGGCTCGGCGCGGATCATCGCCGGGCTCTCACCCTCGAAGCCGAGATCGATGCCGGCGACGGCAGCGGCCGGGATCTGTTCGCCGGTGATTTCCTGGGCGATGGCGGCGAGATCGATGGCGGAGGCGGTCAGCGCCTCCTTGGCCGTGGCGGCGTCGATCTTCGCCATCAGCAGAAGCTGGGCAAGGATGCGCTCGGCATGCGCGACGGCCTGGTCGCCCTTCAGCGCTGCCGCCTGGGCTTCACCGAGCGAGCCGGCGCGGGCCGAAAGTGCAAGCTGGGTGCGGATAATCGCCAGCGGCGTGCGCAGCTGGTGGCTGGCATTGCCGGTGAAATTGCGCAGGGCATCGAGCGCCGACTGCAGGCGGACCATGAAGGAATTGACCGTATCGACCAGCGGCTCGACCTCGCTCGGCACGGTTTGTTCGATCGGATGCAGATCGTCAGGACTGCGTTCGCCGATGGCGTCGCCGAGCTTGTAGAGCGGGCGGAGCGCCACCGTGACCGAGATCCAGACGATCACCGCCGCTCCGGCGATCATGACGGCGAGGCGCAGTGCAGAACGCACGAGGATCGCCTGGGTCAACTGTCGGCGGGCGATCGTGGTTTCGGCGACGGTCACGACGAAGGGTACCGAGCGGATGCCGGTCGAGGCGGACCGTTCGAGCGTGGCGATGCGGATCGGCTCGCCGCGAAAGGTGTCGTCGGCGAAGGCGGCCGCACCGCTCGGCGTCTTCTGCAGGACCGGCAGAGCCTGGTAACCGGTGATGAATTGGCCCGGCGGGCCGTCGACGCGGTAGAAGACGCGGTCCTGCGCGGCCGAAGTCAGCATTTCGAGCGCGACATAGGGGATATCGACCTGCAGCGTGCCATCTTCGGCGACGACGACCCGTTCGGCGATCGCGAGCGCCGAGCCGGCGAGAACACGGTCGGAGACGATGTTCGAGGTCTGCACAGCCTCGCGATAGGTATCGGCAAGCGCCAGCATGCCGATGACGGCCGTGGAGACGAGCAGCCAGAAGAGCAGCCGGCGCCGGAGAGAGTAGGCGGCCTTCATGAAGCCTCGGGCAGCTTGTCGAGATAATAGCCGATGCCGCGGGCAGTCTTGACTGTCAGGCCATGCGGCGAAAGGCGCTTTCTCAGCCGGCTGACATATTGCTCGATGGCGTTTGCGGAAATGTCGTCGTCGAAGGCGGTCAGCGACTGTATGATCGCCTCCTTGGCCACGACCTTGCCGGCCCGCATGAAGAGGATTTCGAGCAGGCCAAGTTCTCGGGCGGGAATGTCAAGAGGGGTGGAACCGGCGGAGAAGGTGCGGGAATTGAGATCGAAGGAAATGCCGCCGAAGCCGACCGTCGCCGAACGCAGCCCGGCCTGGCGGCGCAGCAGCACGCGCACACGAGCCTCGAATTCGGCGATGTCGAAGGGCTTGATCAGATAATCGTCGGCGCCGAGATCAAGGCCTTTTACCCGTTCCTCCGGCGCTCCACGCGCGGTCAGGATGAGGACGGCCGCCTGATTCTGCCGGGCGCGCATGGCGCGCAGCACGTCGAGCCCGTCCATCTCAGGCAGGTTGAGGTCGAGGATGACAAGGTCGAAATTTTCCGCCGCGATGACGGCATTGGCGGAGGCCCCGTCATGGACCACATCGACGGCATGGCCCGTGCCGCGCAAGATCGCCGAGAGCCCGTCGGCCAGCGCGATATTGTCTTCGGTGAGCAGGATGCGCACGGATGTTCCCCTGTTTTTCAAGCGACGTTACAGGGGTGAGGACGGGTTGTCACAGCGATTTTGAAGATTGGTGAACGGGCCGGATAAAGATCGATCTCAGCTGCCCGTCCTTTCCATCTCCTCGCGTTGCGTCATCGCGGCGGCGAGCAGCTTCTGGAAGCGCGGGTCGTCGCGGATATTGTCGAGGTCGGAATCATTATTGAACCATTTGATATGGTAGACGGAGCTGTTCGGCAGCAGCTTCTCCAAAAGGTCGATCGCCTGGTCGACATCGCCGAGGACGGAATAGACGCAGGCGAGATTATACTGGGCGACAATGTCGTCGGGGTCGATGGCGATCGCCCGCGCCGCCCAGTCGCGTGCGCGTTTGACATCGCCGAGATGGGCAAGCGCGAGCGCACCGCGATGGGCGGGGCCGGAATTTTCCGGATTGAGATTCAGCGCGCGTTCGGCGCGCAGCAAGCCGAGGCGGGCCCAGTTTTCCCTGTCCACCCCACGGCCGAGCGAATGGTAGGCGGCCATCAGATGGATCGGCGAGACATAGTCGTCAGGGCGGATTTCGGCGGCGCGGGTGAAATATTGAACGGATTCGGCAAAGTTTCCGTGCATGAAGAAGAACCTGGCATAATGGAAATTCGCCTCGAAGAGGTTCGGGTCGAGCGTCAGGGCACGCTCGAAGGCCGCCGCCGCCCGGTCATCATAGCCGCTCTGATGCAGCGCCAAGCCGTGCGAAGCATGGGCCTCCGGAAGATCGGGATCGAGTGCGAGCGCGCGGGCGCTCATCTCGAGGATGCGTCTCAGCGGCACATCGTCGGGCGCCCAGTCGCGGATCGCGGCGTCGCAATCGGCGATGCCGGCATAAGCGCGGGCATAGTCCGGATCGAGCTCGACTGCCTTGCAGAACATGCGCCTGGCGAGCTGCAGGTAGGATTTCGTCCAGGTGTGGGAAAGCTGGCGGCCCCGGAGATAATAGGTATAGGCCTCGACATTGGCGGTCGGCTCGTTGGCGATCGCCTTCTTCTCCTCCGGCAGCAGGCGCACCTTCAGCTGGCCGACGATCGCATGGGTGATCTCGTCCTGGATGGCGAAGATGTCGGTGAGGTCACGGTCGTAGCGCTCGGCCCAGAGATGATCGCCATTGGCGGTGTCGATCAGCTGGCCGGAGATGCGCACGCGCTTGTCGAAGATGCGCACACTGCCTTCGAGCACATAGCGCACGCCGAGTTCCTGGGCGAGCCGCTTCAACTTCACCGAGATGCCCTTGTAGGTAAAGATCGTATTGCGCGGCACGACGTGCAGGCTGGAGATCTTGGAGAGATCGGTGATGATGTCTTCGGTTATGCCGTCGGAGAAATAATCCTGGTCGGCGTCGCCGCTCATATTGGTGAAAGGCAAGACCGCGATGAAGCAGGTATTGCGGTTCTGCGCGATGAGCTTGGCGGAAGAGGGTGGCGCGAGGGTGACGGTATAGACCTGCACCGGCTGGCGGATGTTCTTCAGCATGTGTTCGCCGATAAATTCGAAGCCGAGATTGAGGCGCGAGCCGACCTGATCGCGCACCGAAGCCGACACGGCGATGCCGCCGGGGGCGGCGATACGCTCGAGTCTCGCGGCGAGATTGACGCCGTCGCCGAAGATGTCGCCGTTTTCGACGACGACGTCGCCGAGATTGATGCCGATGCGGAATTCGACGCGCTCATCCTTCGGGACGTTCTCGTTGCGCGTCGACATGCTGCGCTGGATTTCGGCGGCGCAGGCGACCGCATTCACGACGCTCTGGAATTCGGCAAGGATGCCGTCGCCGGTGAGTTTGACGATCCGGCCCTTGTAGTCCGAAATCCTGATATCGACCAGCTCGCAGCGATGGCGGTTCAGCGCCTGCAGCGTGCCTGACTCATCGATGCCCATCAGCCGGCTGTAGCCGACGACATCCGCAGCGAGAATAGCGCTCAGTCGTCGTTCCATGACCCCTCCCATGGATCTTCCCGGAATAACCTAGCTATTTTTAGAGTTTTTGTCGCGCAGAGTCGTCCCCCGAAAAAGTAATTCGGGCGGCGTCGACGTTTTGACGCGGTAGCGCGACCATATATCGTCGCCGGTCTTCATCAATACTCTAAAAGGGTGAAGGACGGCCTTGTTTGCTAATCCTTTGTGGTGAAAGCTGGCGGAAACGAAATATACGGCTTGGTCAAAGCTTGCCGGTCGGCACCGAAAATGACCAGTGATCGAGTTGAGCCGGCCCCACCGAGGGCCTCGCTCCGGCGCGCCCTTGCTCCTCCAGCCGTGCTCGGGCATTGTTGCGGCATGAGGAGAATTTTCATCTTGCTGCTGGCGTTCTGGCCGGGTTTTGCCCTGGCCGATCAGGTCTTTTTTCCGGCGAAATCGGGCAAGGCCGAGGCGCCGGTGCTGACCGTTTATTCCTCGCTCGACGAGCCGCTGGCGCAGCCGATGATCCGGGGCTTTCAGGAGGCCAATCCCGATGTCGCGGTCAGATATGAGGACATGCTGACCGGCGAAATCTACGACCGGATCGTCGGGGAGACGGATGCCGGCAAGAAGACGGCGGATTTTGCTTTCTCCTCGGCGATGGACCTGCAGGTGAAGCTTTCGAATGACGGCTATGCCCAGGTCAGCAATCTGCCGATGAGCGCCGCATGGCCGAAATGGGCGAACTGGCGCAACACCGCCTATGCGCTGACTTTCGAGCCGGCGGTCTTCGTCTATCACAAGCCGAGCTTCGCGCATGAGCCGGTGCCAAGCTCGCGGGCGGAACTCGTCGACTATCTGAAGCGCAAGGGCAATGCGGTTTATGGCCGGATCAGCACCTACGATATCGAGAGGTCCGGTGTCGGCTTTCTGTTCATGGCGCGCGACCAGGAGCAATTCGGCGACATCTGGTCGGTGATCGGCGCGATGGGCGCGGCCGGCGTCAAGCTTTACTCGACGAGCTCGGCGATCCTCGAACGCGTTGCCGACGGGCGCTTCGTGCTCGGCTACAATATCCTCGGCTCCTACGCCGCCGACTGGGCTTCGCGGCATCCTGATGTCGGGATCGTGCTGCCGAAGGACTATACGGTGGTGATGTCGCGGATCGGGCTGGTCCCGCAGGCGGCCGCCGAGCCGGAGCTCGGTCGTCGTTACCTTACCTTTTTCATGTCGAAGGAGGGCCAGACGATCATGGCGCGCGAGCTGCAGATCCCCGCGGTCAGCCCCGAGGTGGCCGGCGAGAACACCGCCAATACGCTGCAGGAGCTGCTCGGTTCGCAACTTCGGCCAGTGCCTGTCAGCCCCGGGCTGATGGTCTATCTCGACCAGGTGAAGCGGGCGCGGCTGATCGCGCACTGGAACGAGGTTCTGCGGGCGCAGTGAGGAAGACCTGTCCTTGCGAGCGCCGGACAGCCATATCCGGAAGAGGATTGCCGGATCCGCGCTGCCTGTCTCAGCCGCGCCGAAGCAGGTCGGCGCGGCTGAAGCAACCTGCGGAACGCGAAGTCACGAAAAGCCCGGATTGACAGGGGTTATACGGTCTCAGGTCCCGCAAGCAATTCAGCTTTCCGGCTGTGGTTCGCCATGCCAAGCTCCGTCCACAGGTCTGCGGCCTCATTCAGTCTTCTGAGGCGCGCGTAGAGGTCGCAGCCCGGTTGACGATTTCCCCATTTCAGGCAGTCTTCAAATTTTTCGCGGCGCTCCTGCGTGCTCAGCGGGTCTTCCACGGAACCCTTTGCATGGAGACGTTGTCGGCGTAGCGTCGTCCCGTCCGACAGCCGCACGGTGACAATATGCGGCAACCGTTCATTTCCTTTTTCCTCGTCCGCTGAATAGGATTCCATCGTTATGCGTTTTGCCAGCATCCTCACATCCGGGCGCGAAACGGCAGAGCGCGTGAAATCGCCAAGGCTGACGGATCCATTCAGAAAGGCCGTCGCCAGACAGTATTGCATCGAGAAGCGGGCCTGCATCTCGTCTGCGGGTTCCGCATAGGCGAGGTTGCGAAAGGCGGAGACGCCGACCTTGGTGTCGATCGACACGATGTCGTCCGCCGTCAGTCCATAGTCTCGTTTAAGCTCGAGCAGCGCATCGATTGCCCGGTGGGTCGATGCGCAGCATGGATGTCGCTTGGTGACCAAGCCGCGTCTTTCGATGATATGGGCCGGCTCCGGTCGCAGATCCGTCCATGCCCGCGGGTCGTCTCCGCCAAAAAGATCCAGAAATCCCTGCGGCCTTTCCAGGATGTCGAGCCGGCCTCTGATGCCTGCAATGGCGAGCCGCGCCGCCTCAACCGCGTTTCGGGCTGCAATGCCTGCATGAAGCGGCTTGGCCAGAGTACCGAACTGACCCTTGGGGCCGCAGGCGAGCGAGGCTGCAAGGCTCATCGCCTGCGCCGTCTCCTCCTCGCTTGCGCCCAGCAACTGAGCCACACCCGCCGCGGCGCCGACTGCGCCCACCGTCGCCGTCCCATGCCAGCCCCTGTTGTAATGCGAGGGATTGACGCCGAAACCCACGGCAGCCTGCGCGTCCAGGCCTGCAAGATAGGCGCTCAGAAAAGCGCGGCCGCTCACCGGGCGACCTGCTGCAACCGTGGCCAGCAATGCAGGGACGAGGACCGCGGATGCATGGGCGCGGGCTGGATGGAAATTGTCGTCGAAATCCAGTGCATGCGCCGCAGTTCCATTGACGAGCGCGGCAATGGAGGAGGGGGCGCCGCCGCCTGCTACAAGCCAGGCGCTTCCTCCGCCTGCGATTTCGCTTGCAAAAGCCGCGGTCACGCCGGTGACGGCCAGGTCTCCGGCGCCGGCGATCATGCAGCCAAAAGTATCGGCGACGGCATCGATTGCCCGTTCGATGGCGGTTTCAGAGAAATGCTTTCGGGATGAAAGCTGGGCTGCGATGCGCTGCAGAACGGTGGTCATTGACGAAACTCTTTCGATGGTCTTCGGTCGAGACCGGAAATTGTTCTGCTTTTGACAGCGCTGCAATCTTATGCAGTTCTCGAATAAGGCTACCGAGGAAAGTCATCACATGGTCAGGGCAGTCAGCGCAGGCATCAGCCTCAAGCATATCGAGGCCTATGACGCGATCGCGGCAACGGGATCGACGATCGCCGCCGCGCTGGAGCTCGGCATTTCACAATCCAATGCCAGCCGACTGCTGCAGCAGCTTGAAGACTATCTCGGCGTCCGTCTGTTCGAACGTGACAAGAACCGGCTGTCTCCGACCCGCGAAGGCCGGCAGCTCGGGCCGGATATCCGCGCTATTTCGGATCGGTTGCGGGAGCTGAAAACGGCGGCGGTGGAATTGGAAAGCGGTCGTTCACGCGACATGCTGCTGCGCCTTGCCTTCCCGGCCAGCCTGTCATCCACCGTGCTTCCCCGCATGATCAAGGCCTTCTTCGGCGCCCATGGTCCGGTGCGCGTGGAGCTCGCTTCCGGCAGCTATCTGGCGATCGAGAGGATGGTGGCGGACGGAGAGGCCGATATCGGTTTCGCGCGCCTGCCGCTGGCGACGCCCGGACTGCGGCAGGAGAAACAGCTTTTCTCCCGCATCGTCTGCGCGCTTCATGCCGATCATCCATTGGCAAAACAGAGCGCTCTGACGATATCGGACCTCAAGGGGCAGGACCTCATCGTCCTCAACCGGGAGCGGCCTGTTCGGCACGAATTGGAGGCGCTTTTCTACCAGGGCGGGCTACGCCAGCGCCCGCTGCTCGAGGCACATTCGGTGGCCAGTGCATGTGCGCTGGCTGCGAATGGTTTGGGGATCGCCCTGGTGGGCGACATCATCGCGCGCGAATACACAGCCCTGCCGCTGCGTTTCGTGCCATTGGTGCCCGAACTGCCGGTGACCTATTGCCTCGTCAGCGGCGAGAAATATCCCTTGGCCAAATCCGCGGGCCTTTTTCTGCAAAGCATTGCCGACTGGCGCTGGGCCGCCGGTGCAGAGGACGCTTCACGATGAACATCAGACAGCTCGAGGTCTTGCGGACGCTGATGTCCACCGGATCGACCATTGCGACGGCCAAGGCCATGGGCCTCAGCCAGTCGGGGGTGAGCCGGCTCCTGCAGCAGCTCGAGGCGGACTTGTCCATCACCCTTTTTGTACGCGACAAGGGGCGGCTGATCCCGACGCCGGAGGCGGCCATCCTCGCCCGGGATGCAGAGAATATTCTCTTGGCCGTGGATCGCATGTCCGGGCACGCCCAAGATCTGAGAAGCGGCGCCGCAGGGCCGGAAATCGTGCGGATCGGTCTGCCAAGCAGCATGTGGGAGAACTTCGCGCCGGCCATGCTGGTGGATTACGTGCGGGATTTCCCCAGTGTCCGCATCGAGACGTTTTTCGACACGACCATTGCCATCAATAAGCTGGTCGAGGAGCGTGTGCTCGATATCGGCTTCCTGCGTATGGAAGGGGAAATCGGTCCCGGCATCGAAGTCGAGCAGGTGGCGAGCGGGGAAAGCGTCTGCGTCATCCCGAGGGATCACCGGCTGGCAGAACTGGCGGAGATCTCGGCCAAGGACCTGCGCGACGTACCGCTGATCCTCATCGGCCGTCAAAGGCCCAATCGCATGGCGCTCGATCAGAGCTTCAAACAGGCGGGCGTGAAGCAGATCGTCAAGATCGAAACGCATACGAACAGTTCCGCTTGTTCCTATGTCGCCCACGGCCTCGGTGTCACGATCATCAGCAGCTTCTATGCAAATCTCTATCGCCATCTTCCCGTCGTGCATCGTCCGTTCATTCCGCATGCACGTCAACAGTTCGGGCTTGCACGTGCTGCAGGGGTTCCCCTGTCGATTGCAGCGCAATCCCTGAGCGATGCATTAAAACGGCAGATCCAGCTTTCACAAAAAGATATTTGAATCAGTAACTTATTTCTCCTGAACAACAGAATGGCAGCGTTTCCTGCATCCTATCATTCTGCATAAACATATGACGAATACGCATAATATTGCGGAGATTTTTTCATTCCGTCATAGTCTCCCTTAACGAAACCGATGGCGGCCACGGCTCTGCCGCCGATCGTGGGGAACACATGATACGCTTCATTCTTAACCGCCTGTTGATGGCATTGCCGACGATCGCCCTCGTGGCCGCCACCGTTTTCGCACTCATCCGGCTCATCCCCGGCGATCCCGCCGCTTTGATGCTCGGCGACATGGCGCAGCCTGACCAAGTGGCGGCGATGCGCATCGAGCTCGGGCTCGACAAATCGATGATCCAGCAATTCGTCATCTGGGCAGGGAACGTTCTGCAGGGTGATTTCGGGCGCTCCATCGTCAACGGCGAGGCGGTGCTGCCGCTGGTCGCATCCCGCTTCTTGGTCAGCGCCGAAATTGTCGTCATTGCTGTGTTGCTGGCGAGCGTCATCGCAGTGCCCGCCGGCGTGATCGCGGCCTGGCGACAGAACAGCCTGACGGACCTGGCCCTGGTGGGCACGGCGACGGTGCTGCTTTCCATTCCGACTTTTTGGCTCGGCCTCCTGCTGCTGCTGCTTTTCGGCCTGAAGCTCGGCTGGTTGCCGGTTCTCGGTTATGTCTCGGTCGGCGACAATATCGCCAGCGGGATCCTGTATCTCGTCCTGCCGATCATGACGCTGGTCATCCACGAAATGGGCGTTCTGATCCGCATGGCGCGTGCTTCGACGCTGGAAGTCCTGCGTCTCGACTACATCACGCATGCGCGCGCCAAGGGCCTTTCGGAAAGCGCGGTCCTCTGGCGCCATGCCTTCAAGAATGCTTTTGGCCCGACATGGACGGTTATCGGCCTGATCCTCGGCAACCTGCTCGGGGGAATCGCGGTGATCGAAACCGTCTTCACCATTCCGGGCCTCGGCCGTTTGATGGTCGATAGCATCTTTGCCCGGGATTACCCGGTGATCCAGGGCTGCCTGCTGTTCGTGGCGCTATCCTATGTTCTGGTCAATCTGGTGGTCGATCTCCTCTATCCCTTCTTCGATCCGCGGGTGGTTGCCGAATGAAAAAGTTCACTTTCAACGGCCTCATCGGCAGCATTCTGATTGCCATCCTGGTGATCACCGCCGCGGTCGGTCTTTTCTGGACCCCATATGACCCGATGAAACTTGGTTTTGCCGTAAGGCTTGCTGCCCCCGGCGGCGCTCATCTGCTCGGGACCGACGAGTTCGGACGCGATGTTCTCAGCCGCTTGATGGTCGGCGCTCGGGCCAGCGTGTGGATCGGCACGCTGACCGTCGGTTTCGCGACCGTCTTCGGCACGTTGATCGGTGTTGTCAGCGGTTATGTCCGCGGCTGGGCCGACGGCGTCATCATGGCGATCAACAATGCGCTGCTGGCATTCCCCGGCATTCTGCTGGCGCTCGGGCTGCTGGCCGTATTCGGCGCCAATCAGTACGGCATCATCTTCGCACTCGGCATTGCCTACACCCCGTCCATGGCGCGCGTCGTGCGCGGCGCGGTTCTGTCGTTGCGGGAGCGGGAATTCATCGAAGCGTCGAGAATAATGGGCAACAGCGAGCTTTTCACGATGGTCCGTCACATCCTGCCCAATTGCCTTGCCCCGATCACCGTGCTTGCCACGTCGATGTTCGGTTGGGCCATCCTCTCGGAAAGCGCCCTGAGCTTCCTGGGTCTAGGTGTGCCTCCGCCGGCGCCGACCTGGGGCAACATGCTTGCCGCCGGCCGTCCGTTCATCCAGCAGGCCGTGTGGCTCGGCCTTTTTCCCGGCCTCTGCATCGCGCTGACGCTGCTCGGCATCAATCTTCTGGGCGACGCCCTTCGTGACAAGCTGGATCCGCGTATGAGGGGGCTGAAATGACCGGCGACACGCTTTTGAACGTTTGCGGTCTCTCGCTTGAGGTTGCAGGCACCGGCCTGCAGGTCGTCAAGGACGTCGGCTTCGACATAGCGCCAGGCGAGATTGTCGGCATTGTCGGCGAGAGCGGCTCAGGCAAGACGCTGGCGACCCGGGCGCTGATATCGCTGCTGCCGGCGGCGGTTCGCGTGACCGGCGGAACCGTGCGCTACAAGGGCCGCGACGTGCTTTCGATGAGCAACAGTGATCTTCGGGCGATGCGGGGCCGCGAGATCGGCGTCGTGTTCCAGGAACCGATGACATCCCTCAATCCATCCATGACCATCGGCCGTCAGCTGGAGGAGGGGCTTGTCCTGCACACGAAGCTGGCGCCGCAGGAGCGGCGTGCGCGCATCCTCGACATGCTGAAGCGCGTCGGTATTCTCAACCCTGAAGGCGCCCTCACTTCCTACCCGCATGAGTTTTCCGGCGGCATGCGCCAGCGCATCATGCTGGCCTCCGTCATGCTGCTGAAGCCGGCATTGCTGATCGCCGACGAGCCGACCACGGCGCTGGATGCCGTCATTCAGCGCGACGTGATGGAGCTGATGGTCGATCTGACGACCGCGGAAGGCACGGCCGTCCTGCTGATCAGCCACGATCTGCCGATGGTTGCCCGGTACACCAGCCGTATCATCGTCATGGAGAAGGGCGCAATTGTCGAGCAGGGGAGAGCCGACAAGCTTCTCGCGGCGCCACAGCATCCCTACACATGCAAGCTCCTCTCCTCGCTCCCCTATCGCGGTGAACCGCGCGCCATCGATAAGACCAAGACACCGATGGTGTCGGCGCAGAACATCGTCGTCGATTATCCCGGTCGCCGGTCGTTCCTCAAAAAGGCGCGGGGGAAGCGGGCCCTGCATGGGGTCAGCATCGATGTCTATGAAGGCGAGGTGGTCGCCCTCGTCGGTGGTTCCGGTTCGGGAAAGACGACGCTCGGCCGCACCATCGCCGGCCTTGTCAGGGAAAGCGGCGGGACGATCGAGTTCCAGGGCCGGTCCCGCAACGAGGATTGGAAGAACTACCGGCTGGATTGCCAGATGGTGTTCCAAGACCCCTACTCCTCGCTCGATCCGCGCATGACCATTCTCGCGCTTGTCGAGGAGGCGCTGCGTCTGGTGCCGAACCTGAGCGGCGAGGCCAAGCGGCGACGGGCTTTCGAAACGCTCGAGGAAGTCGGCCTCGGGAAGGACTATGCCAGCCGCTATCCGCACGAATTGTCAGGCGGCCAGCGGCAGCGCGTCGCCATTGCCCGGGCTGTTGCGCGCCGGCCGAAATTCCTGATCGCCGACGAGCCGGTGTCGGCGCTCGACGTTACTGTCCGTGCGCAGGTGCTCGACCTCTTCTCGGATCTGCAGAAACGCTACGGCTTCTCCTGCCTTTTCATCAGCCACGATCTTGGCGTGGTCGAACAGGTGGCTGACCGGGTGGTGGTGATGCAGGAGGGCCGCATCGTCGAGCAAGGCGACTGCGGCACGATCTTCGACAATCCGAGGGAGCCCTACACGCGTCGTCTCCTCTCGGCCATCCCCGCGCTCGACCACAATGCAAGCGGTGGTGTGACACTCAAATGGCGTTTGGAGAATTAACGTGGCTATCGTGACGACATCGGCCGATACGGCCGAACAACTTCATGCAATCTGCGAAGCGCAGCCATTCGTCACCCGGTTCATGGTGCGCAACCTGCGCACCGGTGAAACGATAGAGCGCGGCGCTGACGAAGAAACCCCTTCGGCCAGTACCCGGAAGACATCGATCATGATGGCGGCGCTCAAGGCCGTTCATGAAGGCCGGCTCGATCTCGACGAGCCGATCACCTACGAGGCTCGCTTTGCCGAGGAAGTGGCAAGCGGCATGTTTCGCTACCTGACGCCGGGCATTGTCATTTCGCTGCGCGATGCGATCACCGGGATGATGGTGTTGAGCGACAATGTCTGCACCAAGATGGTCTTCGAGCGGCTGACGCTCGAGGAGGTCGACGGCTATTGCAAGTCGATCGGCATGGACGCCACGCATCATCGTTTTTTAATTCCACCGCTGGCCTTATCACCTGATCATTCGCTGCGGTCGGTCACCACCACCACGGCACGCGACCAGATTTTTCTCCTGCAGGCGATCCTCGATGCACAGACTTCGGAGGAAGCGGCAGAAAGATTGCGCTGCTCGCAGGCGCTCTGCCGCTACGCGCTTCAAACCCTGAAGAACCAGATCTTGCGTTATGCGATCCCGTCGAGATTGCCGTTCGCCACCGTGGTTGCGCACAAGGGCGGCACGGGCAAGCGCGGCCGCATGAATGCCGGCATCGTTTATCTGGGCGAAGAGCCCTTCTATGCCATTGCCGTATTCACCGATGACGTGCCTCAGGCCATGGCGGACGGCACGCCGGGCTACACGATCGCGCTCGAAACCATCGGCCGGCTCTCACGGGCCTGCTGGGACAATTTTAAACCTTGATCATCGACAAAACAAAGAGGGTAGAACAATGAAGAAAATTCTTCTCGCCGGCACGATGCTGCTTGGCATGGCAGGTTTCGGGCATGCGCGCGACATCGTCGTGGCTCAGAGTTCGGATCTGCGCAGCAGCAATCCCGGGGTCAATCGCGACGGCAATACCGACGGTGTTATCCTGCACATCGTCGAGGGCCTGGTCGGCTATAACAATAGCGGCGAGGTCAAGCCGCTGCTCGCCAAGAGCGTCGACGTTTCCAGCGATGGCCTTAGCTATACATTCCGCCTTCGCGGCGACGTGAAATTCCACAATGGCAAGCCGCTGACCGCCGACGACGTCGTGTGGAACTGGAACCGTTATCTCAAGCCCGAGACGAAATGGACGTGCCTTTCCGATTTTGCGCCCGGCGGTGCCGCCCCCGTGACCGGTGTGAAGGCGCTTGATGGATCGACCGTCCAGATCACGCTCGAAAAGCCCTCGGCCGTCTTTCTGGGTCTGATGTCGCGTCCGGAATGCGGTTACACCGCCATCATTTCCCCCGATTCCGTGGCTGCGGATGGCAGTTTCGTCAAACCGGTCGGGACCGGTCCGTTCATGTGGGACGAATGGAAAAAAGGCGAGTACATCCGTCTCGCCAAGTTCACCGACTACGTCTCTCCCGAAAATGACGGCAAGCCGGACGGGATGGTCGGCTCGAAACGACCTTTGGCCGACGGCATCAAGTTCATGGTCATTCCCGATGCATCCACCGTCAAGGCAGGACTGGAGTCCGGCGCCCTCGATACCGCCGAGATATCGCCCGACCTTATTCCGGAAATCAAGGCGAGCAATAAGCTGCAGCTGATCGTCGCCCGCAACAACGGCAAGAACCTGTTCTACATCCAGACGCGCGACAAGGTGCTGAGCAAGCCCGGCGTGCGGCGCGCGATGGCAATGTCGCTCGACCTCGGCGAGCTTGTCACCGCCGCCTCAAATGGAACCGGCGAGGCGAACGGCTCGATGGTATCGCAGGATTCCGTTTATTTTGACGATACCCAGAAGCAGAGGCTGCCCTACGACATCGAGGCGGCGAAGAAGGAATTGGCCGATGCCGGCTACAAGGGCGAGCCGATCACCATCATTGCCAACAAGCGCGGCAATGTTCCAAGCTTTCCCGCCGCGGTTATGGCGCAGGCGATGATGCAGCAGGCCGGATTGAATGTGCAGATCGAAGTTCTCGACTACGCAACGCAAGTCGACCGTCGCCGGTCCGGCAACTATCAGGTGATTTCGCAATCGGTCGCCCCGCGGCTCGACCCTGCGCTGATGTACAGTTTTTATGTCGGCAACAAAGACAAGAATGCTTCACTGATGTGGGACGATCCCAAGGCCGTGGAACTGATGAAAGCGGCTTATGTCGAAGCCGATCCGGCCAAGCGGCAGAAGATCTTCGACGCGTTCCATGAGCTGATGCTGAAGGAGGCGCCGGGCATTTTCCTCTACGACATGGTCGACGTGTGGGGTGCGACGAAGACGTTGAAGGGCCAGCCGGTCTGGCAGTCGAACGCCCGCCTCTGGGAAGTCTCGGTCGACTGAAGAATCTCGCGGCGCCGAGGCGCAGACGCCGCTGCACTTCGGATTGGCAACACGACAGGACCGGCAGGCTCGCCTGCCGGACCGATATGTCATGCCGGAGGCCTGCTGGCCGCCGGGAGAAGCAAGGATCAGGGATGAGCAAGGAAGCAGTGGATGCGATCGTTTCGTCGATCGAGCGTATGCGGCCGGCCTGCGCGGTGCTGAGCGACAGGATTTGGGATCTTGCCGAACTGAAATTCGAGGAGAAGAGTTCTTCCGGTCTGCTGGCAAAGGCCCTTGAGGACGAGGGCTTTTCCGTCCGTCGCGGCGTTGCCGACATGGAGACCGCCTTCATCGCAGAAGCCGGCGCGGGCAAGCCGGTCATTGCATTTCTCGGCGAATTCGACGCACTCGCGGGCATGAGCCAGATTGCGGGCATCGCCGAGCAGCGTTCGCTTGCGGCAGGCGCGACCGGACATGGCTGCGGCCACAATCTTCTGGGAGTCGGGTCGTTGATGGCCGCTGTCGCGCTCGCCAACCATTTGAAGGATAACGGCATTTCCGGGACTGTGCGATACTATGGCTGCCCCGGCGAAGAGGGCGGCTCGGGCAAGACCTTCATGGTGCGTGCGGGGGCGTTCGACGATGTGGACACGGCTCTCACCTGGCATCCCGCACCGTTCAACGGCGTCCGCTCCACAAACAATCTCGCGGTGCTGGAATATTATTACCGGTTCAAGGGCGTTGCGGCCCACGCTTCCAATGCTGCGCATCTCGGCCGATCCGCACTCGATGCCGTGGAGCTTATGAATGTCGGCGTCAATTTCCTGCGCGAACATATGCCACAGGACTGCCGCGTGCATTATGCCATCACCGATGCCGGCGGACGGGCTGCCAATGTCGTGCAGGCGCAGGCCGAGGTGCTCTACCTCATCAGGGCGCCGGACATGCCACAGGCTCTCAATCTCGCAGCCCGCGTGGAAAAAGTCGCGCGTGGCGCCGCGATGATGACGGAGACCGACGTGGAGATCGTCTTCGATACGGCTTCCACGAACCTTCTCCCGAATATTACGCTGGAAACGGCGATGCATGAAAACATGATGGCGCTCGGCCCCGTCGCCTTCGACGAAGCCGATATCGCCTTTGCGCGTCGCATCCAGAAGACGTTTACCGACGAAGCCATCGCCAGCAGCATCAGGCTGTATCAGATCGGGCACGACGTCTTCTCCGCTGCCAAGATCGATGGCGCGATGCCGCTCCATCTCGGGCTGCGGCATTTCGAGGGCCATTCGCACTTTCGGGCAGGCTCGACCGATGTCGGCGATGTGAGCTGGGTGACCCCCACGGCCCAATGCTGGGCTCCTGCCTGGGCCATCGGCACCAACCCGCATACATGGCAGGTCGTTGCGCAAGGAAAGGCGCCGGCTGCGCATAAGGCCATGGCGCATGCAGCCAAGGCTCTCGCCCTGACCGGTCTTTCCCTGGTGAAATCACCGGAGCTGATGAAGGCGGCGAAGGCCGAATGGATGGAGAAGACCGGTGGAAAGCCTTACATCTGCCCGATCCCGACGGATGTGATGCCGGGAGCGGTGAGCCGCTGAAAGCAACACGGCGGATCCGCCGCGCGGGCAATTACGGCAAAAAAGTGTCCTTTCCTCCTGGATATCTTGCCGATGTCAGCTAGATGACAGCTTGTTGTGGTGGCTTTGGCTACTTCTTCTCCGTGGAGGCGGAGAACTGAAGCCTTGGGAGGCATTCCGCTCGTCATTCGGACAACTGTGTCCGCCGGCCGGCTACCCCTCCCGATTCCCTGGAGAATAACAGGCGGTGCGCTCAGCCGCCGACGGAGGACAAATCGTGAAGCATACGTTCATCGCAACCATTCTCGCAGCCGCCATCGCGCTGCCGGCCTATGCGGCCGACTATACCATCATCGCGCCGGCCGCGCCCGGCGGCGGCTGGGACCAGACGGCCCGTTCGCTGCAGACCGCGCTGCAGCAGGAGAAGATCTCCGGCAACGTCCAGGTCCAGAACGTCCCCGGCGCCGGCGGCACCATCGGGCTGGCGCAGTTCAGCAGCCAGGCTGCCGGCAACCCCAACTCGCTGATCGTCGGCGGCTATGTCATGGTCGGCGCCATCCTGACCAACAAGTCGCCGGTGACGCTTAAGAACGTCACGCCGATCGCCCGCCTGACCGGCGAATATGAGGCCGTCGTTGTTCCCGCCTCGTCCGATATCAAGACCATGGCCGATCTGGTCGCGGCGCTGAAGAAGGATCCGGGCGCTGTTTCCTGGGGCGGCGGTTCGGCCGGCGGCACCGACCACATCACCGTCGGTCTGATCGCCAAGGCCGCCGGCGTCGACCCGACCAAGATCAACTATGTCGCCTTTTCCGGCGGCGGCGAAGCGCTTGCCGCCATTCTCGGCAGTCAGGTTACGGCCGGCGTATCGAGCTACAGCGAGTTCGAATCGCAAGTGAAAGCGGGCACGCTGCGTCTTCTTGCCGTATCGAGCGACAAGCGTATCGACGGCGTCGATGCGCCGACGCTGAAGGAAGCCGGCACCGACGTCAGCATCCAGAACTGGCGCATGGTCGCCGCTGCCCCCGGCCTGTCGGCAGAGCAGGTCGCCGCCATCACCTCCGATTTCGAGAAACTGCACGGCTCCGCCACCTGGCAGGAAATTCTGAAGACCAAGGGCTGGGCCGACACCTATCTGTCCGGCGACGCCTTCAAGGCGCAGCTTGAAAAGGATGTCGCTGCCACTGAAGGCATTCTCAAAGAGATCGGACTTGTTCAATGAGCGGGGATAACTCCTCGGCAACCACGCGCCGCCCTGATTGGGCGGCGTTCATCATTGCCGCTTTCCTCTTTGTTGTCGCCGGCGTGATGTTCTGGGATGCATCGCATCTGAAAACAATCGCGCAGTATGACCGCATCGGCCCGGCAACGATGCCCCAAGTGGTGGCCTTCGGCCTCTTCTGTCTTGGGATCTGGACCGTCGCCGAAGCCTGGCGCGGCGAGTTTCCGGAACGCGATCGGCAGGAAGTGGCGCCCGTTATCTGGATCATTGCCGGTCTTGTCGGACAGATGCTGCTTCTGCGCCTTGCCGGCTTCTCGATCGCCACCGGTCTGCTGTTTGCATTCACGGCGCGCGGCTTCGGCAAACGGAAGCTCTGGATCTCGCTGCCGTTCGGCATCGTCTTCAGCTTCGTCGTCTGGGCGATCTTCTCGCAGCTGCTGCAGCTGACGCTGCCGGCCGGCCCGCTCGAACGCCTGTTCTTCTGACGGCGCGCGCGCTGTCGGCACTTTTGATTTTTGCGCAGCGCCGGATCGCGTAACGCACGGCCGGGAACGCGCTTGGGATATCAAGATGAGCACATTCGAATTCCTATGGCAGGGGATCCTGGTTGCGATGCAGCCGATGAACCTGGTTTATGCGCTGGTCGGCGTGACGCTCGGCACTGCCGTCGGCGTGCTGCCCGGCATCGGACCCGCCCTCACCGTGGCGCTGTTGCTGCCCGCCACCTACAAGCTCGACCCCGGCGGTTCGCTGATCATGTTCGCCGGCATCTATTACGGCGGCATGTATGGCGGTTCGACCACCTCGATCCTCTTGAACACACCAGGAGAAAGCGCCTCGATCGTCACCGCGCTCGAGGGTAACAAGATGGCGCGCGCCGGGCGCGGCGGGCCGGCGCTGGCGACAGCGGCGATCGGCTCCTTCGTTGCCGGGTTGCTCGCGACACTCGGGCTCGCCTTCATCGCGCCCTATATCGTCAAGCTGGCGCTGGTCTTCGGGCCGCGCGAATATTTCGCGCTGATGGTGCTCGCCTTCGTCACTGTCTCCTCGGCTTTCGGCGATTCGGCGCTGCGGGGACTGACCTCGCTGTTCATCGGCTTTGCCCTTGCCATGGTCGGCATCGACCAGCAGACAGGGCAGGCGCGGCTTTCCTTCGGCATACCCGACCTGCTTGACGGCATCGAGGTGACGACGCTCGCGGTGGCGATGTTCGCGATCGGCGAGACGCTTTATATCGCCGCGCAGCGCAACCGGGCGGAGGATAAGGTCGAAGCCGTCAAGGGCTCGCTCTGGATGAACGCGCAGGACTGGGCGCGCTCGTGGAAAGCCTGGCTGCGCGGCACGCTGATCGGCTTTCCGATCGGCGCCATGCCGGCGGGCGGCGCCGAAATCGGCACCTTCCTCTCCTATGCGACCGAAAAACGGCTGGCGAAGAACCCCGAGGAGTTCGGTCATGGCGCGATTGAAGGCGTGGCCGGCCCGGAGGCGGCGAACAACGCATCTGCGGCCGGCACGCTGGTGCCGCTGCTGACGCTCGGCCTGCCGACGACGGCGACGGCGGCGATCATGCTGGCCGGCTTCCAGCAATACGGGCTGCAGCCCGGACCGCTGCTGTTCGCCACCAACCCGCAGCTCGTCTGGGGCCTGATCGCCAGCCTGCTCATCGCCAATGCCATGCTCCTGGTCTTGAACCTGCCGCTGATCGGGCTCTGGGTGCGGCTGCTGACCATTCCGAAGCCGTGGCTTTATGCGGGCATCCTGCTGTTTGCGACGCTCGGGACGATCGGCGCCAATCCGTCGGTGTTCGAACTCGGCATGCTGCTGGCTTTCGGCCTGCTCGGCTACGTGATGCGGCTCTTCGGCTATCCGATTGCGCCGACGGTCGTCGGCCTGATCCTCGGGCCGCTTGCCGAACAGCAGCTGCGCCGGGCACTGGCGATCAGCCAGGGCGACGTCACGACGCTTGTGATGTCACCGATCGCGGCAGGCCTTCTCATTGTTGCAGCGGCCGCCTTCCTCATCCCGCTGATCCTGCGGCTGCGCGGCCGGGGACAGGTGCTTGCGCAGCTGGCGGCAAACGAAGACTAAAAAGACAAACTTACCCCTGCCTCAAGGCCGGCCATGGAGACATGCGCCGGCCTCTTCTTTTTGCATGGCTGAGATGAGTTTACGTGCATTGTCCTGGAGGACGGGCGGCCCCATTTGCAGGTGGTCAATCACAGAACGAGAGCAAAACACAATGTCCGCTATCCGCAGTTCCATCCGCACCGGTTTCCTTGGCCGTGCATTTGCCGTGCTCGGCGCCGCAAACGCGGTCAGCGCCGCTGTCGAAGCCGGCCGCCGGCCGCGCGCCCGCGACCTCAGGGAACTCGGCATCGACCCGGCCTCCTTCGGTCAGGTCACCCGCTAAGACCTTCAAGGCATGCATGAATGAAACAGCCCGCAACCGGATGGTCGCGGGCTTTATTTTGTTCAACGGGCCGCAACGCCAGGCGCTGCGGCTTCTTGAAGCGCGTCGCGCTTCAAGCCTTTGTTTCACGCATGTCGTCGTCGCAAAACCGCGCACGCTTTTGCGCGGCATGCTCTATCGTCAGGCGTGAAGTTCTTCCTGCCGGGGGGCGTGATCTTCCACCCGCGCGCGCCTGTTGTGGCGGATGGATGACCAGAGCGACAGGCCGATCAGGGCCGCGCCGCCGAGGCCGGTGATCACCTCGGGGATGTGCACCAGGGTCTGCGCATACATGATCACCGAGAGGATCAGGATGGCATAGAAGGCGCCATGCTCGAGATAGCGGTATTCGGCAAGCGTTCCCTTCTCCACCAGCATGATCGTCATCGAGCGCACATACATGGCGCCGATGCCGAGGCCGATCGCGATGACGAAGAGGTTCTGCGTCAGGGCGAAGGCGCCGATGACGCCGTCGAAGGAGAAGCTGGCATCCAGCACCTCCAGATAGATGAAAGCGCCGAGACCGCCCTTGGCGGCAGCGCTCATCGTCTGCTGCGAGGCATCGAGCAGCTCACCGACGACCTCGACCGCCAGGAAGGTCAGCAGGCCGTAGATGGCGCAATGGACGAAGACGCTGGCTTCCTCGCCGCCGATCAGCCAGGAGAACACAAGCATCAGCGCCAGCACGAAGGCGATCTCGATGCCCCTGATGGTCGCTGAGCGCGCCATCACTTTTTCCAGGCCGCGAAGCCAATGGATTTTCTTCTCGTGGTCGAAGAAATAGCTGAGGCCGACCATCATCAGGAAGGTGCCGCCGAAGGCTGCGATCGGCAGATGCGCATCGTTCATGATGCGGGCATATTCTGCGGGCTCGCGGGCAGCCAGCACCAGCGCGTCCCAGGGGCCGATCCGTGCCGCGATCGCGACGATCGCCAGCGGAAAGACGATGCGCATGCCGAAGACGGCAATGATGATGCCCCAGGTGAGGAAGCGTTTCTGCCAGAGCGGCGTCATCTCCTTCAGCTTGTTGGCATTGACGATGGCATTGTCGAAGGAGAGCGAGATCTCGAGTACCGCAAGCACGGTGCAGATGAAGAAGACGGTCGCCATGCCGCCGATGGTGCCGGTTGTCTGCCAGCCGAGCACGGCGCCGAGAATAAGGCCGAGAGCAGTGACGATGAAAGCCCAGCGGAAATAGCCGAGCGAGGATTCATGGGTTGCAGGTTGATTCATGGCCGCACCTCACAGCCGCAAATCTTTTTGGAGAGGCTGGAGAGCGAAAAACGCGGCATGCCACAACGGGCATGCTGGCAAGGCATGGTGAGTTTTTTCATCGATGAAAAATCCGCCGGCTAAGCTGCAGGCGGTACCGACATCACGAGAGCGCCGTAAAAACTCTCGCCAGAGGGGCCCGGCACCAAACATTGTTCGCAGCCGATGTCTGGAAGGCTGCGGACAGGCTCTAGGTAATCAACTTCCCGGCTCAGTCAAGCCGGTCATTGCCGGGAGATTGTCAGTTTTTTTGGGAACCATCCCGACGCCCGCTCGTTAGACCCTGGTTGAGCTGAAAAGGAGGCCGATGATGCACACTTCGACCCATGTTCCCGACAAACGCACGGAGGCATCCGACCGCATGAAGCGGGCGAAGCCGAACCGCATGCAGAAGGCGCAGGTGCTGCCGCCGCATCATGTCGACCTGACGCTGACGCCTGGCGTCATTCATGACATCCACGTGCCGGCGCATGTGACCGGCGCAGATCTTTCCAAAGGCGGTCCCGACCTCAAGGGCCACGCGGAAACCAAGAAATAGCGCCTATTCCAACGGCTTCTTCGGCGCCTGGCAGCTGATTTTTCGAAACAGGATGACAAACATATGACGATCAACTTTGTGCCCCGCGATATCGCCATCCGGCATGAAAATGAATGGCAGGCGATACGCGAGGCGGCGGATGAGCGCATCGATATCGGCAAACGTCAAACGCCGCTTGCTTCGTCCATTCAAGGCTCAGCATCGGTTGGGAAAAACGATCCTTCGGCCGCACGCTCCGAATGAGCGGCGGGCCATTGTAGCAAGACCGGCGCCCGGCATGATGCCGGGCGTTTTGCTGTCTATCGATGCTCGTCCCGAGCGGCGCCCCGCGCGGAGTTGCAGCCGAAATGTGCTCGGAGCGCCGATGCCGTGTCAGGAAAAGATCAGCGGCACAAGCATCATCCTGTCGCCGCGCCAACCTTTCGGAAAGGATTGGCCGGCGATAATTGCGGCCTCACGGGAATCGGACAGATGGCCAAGACAGCGACACGCGGCCGCCGCAAGGCGCCGGCGAGAGGAAAGAGCAGGGCGCGCAGCGGCGGCGGCGGATTGCTGCCCTGGGCGGTGATCGGCATTGCCGCGATCGGCGGCATTCTTGCTCACGATCATTGGAAGAGCATTCAGCCGCTGCTTGCCCGCCAATCGGCGCCGGCCACGCGGGAAACGGCGGAGCCGAGGCCTGTTGCCAGGAGGGATGTTCCGCCGAAGCAGGTGGCGCTTGCCGCGCCGACGCCGAAAACGGCACCGGTCACGCCGCAATCGTTGCCGCCGGCCGCCATCCCGACACCGGCCATCCAGCCGGTCAAGGCGGTTCCGACCGCGGTTTCTCCCGGGGCTGCACAAACGGGAACGGCCGCCTTCGGTTATTGCGGCCAGGGCGCCCATATCAACTGCGTCGGCGACGGCGGCGTCTTCTGGTACAAGGGCGAGAAGATCGTCATCGCCGATATGGCAAGTCCGATCGTCGACCGGGCGCGCTGCGATGACGAGCGCAGGATCGCCTTTGCCGCCAAGTCGCGGCTGCTGGGGCTGCTGAACGCCGGACCCTTCACCATGAATGCGGCAGGCAAGACCGAGTCTTCCGGCGCCCCGCGCGTCGTTTCGCGCGATGGCCGTTCTTTCGGAGCGCAGCTGATCAACGAGGGGCTGGCGCGCAAGCCGGGCGCGGGCGGCGCCTGGTGCGCCTGATCTTCGCTACTTGCCCTTTTTCACCAGCTTGCCGCCAGTGCGGAAGCTGCCGGCGAAGGAGGAATCCTTGCTTTCGGCCGTGCATTCGATCGCGATCGGCTTGCCGGCGTAGGGATTGCCGAAGGTGCAGAAGCCGGCGACCTTGACCTGACCGGTCATCTTGTTGCCGACGCCTGTGGTGACGAGGCTGAGGGGCAGGCGGGCATTGCCATTGGAGGCGGGCTTGATCCCGGCGCCGTCGCCCTGGAAGCCGAGCGCCTTGCCATCCGACGTGAAGATGAACGTCACCGAGCCGTTGGCCAGCGTAACGCTGGCAAGCTCGTTCTTGCAGCCCTTGGTGGCGTCGAATTTGGCGACGACGAGCTTGGCGCATTTGCCGGACAGGGTAATGACGCCGGCCGCGCCGGGAAAAGTTTCTGCGGGAGAGGCCGGCGCGGCGGTGGCCGGCAAGGCAAAGGCGGCGGACAAAAATGCGGCGGCTGCAAGCGCGGATAAGTTCATTTCGATTTCAAACCCCATGTGCTGGCGAGGCGAATCACTGCCTCATCCTCGATTCGCCATGGCATGGTTCTGTGTTCGAATTTGGTTCCGCCATTCCCGCGGCATAAGATTCTCACCGGCTGCGGGGGATCAGCGATCGACGGCAAATACGTGAAAAGCCCGTTGGGCTTGCTGGCCGGAAGGCTCGGCAATGGCGTAGCTGTCAGCTATCGACAACAAGCCGGCATGATCTGACGGTGGCAAGGCACTCGTTGAGCGCCTGCCGTCTTGATTGCACTGTCTGATCAGGGGGAATGGGTCCAGGCAGGGAAGTCCAGACCCATTCTTTCCCGATCGGAGGTCAGTCGGATCAGGAATTTGCGGCTGCCGGTCTAGACTAGCCGGCAGCCTTTTTATTAGAACGCGCGCTGCAGGCGGAAGAAGCCCGAGGTGACGTCGTCGGCATTGTCCGGATCGAGGTACTGGACCGAGATCTTCGTGGAGAGGTTGTCAACGATCTGGTAGTCGATCGTTACGCCGGCCTTCCAGGCGCTGACGTCGTCGTTGAACTCGCCGGCAGTGACGCCGTAGTTGTCGTAGTACTGAACAGCCGGGGTGATCTTCAGCTTGTCAGTTGTCTTGATGGCGTATTCGGCAGCGATAGCCCATTCAGCCTTGTTGTAGTAGGCGTTCGGGTTGGATGCGTAGACGACTGCGAGGCCGAGCGTGCCCGGACCGACGGCAACCGTACCCATAGCGCGGACGGCGCCTTCTTCGTTGTCGGTGTCGTAACCGGCCGTGATCTGGTAGCTGAACGCACCAGCCTTGCCGCCGAGACCAACGGCTACGCCGACGTTGTTGGCGGTTTCGCCGTTGTAGAACGGGCTGTCTTCCAGTTCGTCGACGCTGATGCCAGCGTAGAAGGCGTCGGTTTCGTACTGATAACGGATGGAGTTATGCAGCGTGACCGGCGAGCCGATATCGTCGGTTTCGCCCGAGAGGCCGTCGTCCCACCAGCTGTAGAACAGACCGGCGCGGAAGCCGGCGATGTCGATGTAAGCGGAGTCGAGCTTGGCTTGCTGGGCCGAAGCGTTGTCAGCATTGAACTGCATGACGATAACGCCGGTCAGCGGACCATATTCGGTGTCGCTCTTAGCCGTGAACTGAACCTGGCCGCGCGTACGAGCATCCCAGTCCGAGTCGTTGGCAACGGAACCGCCGCCGCTGGCGCCGATCGAGCTGGCGTTCGGAGCAACGTCAACCTGGAAACGGACATAACCGTTGATCTTGAGGCAGGTTTCGGTGCCCGGGATGTAGAAATAGCCGGTGCCGTAAGCGTCGCAGACGCGGACATATTCAACCGGTTCCGGCTCGGCAGCAACGATAGCGTCAGCCGCCTGAGCGCCGGATACTACTGCGAGAGCAGCAGCGGAGCCGAGAAGAAGGCTCTTGATGTTCATGGAATAACCTCCAGTTCAGATGCGAGAGGATGAAGACCGTTGCCATCGGCAGTCCCTACGGATCTTCACCCCGTGTGAGCGAAGCGGCGCCTTTTTGACCAGGTGCCTGCCTCGCCGCGGTAGTTACATAGGCGATATTGCGCCGCAATAACGATATCGATCATGACAGCAGGCTGGCGCTGCTATGTTGCTGAAATAACACGTGTTTTGTCACGAATCTGTCACGTGCCTGTCGCAAATCTCGCCGTGAACAACGGTGGGCTGAGCCACGAAAACAATATGCAATTCGTGCTCGCGTAAGCATGTCCTCATATGCGCGCGCGCCATAACCGCGGTCTGTGCGAATCCGGGGATGGCTAATAAGCTGCCGGGGAGAGAGGAGTGGCGACGACCAGTTTGGCGCGCTTGCCGGAAAGCGTAATGACGCTGGCGGTGCCGGGAAGTGTCTCAGGCGCGGAGGCAGGCGCGGCAAAGGCCGGCAAGGCGAGGGCGGCGGAAACAAGGGCGGCGGCTGCCGGTGCGAGAGATCTCCCACCCTCTGTCTGCGCCGGCGAACCGGCCGTGCGCTGGAAGGTCAGGTACTCGCATTGTTCAGCGACGTGATTGGGGCGGTGTTCTCGGCCTGAATCGCCTCCTTGACGCGGGGCTATCACCTATGCCCCAAGAACTCACTCCAGGGTGGCTTCTTGCGGGCGACATTACCGCTCACATCGATATCACTGCCCACCATCGCGCTGCCGGTCAGCTCGACATCGCAGACCTTCGCAAGGGCCAGACCGCCAACAAATGGAAGGTTTTACGCGACGCCTGCGCGGCACGCGAGCTGCTGGGCTGAAGGATCGTGCGCTGGCCGTCCTCGACGCGCTTCTGACATCTTATCCGGACACGGACCTGTCTGAGTCGACCGAGGCCATTCAAGCTTGACGTCTTTACGCTTGCAACTATGTTGATCGCACAAACATGGCGTGCATTTTCTGCTCCGTTTTTCGGTGGAGCCTTTGTCGGATTTGAAGAGTATTGGGGTCCTCATGGACGATTTGCAGTCCCTCGCCGCCGATTTCATCCAGGCGAACCGAATCCTGAAGATCGTCTCGCCGCTCGGCGAGGACCAGCTTCTGCCGGAGCGGGTGACGATCGAGGAAGGTATCTCCTCGCTGTTTGAGATCAAGCTTTCGGCCCGCACCAAGAAGCCGTCGGTCAAGCCGGAGGAACTGATCGGCCGGCTGATGGATGTCTCCGTGGAAGTGCAACAGGGCGATGGCGAGGGCGCCGTGCGCCGGCCGTTCAACGGTCTGGTGACCGAACTCAACGAGGGGCCGCCGATCACCCGCGGCCTCAGGTCCTATTCCATGGTGCTGCGGCCGCAGATGTGGCTGCTGTCGCGCCGCTCCGACTGCCGCATCTGGATGGACAAGACCTCGGTCGATATCGTCGAGACGCTGTTTTCCGAACACGGCATCCCGGCACCCGACACCTCCGGCGTGATCACGCCACCGCCGCCGCAGCATTATTCGGTGCAGTGGAACGAAACCGATCTCGCCTATCTCACCCGCCGTTTCGAAGAGGACGGCCTGTTCTACTGGTTCTCCCACGAGGACGGCAAACACAAGCTGCATGTGGCCGACAGCGCCCAATCCTGGCTCGGCCCGTCGCCCTCGGCACAGGGCGAGGTCCGGGTTCGCCTGGCGCAGGGCTCGGCCGACCGCAACCACATCACCGAGTGGAGCCGGCGTTACTCCTATGTGCCGGGCCAGCGTGCCGGTGCCGACTGGAACTTCGAAACGCCGCGCATGGTGCCGGGCACGATGACGCCGTCGCTGGTGCAGATGCCGGAAGCGACCAAACGCGAGCTTTACGAATATCCGGCGCGCATTTCCTCCGTCGCCGAGGCGGAGCGGGCGGAAAAACTGAGGATGCAGGCTTCCGAAGCCGATCACGACCGGGTCTTCGGCGGCTCGACATCCCGCATCCTGGAGGCGGGACGCCGCTTCACCCCCTACGAGGTCGCTCATCCCGACCACGTCTACGAGGAGCATGTGGTGGTGAAGACGACCCATACCGTCGTCGACCGCTCCTACGAGACCAACAGCAACGAGCCGGAATACACCAATACCTTCGAGGCCGTGCCGTCACGCGTGCCGATGACGCCGCACCGCGAGACGAAGCGGCCGCGCATCGAAGGCACCCAGGTGGCGATCGTCGCCGGCCCTTCCGGCGAGGAAATCCATCCCGACCAGTACGGCCGCATCAAGCTGTGGTTCCCCTGGGATCGCAAGGCGAAGAAGGACGGCTCCGACACTTGCTGGGTGCGCGTGGCGCAGAGCTGGGCAGGTTCGACCTGGGGCGGGCAGATCATCCCGCGCATCGGCATGGAGGTGATGGTCGCCTTCGTCGACGGCGACCCCGACCGGCCGCTGGTAACAGGCGTCGTACCGAATCCGGCCAATGCGGTGCCCTACGACCTGCCGGCGAACAAGACGCGGAGTGTATTTAGGACAAATACCCACAAAGGACATGGACATAACGAACTACGCTTCGAGGACGAGGCTGGACGAGAAGAAATCTATATGCATGCTCAGAAGGACATGAGCATCCGCGTAAAGCATAATGTAGCAAGGAACATCGGCGGAAATGTCGGAGAAGTTATTCACGGCGAGAGCACCGAAGTCGTCGGCTATACGAAATCGCTCCGCGTCGCCAAGGACTACAATATAACGGTCGGCATGGGCGGTTTGTCCGCTGGCATGATTAGCGGATTGGCGTTCTCAGACGATTTCTTACAGAGGTTCATGCCAAGTTTCCATCTTCTCTCCGGCCTAGCTCCCGGAACGACAGGAGACTTTCGCGTGACGGCGAAGGGAAACGTCTTCATGAGCACGGGCACGTCCTTGGTGATGAACAGTATAGGAGCGACAATACTCCAGTCTGGTGGCCCCATTACCTTAATGACTGCCCAGGGTGTCGAAATCAGCGCTCACGCGGCGGCCTCGTTGTCCGCCCACAAAGGCGTGAATATCGTGTCTGCCTCTTTTGTTAAGCTGCAGGCGGGAGACGGCTACATTATGGTCTCGGAAGATGGCGGTATTCGCATCAAAGGAACCTATCTTGAGATTGAGGCAAGTGAAACAATCCGGTCGAAGGCAGGGGCAGAGTATACCGTCCAAGCCAAGAGAATAGACCTGAACTAGGAGATCCACGATGTCGGGCATTATGATTGTTCGAGAAAACGGATCGCGGATCACCACGACCTACGATGGTGACGATTTTATCATCGAGGCTGCTCGAGGATTGCCCGCGCCAATCTTGGATCAAGTTGGCGAGTACCTGGGAGCCGCCGTCAAAGGATTTGCAAGTCACCCGACCGACGTGATGATCGCAATTTTATGGATCATGGCCCTTGAGGGACAATTCGATACCTATGGTTCCGGGGCAAGAGTTCACGCCGGAAAGATCGACCAAGTTCTCGGCGTGGCATGGAACGGTCAGACGAGAGAGCAAATTCGCATTGAGATGCAGCTTTATTTGCTGTGGCAACAGACGGAGCTGCGAGGTAAGTTCTTGGTTGGGTTTGGTAGCCGGTTGGCTGGCGGCATTTTCGTTTCTGGTCCCGTCTACACTTTAGGCGGAAAACTGGCGAGCCCGGCAACTGCAGCCGTTATCTTCCTCCTCGCACAGGTCGGCGCCGCGGTGCGTGTTGCACACAACATCCTGAAGCAGCAGAGACATGATAATCAGGTGGCGTCTTACATTCACGCTTTCGTAACCGGAAGTGCAGAAGGCGTGACGATGACAAGCGAGCTTGGTGCGCAACAGGTGGCGGCCCTTCGCAATATTCTCAGAGATCATCCAGATGCCATCCGGCTTGCGGATCCCGAACTCCAGTTTCTAAACTGGTTGGCCGACAAGTTTGCGATGGATTATGTCGCAGAGGCAAAACGCTTGATCGCCGAAATAGGAGGGCAGGAGGCCAAGAGCGAAGACAACAGTTGGAGGCTACCTAACATCAATGAGTTGATCCCCAACGAGCTTCCTCTTCCAACGATCTGGCCGAACGAAATACAAAATCCGGAGCCCCTTATTCCTGGCTGGCAAATCCCTTGGGGGCTACCGCAGTGAAGTGCGCAGTCTGACACCATGAACGGTAAGCGGTAAGCGGAGATGAAGAGAATTCTACGTTCGTACTTTGCTATCCTAAGAAAAACTGTGCGTTATGATCTAATGGCGTGGGGTCTCTTCATCGTTGCACTTTTTATATTCATCCTGCTTTCGGCTCTGCGGGACGTTTTTGCAAGTCCAATTCACTCGCTAGGCTTTTGAGATTTCAACTGAACCGCGAATGTGAATGCTGCAGATGACCAACGAGCAAATTCAGGCGCGTCTTCGGTGATCATGTCGAACCCACCTCGTCAAGAAATTGGGAATGACGAATTTCAAACCAAACGGTTTTGTAGTCGCCCGCATCGTTTTAAGCCAACTGCTCGACGTGCTGGCGACCTTCCTACAAGCGGTCATAGCAGTAATCATGTTTGTCATCGCACGGCGCGTATTCGCCTCAGCCCAAGGGAACTCGATCCATGCCACCAGCCCATCGTAGAGCAGATATTGGATCGGCCCATTCGTGCCATTTCCCGCCGACGCCGGCAACCGGCGGCAGCCCGGACGTGTATGTCAACGACCGTCCCTTGATGCGGGTTGGCGATGCTTACGTGCCGCACGGCTGCCCCGCCTGCCCGCAGCCGGCTCACCCCCGAAAGCTGGCGGCTGGTTCCGCATCCGTCTTCATCAATGGCAAGCCGGCGGGGCGCATCGGTGATGCCATCGATTGCGGTGGCCAGGTACAGACCGGTTCTTCCAATGTATTCATCGGCGACAAGGCCCTCGGCCCCGCCGGCGCCAGTGCAAGCGGCGGCACGTCCTGCCAGACCAGCATGGCGGCGCAGTCCATGCCCACCGTCAGAGGATGATCATGATCGACCCACAGCCGGAGGTGGACGGCCAGGACCTGTCGAATGCGAGCCAAGCGCTGCTGGCGCGTTTGTGCGACATCGCCACGGAACCGGGCCGGCGCCTCTTCGCCGTTTTGGATGGTGCGCGGTTCGACAACCTTCCTTCCATGCTGAGGGAGGCGGACGTTCTACATCGCCCGCTCTATCGCCATGCTGGCGGGGACTACGCGATTGTGGTCGGTGGGCCCTGGCTCGTCGACCCTTCGCGACCGGCGCTGTTCAAGCTGAGCGAGGACGCGGTTCCTCCTGATGATCGCGATAACGATCTCTCAGACGAGGCGCTGCAGGCGCGGGCGGCTAGACTCTCCGACAGGATGATGACCAACCTCAAAGCCGGCGATCCGTCCGGCGGCGGAATGCTGACCGTTTCCGGTGCGCCACCTACCCCTGACCAGGCTAGCCGGATTGAAGCGCTGCTGAGAATTGCGGATCGGCGTTCTGCCATCGTGTTCTGGGTCGGCGACGAGACCATGACGGCGGAAGCTCTTTTCCGCCATTTGCGTAGCATAAATCGCGTTGTTATTCCGCGCGGTCCGGCTTCTGACGTGTTCGACGGCGGCAGGGCGGAAATTGAGGCTGCCGCAGAGGAAAATACTGCCGAGACCGCCAACCAACGCGCCGATGCGGGCGAGATGGTGATCTTTCGCCACGCCGATCCCAACGTGATGATGCAGGTCTTTCCGGTCCTGGACGAGGAGCGTGCCTTGAGGCTGTTCGGTCCGGCCGACCAGATTTTCTTCGCCCCCGCTCCGATCTGGGGCGGAGGCGTCAAGCGTGCGCGCAGGCCAGCCGGCAGGGCGTTTGAAGGCCGCGGCCAGCTGCGTCTGGATCGGGACATGATCGCAATGATCGAGGATGCCCGCATGCAGGCATCCCGCCGCAAGGTGACGGCCTATCTACGCGATGTCGATCCGGCGACGGCGGAACTGACCGATGCCGAGTTGATGGACCGGGTCCTGTCCTATGAGGCATCGGGAACGCGGCTAGGGTTGGCTTCGGAGCGAGCGCATATGAAATGGGCCTATCTGATGTCGATCACGAATGGCGGCATTCAGGACAGTGTCGAGGCGCGTGACTATTTCCGGCTTCCTTCAAAGCATCCGGACGACGCGATTGACGACCTATTGCTGGACCTCGAGCGGGCCGCCGGTGATGATTGGGAGAATATCTGGAGCAGGATCGGCTGATGGGCGGTCTTCTCAGACTCATTCTCCAGCTTTTGAAGGGTGGTGTGCGCCGTCCGCCTGTACCGCGCCCGCCCGCGCCGCGACCGGCTCCGCCGAAACCGCCGGCGCAGCCCCGGCAGGCGCAACAAAGAGCTGACCAGCAAGGGAACGCCGCGCGGCAGAGAAACAATTGCAGCGGCAATTGCTCTTCCCTGAAGAAGCCGGTTCGCCGGCATGATCCGTGCAGGACGAAAGGTGGAGATCCGACCAAGGAACGCAATTCTATGATCGACCCCGATTACAAGGATGCCATCAACCGCGATCTGGACGACATCATTGCCGGCAAGGTGCAGAAGACGGGCGAGACCTGGAGCGTCAACGGCCGCGGCTACGGCATGCACAACGGGTCGCTGCATCCCGTAAGCGGGCCGGGTATTGTTGATCTCTCGCGTCCCCAGCACCAGCTTATCCAGCAGTTGAACGGAAACTCGCCGGAAAACGCTCAGAAATTCGCCCAGGCCATGAAGAAAAAGGGCATCTTGGATCAGGACGCAATCGACACCGTCATGGAGCTTTGGCGCAAATGCAAAAAGTAAGTCTGGTTTACGACGGCCCCGTGGCGGATGTCTATGTCGACGGCAAGCCCGGCTTGGCAGAATTGGAGGCTGCGTTTTGCGACGCGTTCGGCGTGCCGAGCCCGGCCGTGTTCGACGGAGGAGATGCGGCCAGGTCGTTCGTCGACTTCATCGACAAGTATTCCGTGGCGGAATGCTGGCTGCTCGAACGTAAAACGTTTGCCACGAAGCTGAACATCTACCTGTACCAAAAGGAGGACGTGACCAGCAAATTGTCTCGCCTCTCGAACATTCTGGGGATGCCGGTGGTTGTCGATGTCGGTCGGGATATTAGGGACGACAACGCTTTCCTGTTCACGCCGGAGGGCGATATCTTGTCCGGATCCCTTGAGCCGACTCCAGGGATAAGTCTCAACGCGCAGGAAGATGTGCGTTTTTCTCCGGCGGCTGCTGCGTGACGGACTGGCGCACGGGCGTCTGGAGGACCTGCACAAATGCCGCCGCGGACGGCCGAAGCAAAATTCAGGACAAGTAGCAGAGAGGTAACCGGAGACCGCGGCGGCATCTATGGAATTTCGCGTGAAGAGGCCAACGAACGCCGCGGCGCCGGCTGGTGGGTAAATCTAAGCCGGCAAGGGCAGCGGATCGCGCGCCTGTTCAAGGACAGCGTCTACGGCTCACTGAAGCGAGCCTGGTCCAGGCGGAGGCTTATCGGGATGAGGTGATCTCCGCCTTACCGCCAAAGACCAATCACGAACAGGCAGTACGGCTGCGCAGGAACAATCAGAGCGGAATTTCCGGGGTGCGCCGGGTAGAAGACCGCTCGGGTATTGCCTGGCAGGCGACGCTTCTGACCGACGCAGGTCAGAAGCAAAGACGCTTCTCCGTCAATCAATATGGCGAACGGCGTGCCAAAGCGCTGGCGATAGCCCAGCGGAGAGACTGGCTGGGCGACTTGCCGGTTAAGTATCTCACTCATGCCCGCCACCCCGAAGAGATTGCGCAGGCGCAATTTGCCAGCCAGCTTGCGCCGGCAGCCGATGTTCTGCCGTGCGAGACCTTACCCGAGGCGGAGGTCAAGTCACGGCTTGCTGCCATCGATGCCCGGTTCGAGGCTTTGCGGCCGCCTCGGCTCAGGGTTCGAGTCCGGCGGTATCGGGTTGGCGAGCTTTCCGTATTCGTGTCCGATGCCGGCCGGCCAGCGCGGCGCAAACTGATGCACATCAGCATGCGCCGTCAGGCGCTTGACACGGCGCTATTCAAGTCGGGCCGGAAGATTGAGACGACCATCGCAAAGATCTACACTGCCGACGTCGCCCGCTGGTTTATGAGCGAATGTGGCAACCGACTGCTCGATCGCGACGCTTTCGTTATCTGCCCTCTTACCAATTTGCCGTGTGTGCGGCGGCCGCCGGTGCGAAAAATCTCCCACCCTCTGTCTGCGCCGGCGAACCGGCCGTGCGCTGGAAGGTCAGGTACTCGCATTGTTCAGCGACGTGATTGGGGCGGTGTTCTCGGCCTGAATTGCGGCCTTGACGCGGTGACGACACCTGTACCCCAAGAATTCACTCCAGGGTGGCTTCCTTGCGGGCGACATTGCCGCTCACATCGATATCACTGCCCAACATCGCGCTGCCGGTCAGATCGACACCGTAGTCCAGGAGGTTCTGACGCGTCAGGTGAAGCATGATCCGGCCGGCCTGCTCGACCGGTCTGCCGCGCATATGGGAGACGACGTACTCGGCAGTGACGGGGTAGCGTCCCTCAGGAAGGCTGACACCTTTTGCCAGGGAAATCTTGTCGTTGGAAACCACAAGAGTTTTGCGTCGTTTGATGACCTGGGCCAAGTCTGAAACTCCTAATGGGGCAGGTGGATCACACCCGCAAGCCGTGATGTAAAAAGGCCTCTCGATTTCTCGAAAGGCCTTCTAGGTCAAGCAATCTGGATGGTGGGCGTGACAGGGATTGAACCTGTGACCCCTACGATGTCAACGTAGTGCTCTCCCGCTGAGCTACACGCCCATCCGATGGCGGCGCATAGATCACAAAACCTTTGGAGCCGTCAATAGGCTTTTTTCAGTTTTGTGACGCACCGCCAGACAAGCCTTATGCGGCAAGCATTTTGTTGACCTCGTCGACGAGGTCGCGCAGGTGGAAGGGCTTGGAAAGGACCTTGGCATCCTTCGGCGCCTTCGAATCAGGGTTCAGCGCCACGGCGGCAAAACCGGTGATGAACATGACCTTCAGGTCGGGATCGAGTTCGGTGGCGCGGCGCGCCAGTTCGATGCCGTCCATCTCGGGCATGACGATATCGGTCAGCAGCAGGGAAAACGGCTCCTCGCGCAGCCGGTCATAGGCGCTGGCGCCATTATCATAGGAAAGGACCTTGTAACCGGCCTTTTCCAGCGCTTTCACCAAGAAGCGGCGCATGTCGTTGTCGTCTTCGGCGAGAAGTATCTTCTGAGTCATCAATCCAGACCGCTGATCAATAGGTTTTGGGTGGGTGCCAGCCGTTTACACTAGTCTTTGCCCGGTAAACAACCGGTGAATTGCCTGTGCGTGATTGCCATCCCTTCTACATAGTATGGACTTGAGGGCGGGCAACTGGCAACATGGCCGAAGCAGTCAGTTCATGACATGGTAAAGAGGGCAGAAAGTGCCGGAAATCCGCGAATACGAGCTTTTTGAAGTCCATGAGCCCGTGTCGCAGACCATTCCCTTCGTCTACAACTCCCCCCATAGCGGCCGCATTTATCCACCGGAATTCATCGCCCAGTCGAGGCTCGAAGGCATCGCCATCCGGCGTTCCGAGGATCACTATGTCGATGAGCTCTTCGGTTCGGCCGTCACCCTCGGCGCTCCGCTTCTCGCCGCCAACTTTCCGCGCGCCTATCTCGACGTCAACCGCGAGCCCTACGAGCTCGATCCCAGGATGTTCGACGGGCTGCTGCCGCCCTATGCCAATGTCAACTCGCTGAGGGTCGCCGGCGGGCTCGGCACCATTCCGCGCATCGTCGCCGAGAACATGGAGATCTATGCGCGGCGCCTGCCGGTGCAGGAGGGGCTGGATCGGGTCGAGGCGGTCTACAAGCCTTACCATGCGGCGCTGCGCCGGCTGATCGCCCGTACCCATGTGCAGTTCGGCTTCGGCGTGCTGATCGATTGCCATTCGATGCCCGGCAATGTGCGCGTCGCCGGCTGCACCGGACGGCCCGATTTTATCATCGGCGATCGCTACGGCACCAGCGCTTCGGCCGAACTTTCGCGCGCCGCCATCGCCATCCTCGAGGAAATGGGCTTCGCGGCGATCCGCAACAAGCCCTATGCCGGCGGCTTCATCACCGAACATTACGGCCGCCCCTCGCGCGGCCTGCATGCATTGCAGATCGAGGTGAACCGGGCGATCTATGTCGACGAGGTGACGCTGGAGAAGCGCGAAGATTTCGCCGCGGTGGCCGAGGCCGTGACGGCCTTCATGCAGCAGATGGCCGATTACGTCGAAAAGTTCGCCGGCGACCGGGCGCTGGCCGCCGAATAATCTTCTTTTCAATTTGGCGATATTCGTGTGGCCGTCGTCTTTCGCAATGGCCAAAAAAGAACCGCGCTGGTCAGCGCGGCTAAGTCTAGGGAGGAAACACCCAAGGAGGGTATTTACAGTCAGAAGACTGTACGGACGACGCTACTATTGCATTGCACAAATGTCAAGCAATATATTGCGCTGCGATATCTTTGGGCAATTCGTCCGAAATTGCCCGCGGCGTTTGCATTCCCGTCACGTTTCGCTATGAAACCCCGTTCCCGCCAGCCAAATGGTGTCACCATGCTTCCTGACCGTTCGTTCTTCAATCGTCTGGCGGAGGCCGCCCGCGCCGAGACACTGCCACGCTTCCGCTCCGGCCTCGATGTCACCAACAAGCTTTCCTCGGGGTTCGATCCGGTGACGGAAGGCGACCGGGCTGCCGAGCTCGCTATCCGGGCGCTGATCGAGGAGAATTTCCCCGATCACGGCATTCTCGGCGAGGAGCACGGCAATGTCGGGCTCGACCGTGACTATGTCTGGGTGATCGATCCAATCGACGGAACCCGCGCCTTCATATCGGGCGTGCCGGTGTGGGGCACGCTGATCGGCCTGCAGAAGGAGGGTCGGGCGATCATGGGCATGATCGAACAACCCTTTACCGGCGAGCGTTATTTCGCCGACGAAAACGGTTCGATCTATACCGGGCCGGAGGGCGAACGGCGGTTGGTGACGCGCCAGTGCGACCAGCTCTCCAGCGCCATTCTGTTCACCACCTCGCCGCATCTCTTCGGCGGCGAGGAGATGGAGAAATATCGGGAGATCGAGAGCCAGGTGCGGCTCTTCCGCTACGGCTGCGACTGCTATGCCTATGCGCTGCTTGCTGCCGGCCATATCGATCTCGTCATCGAAAACGGGCTGAAGCCCTATGATGTCGGCGGCATCATTCCCGTCATCGAGGGGGCGGGCGGCATCATCACCACCTGGGACGGCGGCCGGCCGGAAAATGGCGGCTCGATCATCGCCGCCAGCAGCCGGGCGGTCTACGAGCAGGCGATCGCCGTGCTGCAGCGCTGATCCCCGGGTCAGCTCCGCTGATCCCCCGGTCAGTTCCTGATCCGGGCTCACGTGCCGAGGGCTGCGACATCCTGGTTTTCCTCGGCATCGCTGCCTGGAATGAAGGCGTGGAAGGCGGCGAGCGCGGCGGCGCGGTAGATATCCCGTTCCTGGAAGATTTCGTGGCGGGCGCCGTTGATCGGCACCAGCTGACCGGCGCGGAAATAGCGCGAGAGCCGCTCCTGCGCCGTATAGGGAACGACGCCGTCGCGCGTCGGGGCGATGACGATGGTCGGGATGGTGATCGAAAAGAGATGGTTGGGTGAGGTGACCCGATCTATGGTCCGGAACGCCTCGGTGAGCCAACGGGCTGTCGGCGGACCGAGCGTCAGCTCCGGATGAGCCGCCATCATCGCGACGTTGCGGTCGAAGCGCTGTTCGTCCGAGGTCAGCGGGTTGTGGCTGAAGTCCGGCTCCTTCAATTTCGAGGTCAACGGCAGGAAACCAAGGCCGAGAGCGGTCAGCGTGCCTGCAAGGGCACGGATGACACGGGGCGAGGCCGTCTGGCCGGTCAGGCCAATGAAGGGAGCGGACAGCACCATGCGGTCGATGCGGGTGGTCAGATAAGGGGCGGCCGACAGCGCGATCAGCCCACCGGTGGAATGGGCGAGCAGATAGAAAGGCAGGCGCGTATCCGGCAGCACCACCTTTTCGAGGAAGGTGTCGAGATCGTGCTCGTAATCGACAAAGCGGCGGATGTGGCCGTGATTGCGGCGTTTCATCAGCCGCTGAGAACCGCCCTGGCCGCGCAGATCGAAGGTCGCGACCCAGAGGCCTTTCGCCGTCAGGTCGCGGATGGTCTCGAAGTACTTTTCGATATATTCGTTGCGGCCATGGAGAATGACCACCGTGCCCCTGGCGACCTGGGCGCCGGAGCGAAAGACGGCGTAACGCAGCCGGTGGCCGTCATGGGTTTCAAAATACCCTTCCGTGCGGTTTTCCGGGGCGGGATTGTCGGGCGTCGAATAGAGAACCTGATCCATGACTTTGCCAATGCGCCGCTGCTGCCTGCTTCGCTATCAGGGATAGCGCATGGCTCCCGGCTTGGAAAGCGGCGGTGCCCGCAAAGCGGCGGGAGAAAAGGGCCGGCAGGAGCATGAGGGTGCCCGCAGCCGGCCTAGGTTGAGGCTGAAGAAGAAGGGACGATGCACTTCAGCCGCCGGGACCAGATTTACCCGACGCTGCTATCTCTAGGCGCTTGCGTCTGAATGCGTTCCGAACCGGCCGTTCATGCGGGGTTCACGGGCCGTTCAAGGCGATTCCGAAAAGGTCTTGAACTCCGCAAATCCCATCACCATCTCCTTGATGCGGGTGCCAAGAAGGGCCCGCGCAACCGTCCCCGGGGCCGCCAAACATGGGGTTTCAGGGACATTTTATCGCAACACGTCGCTTCCACAGGAGGACATCATGCGTCACGTAGACTTCTCTCCCCTTTATCGCTCGACGGTCGGTTTCGACCGGCTGTTCACCATGCTCGACAGCCTTGCTCAGCCGGAGCAGGCGCAGACCTATCCGCCCTATAATATCGAGCGCACCGGTGAAAACACCTATCGCATCACCATGGCGGTCGCCGGTTTCGACGAGACCGAACTTTCGATCGAAGCGCATGCCCATGTGCTGTCCGTGAAGGGTGAAAAGAACGAGGAAACCGCCGAAGGCGGCGAATTCCTCTATCGCGGCATTGCCAAGCGCGCCTTCGAGCGCCGCTTCCAGCTCGCCGACCATGTCGAGGTGACCGCCGCTTCGCTGAAGAACGGCCTGCTGCACATCGACCTCCTGCGCAATATTCCTGAGGCCATGAAGCCCCGCAAGATCGCGATTGCCGCAGAGCCGGTCGAGGCTCCGAAGGCCATCGAGGCGCAGGTCGTCAACAGCTGATCGTTATCCCGTGCGGATAAATGGACGGCGCTCCGCTTGGGGCGCCGTTTTTTATTGCGCTCGCTTTATTGCGGTTCAGGCGGGGCTGGCGGCATCCTTGATCTGCTGTTCGGTTGCACGGCGGGCCGCGGCGGCGGCGTATTTCTGGGCGATGACGGCGCAGACCATCAGCTGGATCTGGTGGAAGAGCATCAGCGGAAGCACGATCGCGCCGATCGACTGGCCGGCAAAAATGACGTTTGCCATCGGCACGCCGCTTGCGAGACTTTTCTTGGAGCCGCAGAAGGTGATGGTGATCTCGTCGGCCTTGCCGAAGCCGAGCCGGCGGCTGCCGAACATCGTCAGCACCAGCACTATCCCCAGAAGGACGATGTCGGCGACGATGACGACGGCGATATCGGCGATCGAGAAGGTATGCCAGAGTCCTTCGACGACTGCCGTCGAGAAGGCGAGATAGACGACCATCAGGATCGAGCCGCGGTCGACGGGCATCAGAATCTTCCTCCTGGCGCGAATCCAGTCGCCGATCCAGGGCTGCAGGATCTGGCCGACGATGAAGGGGGCAAGCAGTTGCAGCAGGATCTGCTGAAGCGCGTCGAGGGAGAAGCCGCCATGGCCGCCGACGGAAAAGAGCAGGCCGACGAGCAGCGGGGTCAGAAACATGCCGAAAATATTCGAGGCGGAGGCCGAGCAGATGGCGGCAGGCACGTTGCCGCCGGCCATCGAGGTGAAGGCGATGGATGACTGCACCGTCGACGGCAGCACGCAGAGGAAGAGGATGCCGAGATAGAGCGGCTGCGGCAGGATCGTGTCCGGAATGAAGCCGAGCGCCACACCAAGCAGCGGGAAAATGCCGAAGGTCGTCAGCAGGATGACGAGATGCAAGCGCCAATGCAGGAGCCCCGAGATAACGACATCACGCGAGAGGCGGGCGCCATGCAGGAAGAACAGGGCGGCGATGGCGAGATCGGTGGCGATGCCGAAATAAGCCGCGAAGGTGCCGCTTGCCGGAAACAGCGAGGCAAGGATGACGGTGCAGACAAGCAGGCTGGTGAAGCTATCGGGCAGAAAGCGGCGCATGGCGGTCTCGCGGCAAAACAAGATTAGATATTGTTCTGTCCTCCATTATGATCCAGGATGCAAGAAATAACAGTTATCAAGAAACCGGATGTCATGCTGGACCTTTCGCAATTGCGCAGTTTCGTCGCTGTCGAACAGATGGGCAGTTTCACGCTCGCCGCAGAAAGGCTGGGTCTCGGGCAATCGACGGTCAGTCAGCATATTCAGCGGCTGGAGGCGACGCTCGGTCGCAAGCTTCTGGCGCGCGACACGCACAAGGTCATGTTGACCGGCGATGGCGAAGCGCTGCTGACGCATGCGCGCGCCATGCTTTCGATCGAGGGGCAGGTGCAGTCGCTATTTAAGAGCAACAGTCTGCGCGGCAGCCTGCGGCTCGGCGTCTCGGAGGATTTCGTCACCAGCCAGCTGCCGGCGGCGCTGGAAGATTTCGTTCGGTCGCACCCGTCCGTCGACCTGGAACTGACCGTGGCGCTCTCCGGCGTCCTCTACGAGATGCAGGACAATGGCGACATCGATCTGGTGCTTGCCAAGCGCCGGCTCGGTGACGCACGCGGGAAGCTCGTCTATCGCGAGCCGCTCGTCTGGCTGGCGCGCGATCCTGAGCGGCTGCTGGCTGCCGGGCCACTGCCGCTGATTGCTTTCCCGCCACCGAGCGTAACACGGGCGATCGCCCTGGAAGCGCTCGGGCGCAACGGCGTGCCGTGGCGGATCGTCTGCACTTGCGGCAGTCTCAGCGGGCTGACGGCGGCGGCGCGGGCCGGGATGGGCGTGCTGGTGCAGCCGCGCAGCATGGCGCCCTCGGGGCTGAAAGAGATCGCTGCTGGAAGGCTGCCGGCGCTGGAGGACGTGGAATTCGTGCTCGTGCCGCGCAAGGGCGCCGATCAGACGCTGGTCGCCGCACTTTCGGACGATATTCTGCAAAAGGTGAGGGGGCTGAGGTCGGCATGAGCCATCCTCGGCACCGCGAGCCTGCCCGGCAGGCGGGCGCTCCTCCCGGCCGATCAGGCGGTCAGGCACTTCAGGAAACCATCCACATCGGCTTGCGTGGTCGCAAAGCTGGTGACGAGGCGGATCAGGGTTTCGCCTTCGGTGACGAGTTCGGGCGTTGCTGCGGGTACCGGCCATGCGTAGAATTTTGCCCCCCTTTCCTCGGCGGTTTTTGCCGCGCTCTTGCTGATGACGGCAAAGACTTCGTTTGACGCGGTCGGCCAGGCGAGCCGCGCGGCATTGCTGGCGCCGATGCCGGCGCGCAAGCGATCGGCCATGCCGTTGGAATGGCGGGCGAGATCGAGCCAGAGGCCGTTTTCGAAATAGGCATCGAACTGGGCGGCGATGAAACGCGACTTGGAAAAGAGCTGGGCGGCGCGCTTGCGGATGAAGGGCATTTCGCGCGCCCGTTCCGGATCGAAGAAGACGATCGCCTCGGCGCACCAGCAGCCGTTCTTGGTGCCGCCGAAGGAGAGCATGTCGACGCCGCGCCTCCAGGTCATTTCGGCCGGGGTGGCGCCGAGCGCAATCAACGCATTGGCGAAGCGGGCGCCGTCCATGTGGAGCGGCAGGTTGCGCTTTCGTGATATGGCGGCGATCTCGCCGATCTCCGGCAGGGAATAGACGGTGCCGATCTCGGTCGCCTGGGTGATGGTGACGGCGCTGGCACGGCCGTGACGGAGGGCGTCCTCGGGAAAGTTGGCGATCTTCGCCGAAAGTTTCGCCGGATCGATCTTACCAGCTTCGCCGTCGACGGCAACGAGGCGGGCGGAGCCGGAGAAGAATTCCGGCGCGCCGCATTCATCCTCGATCACATGCGCCTCGGAATGGCAGAAGGTGATGCCGCCAGCGCGCTGGACGCTTGCCAGCGACAGGGAATTGGCGGCCGTGCCGGTGGCGACGAAGAAGACGGAAACCTCACGTTCGAAGATCTCGCAGAAGCGGGCCTCGACTTGTTTGTCGAGGTCGCCGGCGCCATAGGCAGGGGCAAAACCAGCCGATTCCGCCAGCAGGCGTTCGGCAATGGATCTGTGGGCGCCGGCCCAATTGTCGGATGCAAAGAACATAGCGGAGACCGTGGGAGTGAAACAGGTTGGGAGGGTCGCAGCGGACATTACGTCAATCCTTCACGGGATCAAGGCCATTGCCCATAATCCATCACGAAAATTGAACCGCGCAATCAATAAATAAAATGGCTCGACTTGACGTAATTTTATTTCGTGATTGCGACCGATTTGGTAATCTTCCGTCGCAAAATGACGATTTTTGACCCGACGCCCTTGCGAAGCCAAATGCTTTCTGGCATAGAGCAGATGAATTAGGACAGTGTTGCTGTCCTATTTTGGCCTTTGCGGCCGAAGAGGCGCCGAAAGCCCTGGAACAGGCGGGCTTTCACGCTATAGTTCTTCCGAGTGCCAAGCCCCAGGATGGGCGGCGCGCGGAGGCGAATGGCAGGCGCGGAACGCGACGGTTTGCTTTCCCTAGAAGCAGATGTCTGCGGCGATCTTCACAATGCAACAGCGCTGTCATGCGCCGAACCTATCTTCGGGTTGCGGTGCGGGACGAAAAGCCGCCCGCGGCCCGCGGGTTTCGACAGGAGGAAAGACGATGACGAAGACGCCATCCATGGAATTTGACCGGTTTGCCGCTGCTGAGATGCGTGCGACGGCCAATATGTCCAAATCCGCCTCCGGCCTGCCGAAGAAACAGGGCCTCTACGATCCCCGCAATGAGCATGATGCCTGCGGCGTCGGCTTTGTCGCGCATATGAAGGGTGAGAAGTCGCACCAGATCGTCAAGGACGGCTTGTTCATTCTTGAGAACCTGACGCACCGCGGCGCCGTCGGCGCCGATCCTCTGATGGGTGACGGCGCCGGCATTCTGGTGCAGATTCCCGACCGCTTCTTCCGTGAGGAGATGGCGGGGCAGGGGATCACCCTGCCGCCGGCCGGCGAATATGGCGTCGGCCATATCTTCATGCCGCGCGATGAAAAGCAGATCGAGCACTTCAAGAAGGTGATCAAGGACGTCATTGAAGAGGAAGGCCAGGTCCTGATCGGCTTTCGCGACGTGCCGGTTGATAATTCCTCGCTCTCCAAGGCGCCGGCGATTGCCGCTACCGAGCCGCATCACGTGCAGGTCTTCATCGGTGCCGGTGAGGATGCCGAGAACAATGACGAATTCGAGCGCCGGCTGTTCACGCTGCGCAAGGTGATCTCCAACCGCATCTATGACGAGTTCGACGGCGAGGAGAGCAATTTCTATCCGGTGTCGCTGTCGTCGGCGACGGTGGTCTACAAGGGCATGTTCCTGGCCTATCAGGTCGGCGCCTATTACAAGGACCTGTCGGACCCGCGTTTCGAAAGCGCGGTCGCACTGGTGCACCAGCGCTTCTCGACCAACACCTTCCCGTCGTGGAAGCTTGCGCACCCCTATCGCATGGTCGCCCATAACGGCGAGATCAACACGCTGCGCGGCAACGTCAACTGGATGGCGGCGCGCCAGGCGTCGGTTTCCTCGCCGCTGTTCGGCGAAGACATTTCCAAGCTCTGGCCGATTTCCTACGAGGGACAGTCGGACACGGCCTGCTTCGACAATGCGCTCGAATTCCTGGTGCGCGGCGGTTATTCGCTAGCGCATGCGGTGATGATGCTGATCCCTGAGGCGTGGGCCGGCAACCAGTCGATGGCCGCCGAACGCAAGGCCTTCTACGAATATCATGCGGCATTGATGGAGCCGTGGGACGGGCCGGCTGCCGTTGCCTTCACCGACGGCAAGCAGATCGGCGCGACGCTCGATCGCAACGGCCTGCGGCCGGCGCGTTACCTCGTCACCGACGACGACCGCGTCATCATGGCGTCCGAAGCCGGGGTGCTGCCGGTTCCGGAGGAGAAGATCATTCAGAAGTGGCGCCTGCAGCCGGGCAAGATGCTGCTGATCGACATGGAAGAAGGCCGGATCATCTCCGACGACGAGGTGAAGTCGCAGCTTGCCACCGCGCATCCCTATCGCAGCTGGCTCGACCGCACCCAGCTGATCCTCGAAGAGCTGAAGCCGGTGGAGCCGCGGGCGCTACGCCGCGACGTGTCTCTGCTCGACCGTCAGCAGGCCTTCGGCTACACGACCGAGGATACCCGCATCCTGATGTCGCCGATGGCGACGACCGGGCAGGAGGCGATCGGCTCGATGGGCACGGACACGCCGATCTCGGCGATGTCGGAAAAGCCGAAGCTGCTCTACACCTATTTCAAGCAGAACTTCGCGCAGGTGACGAACCCGCCGATCGACCCGATCCGCGAAGAGCTCGTCATGAGCCTCGTCTCCTTCATCGGCCCGCGCCCGAACATTCTCGACCATGAAGGCATGGCGAACGCCAAGCGCCTCGAAGTGCGCCAGCCGATCCTGACCAACGGCGATCTCGAAAAGATCCGCTCGATCGGTCATACGGAAGACCGGTTCGACACCAAGACGCTCGATTTCACCTATGACATCGAGCGGGGTGCTGCCGGCATGCCTGAAATGCTCGACCGGCTCTGCGAGCGCGCGGAAGCGGCCGTCAAGGGCGGCTACAACATCATCGTGCTCTCCGACCGCCAGATCGGGCCCGATCGAATCGCCATTCCGGCGCTGCTGGCAACGGCTGCCGTGCATCATCACCTGATCCGCAAGGGGCTTCGCACCTCGGTCGGCCTCGTCGTCGAGACCGGTGAGCCGCGCGAAGTGCATCATTTCTGTCTGCTTGCCGGCTACGGTGCCGAAGCGATCAACCCCTATCTTGCCTTCGACACGCTGCTCGACATGCATGCCAAGGGCGAGTTCCCCAAGGAAGTCGATGCCTCGGAAATCGTCTACCGCTACATCAAGGCGGTCGGCAAAGGCATCCTCAAGGTGATGTCGAAGATGGGCATCTCGACCTACCAGTCCTATTGCGGCGCGCAGATCTTCGATGCGATCGGCCTGTCGTCGGAACTGGTCGACAAGTATTTCTTCGGCACCGCAACGATGATCGAAGGTATCGGCCTCGAAGCGATCGCCGAAGAGACCGTCGCCCGCCACAACGCCGCCTTCGGCAAGGATCCGCTGCTTGCGACGACGCTCGATATCGGCGGCGAATATGCCTACCGCATGCGCGGTGAAAGCCATGCCTGGACGCCGGATGCGGTCGCAGCTCTTCAGCATGCCGTGCGCGGCAATGCCGAGGACCGCTACCGCGAATTCTCCGAAATGGTGAACAATTCGGCGCTGCGCATGAACACGATCCGCGGGCTGTTCAACATTAAGAGCGCCGAGGCGCTCGGCCGCAAGCCGGTGTCGATCGACGAGGTCGAGCCGGCGGCCGATATCGTCAAGCGGTTCTCGACGGGAGCGATGTCCTTCGGCTCGATCTCCAGGGAGGCGCATACGACGCTGGCGATCGCCATGAACCGGATCGGCGGCAAGTCGAACACCGGCGAAGGCGGCGAGGAATCCGACCGCTACATGCCGCTCTCCGATGGGTCGAGCAATCCGGAGCGTTCGGCGATCAAGCAGATCGCCTCGGGCCGTTTCGGGGTCACGACCGAATATCTGGTCAACGCCGACGTGCTGCAGATCAAGGTGGCGCAGGGCGCCAAGCCCGGCGAAGGCGGCCAGCTGCCCGGTCACAAGGTCGATGCGACGGTCGCCAAGACCCGTCACTCGACGCCGGGTGTCGGCCTGATCTCGCCGCCGCCGCACCACGACATCTATTCGATCGAGGATCTGGCGCAGCTGATCTACGATCTGAAGAACGTCAACCCGACCTCTGATGTCTCGGTCAAGCTCGTCTCCGAAGTCGGCGTCGGTACGGTTGCCGCCGGCGTCGCCAAGGCGCGCGCCGACCATATCACCGTCGCCGGCTTCGACGGCGGCACCGGTGCTTCGCCGCTGACCTCGCTCAAGCATGCCGGCAGCCCCTGGGAAATCGGCCTTGCCGAAACCCAGCAGACGCTGGTGCTGAACGGCCTGCGTTCGCGTGTTGCGCTGCAGGTGGACGGCGGTCTGAAGACCGGCCGCGACGTCATCATCGGGGCGCTGCTCGGCGCCGACGAGTTCGGCTTCGCCACCGCGCCGCTGATCGCGGCCGGCTGCATCATGATGCGCAAGTGCCATCTCAACACCTGTCCGGTCGGCGTGGCGACACAGGATCCGGTGCTGCGCAAGCGCTTCAAGGGCACGCCGGAGCACGTCATCAACTACTTCTTCTTCGTCGCCAACGAAGTGCGCGAAATCCTCGCCTCGCTCGGATTTACCCGGCTCGACGAGATCATCGGCGCTTCGGAGCTTCTGGAAAAGGACGAGATGCTGGCGCATTGGAAGGCCAAGGGTCTCGACTTCAGCCGCATCTTCCACAAGGTCGATGCCGCCAAGGAGGAGACCTTCTGGACGAGCCGGCAGCAGCACCCGATCGATGACATTCTCGACCGCGTGCTGATCGAGCAGGCTGAGCCGGCGCTGACCGACAAGACGCCCGTCGCCTTCGAGGTCGGCATCAAGAACGTCGACCGCTCGGCTGGCGCGATGCTGTCCGGCGAGGTCGCCAAGCGCTTCCGCCATCGCGGGCTGAAGGAAGACACGATCAACGTGACGCTTCGCGGCACGGCAGGCCAGAGCTTCGGCGCCTTCCTGGCGCGCGGCGTCACCTTCAACCTGATCGGCGATGGCAACGACTATGTCGGCAAGGGCCTTTCGGGCGGCAAGATCATTATCCGGCCGCCGGAGAATTCGAGGATCGTCGCCGAAAACTCGATCATCGTCGGCAACACCGTGCTTTACGGTGCGACCGAGGGCGAATGCTACTTCCGCGGCGTGGCCGGCGAACGTTTCGCCGTGCGCAACTCGGGTGCGATCGCCATCGTCGAGGGTGTCGGTGACCATGGCTGCGAATATATGACTGGCGGTGTCGTCGTCGTGCTCGGCGCCACCGGCCGCAATTTCGCGGCCGGCATGTCCGGCGGTGTCGCCTATGTGCTCGACGAAACCGGCGATTTCGCCAGCCGCTGCAACATGGCGATGGTCGAGCTCGAGCCGGTGCCGGAAGAAGACGACATGCTGGAGAAGCTGCACCACCACGGCGGCGATCTCATGCACAAGGGACGTGTCGACGTCTCGGGCGACATGACGCGTCACGACGAGGAGCGCCTCTACCAGCTGATCTCCAATCATCTGCATTATACGGGCTCGTCCCGCGCCAAGCAGATCCTCGATCACTGGGCCGACTACCGTCCAAAGTTCCGCAAGGTCATGCCGGTCGAATACCGCCGTGCGCTCGAGGAAATGGAACGCAGCCGGATGGGCATCGCCGCGGAGTGATTTGCACCGGGATATTCGCCACGGGCTGATTGCGGGTGGCGGATATCGGAAACGTCTCGATGATCCGTGACGATCATGACGGCGAAAGGCCGTCCAGATCGCCCGGATGTTTCAGGGGATATGTTCCAATGACGGTCAAGAGAAGCAACCCGCCCGGAATGCCGGGACTGACGACAGACAATTGGCCGCGGATGAGGCGGTCATGAGGGTAAGGGACGAAGAGATGGGTAAGGTAACAGGGTTTCTGGAAATCGACCGGCAGGTGGCGAAGTACCAGCCGGCGTCGGATCGCATCCGCCATTTCCGCGAATTCACGATCCCGATGTCGGATCCGGAAGTGCAGAAACAGGCGGCGCGCTGCATGGACTGTGGCATCCCCTATTGCCACGGCCCCACCGGCTGCCCGGTGCACAACCAGATTCCTGACTGGAACGACCTCGTCTACAACAACAACTGGGAAGCGGCGATCCAGAACCTGCATTCGACCAACAACTTCCCGGAGTTCACCGGCCGCGTCTGCCCGGCGCCCTGCGAGGAAGCCTGCACGTTGAACCTCGAAGATGCGCCGGTCGCCATCAAGACGGTCGAACAGGCGATCGCCGACAAGGCCTATGAGCTCGGCTTCATCCGGCCGCAGCCGGCGACAGTTCATACCGGCAAGAAAGTCGCCGTCATTGGCTCCGGCCCCGCCGGCATGGCGGCCGCCCAGCAGCTCGGCCGCGCCGGCCACGAGGTGCATGTCTATGAGCGCGAGACCAAGCCGGGTGGCCTGCTGCGCTACGGCATTCCCGATTTCAAGATGGAGAAGAACTTCATCGATCGCCGCGTCGAGCAGATGAAGGGCGAGGGCGTCACCTTCCATTGCGGCGTCAATGTCGGCGTCGACGTCAAGGTCGAGCAGCTGCTGGCCGATCATGACGCCGTGCTTTATTGTGGCGGCTCCGAGACGCCGCGCGAGGCGGGCATTCCGGGCATTGACCTTGCCGGCGTCCATGATGCCATGCCCTATCTGGTGCAGCAGAACCGCCGCGTCGGGCGCGAGAACATCGACAGCGTCGGCTGGCCGTCGGATCCGATCCTTGCCGGCGCCAAACATGTCGTCGTCGTCGGTGGCGGCGATACGGCTTCGGACTGTGTCGGCACGGCGTTCCGCCAGGGCGCCGTCAAGGTCACTCAGCTCGACATCCGGCCGCAGCCGCCGGAGAAGGAAGACAAGCTCGCCGTTTGGCCTTTCTGGGCGACGAAGATGCGCACCTCCTCCTCGCAGGCCGAAGGCGCCGTGCGCGAGTTCCAGGTGGCGACGCTCGAATTCATCGGCGAAGACGGTGTGCTGACGGGCGTCAAATGCTGTGAGGTCGACGAGCGCCGGCGGCCGGTTGCGGGCACGGAATTCGTCATCCGAGCCGATCTCGCCTTCATCGCTATCGGTTTCCGCGGCCCGTTCACGACAAGCGTGCTGAAGGAGCTCGAGGGCAAGCTGACGCTCAATACCGATAAGCGCGGTTCGACCAACGTCGTCGCCAACGACCGGGACTACAAGACCTCGATCGACAAGTTCTGGACGGCGGGCGACGTGCGCCGCGGCCAGTCGCTGGTGGTCTGGGCGATCCGCGAAGGTCGCCAGGCTGCCCGCGCCATCGATGAGGCCTTGATGGGCTCGAGCGTGCTGCCGAACTGACTGTCGGCTCACGCAGGCTCAGAACGAGACGAACTCCGCCTGTGAACGGACCCCCGTAGGTTGTTGACCAACTTATCGAGGGTCAGTTCCCAGGCGGATTTTTTTATGTGGTCCGAAACCGCCGACACGTTTCGGCATCATGCTCGCGCGGACTTTCTCATTTCACCGAGACTTCGGCCGGCGTCTTGGCCGCCGGCATGCGATAGTCGTCGACGCGCCCGACCGGGGCCGGCGTCATCTCGCCCTGCTCGACAAGCAGATCGCGCGGCGATTTCGTCAGCGTCACAGGCGGCGGCCTTGCGCCGAGAAGCTCGGTGCCGCCGTCGAGATTGGGATCGGAGAGACTGATCGGCACGGTGTGTTCGACCGGATTGGTGGGAAGGCCGAGGCCGGGCAGGGCACTTTCGTCCAGCCGCACCAGATCCGGGCTTGCCTGGGTGCCGAGAATGCGGCGGGCCGGCTTTTCCACATAGAAGGCAAGTTTGCGGCGGCCGGCCTGCGTGAGATTGATGCCGTCGGAGGTGCGCAGGCGCACCTGCTGGCCGTTCACATCCGAACCGGTGACGATGAAGTTGCTGTTCTCGTCGACGAAGCCATCCCAGATATCGACGAATTCGCCGCCGATGCTTTCCACCTGGTTGCGATAGAGCTGGTTCATCTGGACGGCGTCAGCCGTCATCTGATCGGATTCGAAGGCGGGAAGTCCGACCCAAAGCAGCGGGATCTTGCGGTCGGTGACTTCTTTACCGAAGGAAAGAACGCGGCGGCGGTATTCGGCAAACCAGCCGTCGGTGCGGAATTTTTCCTTGGCAGTGTCGGTCACCATCTGCTGGCGGTCGTTGGCGCCGATCATGACGACGACCATGGCTGGCTTCAGCTCGTCGATCATCTTCGGCAGCTGTTCCGGCCAGTCATAATAATCGTCGCGGACAAGGCCTGAGGAGACGTTGCCGCGGGCTTCGACGACGACGCCGGGCGAAGTCTCGAAGGCGGCGGTGAGACCGTCGCCGAGGCCGCTGGCGAGGAAATCGCCGACGATCAGGACCTTCTTGGCGTCGCCAAGCTTCTGCACGACCGGCTCTTCCTGCACTGGCGGCCGCACCGGCGGCGCGGTGCGGGCATTGATCACCGCCTTCTGCGCCGGCGGGCGCTTGCGCTGCTGGCGTCGCGGCTGCTGGGCATCAGGGGCCTGCGGACCGTCATCGAGATAGCGCCGGCCAAGGAAGAAATCGAGGATCGACCGGCGCTCGTAGCGCTGCTCCTGGGCCTCGGCGACATGCACCGGCGCAAACGCGCCGACGCACAGCGCAGCCGCCGTCAAGGCGAGCACCGGCCAACGGATTTTAGGGGTCCGATCAGTTTTCTTCATCATGGGCAGTTCCGCATCTGCCGGCATCTTGCACGCGGGGTAGGTCAGCGTCCACTCCCGCTCATAATTTAGGTCACGGTTCTGTGGCTTCCAATCAGGGCTTGCTTTTCGGCATTCCTATCGGCGAAGTGCGTTCAGGAGCGGCAGCGAAGGCTCGCCGTCCGGCTGCATGCCGATGCGCTCCTGCACCGCCGATATCGCCGCCTTCGAACCCGAGCCGAAATTGCCGTCGACCTCGCCATTGTAATAGCCGAGGGTCTTGAGGCGGGTCTGCAGCTCGAATTTCTCGGTGATATCAAGGGCGCCGTCCGGGCGCGGCCAGCGCTGCTGCATGCCGCCGTAACCGGCGATCTGATCGGCCAGCAGGCCGACGGCAAGCGCGTAGCTGTCCGAGGCATTGTAGTTCTTGATGGTGAAAAAGTTGGCGGTCATCAGGAAGCCCGGGCCGTTTGGTCCGGCCGGCATCTTCAGCACGGCCTTGGTGCCGCCTTCGCGGAAGGCCTTGCCGTTTGGGCGTTTCAGGCCGAGTTCCGCCCATTGGGCGAGCGTATGGGTCTTGCCGGCCTGCTTGGCGGCGGCCGCGGGAACGACGACCTCGTAGCCCCAGGTCTTGCCGGTATCCCAGCCGTTCTTCATCAGGAGATTGGCCGAGGTCGCCAGCGCATCCGGCACCGAATTCCAGATGTCGCGATGGCCGTTGCCGTCGGCGTCGACGGCGTAAAGCAGGTAGCTTGTCGGGATGAACTGCGTGTGGCCCATGGCGCCCGCCCAGGAGCCGGTCATCTCGCGTGCCGGCACGTCGCCGTTCTGCAAGATCTTCAGCGCGGCGACCAGCTGCTTCTTGGCGAATTTGGCGCGGCTCGGGTCGGCATAGGCAAGCGTCGCCAACGCGCGCGGCACGTAGTGCAGCCGGTCGTCCTTGTCGAGGATCGCTCCGTAATTGGATTCCATCGACCATATGGCGAGCAGAATGGCCTTGTCGACGCCGAAGCGCTGCTCGATCGCGTTGAGCGTGCGGGCATGCTTGGCGGCCATCTCGCGGCCGATCTTGACCGTGTAGGGATTGACGCGCGAATCGATGTAATCCCAGATCTTCGAGGTGAATTCCGGCTGATAGGCGGCTTTTTCGAGCACCGTCGGGTCGGGCTCGCTCACCCCGGAAAAGGCCTTTTGGTAGGTTGCCTTACTGATGCCACTCTGTGCGGCTGTTTGGTAAAAATCCGCGATCCATTTCTGGAACCGGGAATCGGCTTTCGCGCTGTCGGGGACCAGGCCTACCTGGGCGGCGACAACGAGGGCGAGAGCAAGACCACGAAGGGAGTTTTTGTGATTCTGGATCATCGACTGTCGTATCCGTCATCTTCAGTTTTCGGTGCAGCAGAGGCGTCATGTCCGCCCAGACCCGAGACTACAGGAACGGAGTCAACAAATTCTTTACCATGGCGGTGCGCTCCGGTCACCATTGCAAAACAGTAGCAATTCTATACTAGGTAGAGCCAAAAGGCTCTTTTTCCAAAGCGATATGGCGAAGCAGGAGGCCGGTGTGGCTCAGCACAACAAAGTTCGTAAAGCAGTATTTCCCGTGGCCGGGTTGGGGACGCGATTCCTCCCGGCGACAAAGGCTGTTCCGAAGGAAATGTTGACCGTCGTCGACAAGCCAATCATTCAATATGTCGTCGATGAGGCGATCGAAGCCGGGATCGAACATCTGGTTTTCGTCACCGGGCGTAACAAGCACGTCATCGAAGATTATTTCGACATTCATTTCGAGCTTGAGCAGACGCTCAAGGAGCGCGCCAAGAAGGCGGAAATTACTCTCCTGCAGCAGCAATTGCCGAAGGCCGGCACGGTGAGCTTCACCCGCCAGCAGGAGCCGCTCGGCCTCGGTCATGCGGTCTGGTGCGCCCGCGAAATCGTCGGCGACGAACCTTTCGCACTGCTGCTTCCCGACATGATCATGAAGGGCGACAAGGGCTGCATGAAGGGAATGATCGACCTCTACGGGCAGAGCGGCGGCAATATCATCGCCGTCGAGGAATGCGCACCCGACCAGGCACATAAATACGGCATCGTCGGCGTCGGCGAAGCGATCGGCGAGGGCTTCCGAATCACCGGCATGGTGGAAAAACCCGCCAAGGGAACGGCGCCTTCCAACTTCTTCATCAACGGCCGCTACATCCTGCAGCCGGAGATTTTCCGGATCCTCGAAACCCAGGAGCGCGGCGCCGGCAACGAGATCCAGCTGACCGACGGCATGCTGAAGCTGCTGAAGGAACAGGATTTCGCCGGGTATCACTTCCGCGGCACGACCTACGACTGCGGCGCCAAGGATGGCTTCATCCTGGCAAATGTCGCCTACGCCCTCGAACGCGCCGATATCCGCCCGACCGTCGAAGGCGGCTTCAAGGAATTGCTGGCCGGCCTGAGGTAAGGTTCTCATCAGCGCAGACATGACAGGGCGCCGCGCATCCGGACCGGATGTGCGGCGTTTAAGCATGTCGCGCAAAAGTGTGCGCGGTTTTGCGGCAACGACATGCGTGAAAGAAAGAGCTAAAGCGCAAGCAGCGAATCTGAAAGATCGCGATGCGCTTTAACGTTTCAGCTTGAGGCCGAGGCCTGCGCGCCATTGCTGCGAATCGGATCCTTCCTTGCGCGTCGTCAGTTCGTAGCCGAGCGTGCTGGTCAGGTCGAGATAGCGATTGATGTTCCAGGTGAGGCCGGTCGCCGCGCTATAGACGAGCTCGTCGTTGATGGTGCTGTCGGTGGGATAATCGCGCCAAACCACGCCACCGATCATCGTGCCGACCAGATTGTCGCGCAGCTGATGCGTGACCGTCGTCGTCAGCGCGTGCGAGACGTAACCGCTCTCGCCGGCCGTGGTCGTCGGCTGGATGCTCGTCTGCAGGTCGAGATTGACGTCGGTGCCGCGGATCGGCGACCAGAGCAGGCTCGCATCGAGCGTGGCCGTGTCGATCGACGAGAGCCTGTTATCTTCGAAATCCGCCCTCTCGTAACCAACGCCGACCTCCCCCTTCAGCTTTTCGCCGAGATCGACCTCGACGCCGGCCTTGGCGCCGTAGCTATGGCCCGAACGCTCATAGCCGGCGGAATCGCGCGTCTCGTCATAAAGCGTCCGGCCGATCGTCGCCTCGATGAAGGGGATGAGTGCGGGCGACAGCTCGTAGCCGACGCGGCCGCGCAACGTGCCCGTCGTCTGATTGCGGTCGCTGAGCGCGACGGTCGCGCCGCTGGCCAGCGTGGCGTCGGAATAGATCGAACGGGTCAGCGCCAGCGCCGTCGTGCCGCGCAGGATGCCGAAATCGCGTTGGACGGAGGCCCCGGCCGAAAACTCCTGCACATCGGATTGCTGCGTCGCATTGGCGATCGCGTCGGGATCGTCCGTATCTTCGCGGTAGAAATTATACCCGGCGGTGAGGTGCGCGACCGTATCCCGGGGAAGATCCAGCCTGAGATCGCCGTTGATCTTGAAGGAAGGCTGCTCCTCGCCTTCGCCGCTGATATTCCTCTGCCAGGCGCCTTCCGAGGTGACGCTCAGCTGGTGGCGGCCCCAGTCGGAGGTCAGCGTCGCGGCCGCATCGGTTTCGAGGAAGGCGCGCCGCTGCCTGGTGTTGCCGTCCTTGGTGGTCTCGGTGTTGATGCTCTGGGTGACGCTCGGACGGAGCACGAAAGTGCCGAGCGGAATGCCCGGCGTTTCCGCCGTCGACGCACTTTCGGCAGCCCGGCGGCGCGGCGTTTCGTCGACCGGTGCTTCGCGGGTGTTCAGCCGGCGGATGTCCTCGTCGAGGATGGAGCCGGTGATATCGTCGCCGGATTGCGCATCCGGTATGGCGGGCCTTTGCTGGGCTTCCTCCGCATTTCCAGCCGCGCCGGCTGCCGCCGGAGCGGCGGAAACGTCGATTTCTTCATCGAAACCGACGGCGGCGTTCGTGGTGCTGCCCTGGGCGGTGGAGCGGCTATTTGCGGTGTTTGCCTGAACCTGTGTGGCCGACTGCGCCAAAGCTGCCGTCTGGCCGAGAAGCAGGCTGCCGAACGCAGTAAAGCAGATGACACGGCTCATGGCGCGGAGCGGCGTCACACTGCTCGTCTGTTTTGGGTGGCCCATCAATTCGCGCCTGACATGCATTTTGGTTCTTACCCAAAGGTAAAGCCTTGTGGTTAATCATTCGTTGCCGCGGGCAGGCGTTGTTCACAATTCGGAAATATCCCAGGGTGGACTCAGAAAGTGAAAAGGTCTAACGCATCTGCATGAACAAAAGAGCGGTTAAACTCGTTGAAAACAGCGTGCTCGAATCGGCAAAACGCACGATAGAGACCGAAAAACGCGGTCTTGAAGCGCTCGAACGGGCTTTCGACAATGGATTGGCTGTTCCCTTCTCACGGGCAGTCGAGACCATCGGCAACATCTCCGGGCGCGTCATTGTGACCGGCGTCGGCAAGAGCGGTCATATCGGCGTGAAGATTGCCGCGACTCTTGCTTCAACGGGAACACCTGCATTCTTCGTGCATGCGGCCGAAGCCAATCACGGTGATCTTGGCATGATTGGCCAAAGCGATGTCATTATCGCCATTTCCTGGAGCGGACAGGCACAGGAACTCAAGGCGATTCTCTCCTATTCGAGGCGCTTTTCCATTCCGCTGATCGCCATCACTTATGATGAAGAATCCAGCCTTGGCTTAGCCGCCGATATCGTACTCAAGCTGCCAAAGGAAATAGAGGCCTGCCCACATGGTTTGGCGCCTACGACGTCGGCAATCATGCAGCTTGCGATTGGCGATGCGCTCGCAGTGGCGCTTCTGGAGGCGCGCGGCTTTAGCGCCACGGATTTCCACGTCTTCCATCCCGGCGGCAAGCTCGGCGCCAGCCTGACACATGTCGCCGACATCATGCATACCGGCGAGCGGTTGCCGCTCGTTGCCAAGGGCACGCCAATGCCGGAAGCGATCACCGTGCTGTCGCGCAAGCATTTCGGCTGCGTCGGCGTGCTCGACGAGGAGGGACGGCTCTGCGGCATCGTCACCGAAGGCGATATGGCGCGCAACCTGACCCGCAATCTCGCCGAGCTTGCCGTCGACGACATCATGACGAAGACGCCGAAGACGGTGAAGCCGACGATTCTGGCGACCGCTGCTCTCGCGCTGCTCAATCAGCACAGCATCGGCGCGCTGATCGTCGTCGACGATGACAGCCGCCCGGTCGGGCTGGTGCATTTCCATGACCTGCTGCGAATCGGCGTCGCCTGATCAGCATTGTTTGATTAGATGGGTTCGACCGTGAGGTCGCGGCCGTTGCTCGCCACGACCTTGACCTGCGTCCCTACCGGCAGATCGGGCCCCATCACCTGCCACAGCGTATCATCGAGACGGATGCGGCCGCGGCCTTCACGGATCGGCTCGTGCAGCGTCGCGGTACGGCCGACGAGGCTCGCGCCGCGCTGATTGAGGAAGGGCTCGTCGGTGGCGGCATTGCGCAGCATCAGCCGACGGCCGGCAAAGGTCGTGGCAACGGCGAGCAAGGCAAAAAGGATCGCCTGCAGCTCCCAGACCCAGAACGCGCTGTCCCAGAACAGCAGCGACAGCGCACCGACGATCAAGGCGGCGAGGCCGATCCACACCAGGAAGAAGCCGGGCACGATCATTTCCGCGGCGAGCAGAACCAGGCCAACAACCCACCAGCTCCACGGACCGAGTTCGGCGATGATCTTCGCCAGCATGGCTCAGCGCTCCGAATCGGGGTTGAAAGGGTTGGGGGTCGGCGGATTGATCGGCGGCGTCGAGCGGACCGGCGCGGGGCGCGGACGCGGCGGCGCAGGCGGCGGATTGCCGGGGTCGCCGAAGACCTCGCGGGCAATGGCGCCGATACCGCCGAGGGAGCTGAGGATAGACGAGGCTTCCATCGGCATCAGCACGATCTTGGAGTTGGGCGCCGAGCCGACGGAGGCGAGCGCCTCGGTGTATTTCTGCGCGACGAAATAGTTGATCGCCTGGACGTCGCCGGCGGCAATCGCCTCGGAGACCATCCGCGTCGCCTTGGCTTCGGCCTCGGCCAGGCGCTCGCGGGCTTCGGCGTTGCGGAAGGCGGCTTCGCGCTGGCCCTCGGCCTGCAGGATGGCGGATTGCTTGGCGCCCTCGGCTCTCAGAATCTGCGCGTTGCGCGAGCCTTCGGCTTCCAGCACCTGGGCGCGCTTCTCGCGCTCGGCCTTCATCTGGCGGGCCATGGCGTCGACGAGGTCGCGCGGCGGCTGGATATCCTTGATTTCGACGCGGGTGACCTTGATGCCCCAGGGCTGCACGGCCTCGTCGACGACGCGCAGCAGCCGGTCGTTGATCGCATCGCGGTTGGAAAGCAGTTCGTCGAGATCCATCGAGCCCATGACCGAGCGGATGTTGGTCATGGTGAGATTGAGGATGGCGTTTTCGAGGTTGGCAACCTGATAGGCGGACTGAGCCGCGTTCAACACCTGATAAAAGGCGACGGCATCGGCCGAAACCGAGGCGTTATCCTTGGTGATCACCTCCTGGGTCGGCACGTTCAGCACCTGCTCCATCACGTTCAACCGAGCGCCGACGCGCTCGATGAAGGGGGTGATGAGGTTGAGGCCGGGCTCCAGCGTGCGGGTATAACGGCCAAAGCGCTCGATCGTATAGCGGTAGCCCTGCGGCACCGTCTTGATCCCGGCGAAGAGGACCAGGATGACGAAGATGACCAGCACGATCACGACGATATCGAAACCGCCCAACAGCATGAAAAAACCCTCCCATCGGCGCATGCGCCCACACACTGATGTGGGGTTAGCATGTTCTTTGCGAGGAAGAAATGCCACACGGATGCCACACTTCCACCTTCACGTGAAAAGCAGCTTTCCTCTCGCCAAGATCCGTGGGCTGCCGCCGGTTATCCCTTTTTCTCAGGCCCAGCCCTGCAATTCGCGGCGGACGACCTTTTCCAGCACCTTCATGCCGTCTTCACTGTCGTTGAGGCAGGGAATATGCGCGAACTTCTCGCCGCCATTCTCGTGGAAGGAATGGGCGGCCTGCTCGGCGATTTCTTCGAGCGTTTCCAGACAGTCGGAAACGAAGCCGGGATTGATGACGGCGATGCGCTTGAGGCCGTCGCTGGCGAGTTTCTCCACCGTCTTGTCGGTATAGGGCTGCAGCCATTCCTCCGGCCCGAAGCGGGACTGGAAGGTCACCATGAAGTTTTCCTGGGTGAGGCCCAGGCGCTCGCGCAGCAGCCGTCCGGTCTTCTGGCACTGACAGTAATAGGGATCACCCTGCTTGAAATAGGACATCGGAATGCCGTGGAACGAGGCGATCAGCATCTCCGGCTTCCAGTCGAGTGTCGAAAGATGCCGTTCGACGGATTGGGCGAGCGCCTCGATATAGGTCTCGTCGTCGTGATAATCGGGCACGGTACGCAGCGCCGGCTGCCAGCGCATCGAGAGCAGTTTCTGGAAGGCCTTGTCGTTGACGGTGGCAGTCGTCGCAGCCGCATATTGCGGATAAAGCGGGAAGAGCACGATACGGTCGCAGCCCTCCTGCTTCAGCGCGTCGATGCGCGAGGCGATCGACGGCGTGCCATAGCGCATCGCCCAGTCGACCTTGACGTTATCGAGATCCTTCAGCCGCCCGGCCATCAGTTCCGACTGATTGCGCGTATAGGTACGGAGAAAACTTTCGTTCCTCTCCTTGTTCCAGATCAGCTCGTAGGCCTTGCCGACCTTCTGCGGGCGCCTGTTGAGCACGATGCCGAACAGGATCGGATACCACTTCCAGCGCGACCATTCGATGACGCGGCGATCGGTCAGGAACTCCCTGAGATAGCGGCGCATCGAGATGTAGTCGGTTCCGTCGGGCGTGCCGAGATTGACCAGCAGGACGCCGATCTTGCCTGACTTGACGGCCGGATGATCCGCCGGACGGAGTGAAATATCTGCTGTCATTCTGGCCCCAACACTCGTTGTCTCGTTGGCTCATACGCAGCCGTGAGATCATGGTTCACCCTATAGAAAGAAAAGCCGGCCCGGGAAACCCCGGGCCGGCCGATGGCGTCGAGACAAATCGTCTTACTTGGCGGGAACCTGGATCTCCTTGCCGACCATCAGGTGACGCGGGTCCGGCTTGCCGTTGGCTTCCGAAAGCTTCCGCCACAGCGTGCCGTCGCCATAGAAGGTCTCGGCGAGATCCCAGAAGGTGTCGCCCGCGGCGATCACATGGGTCGAGGGCGTCGTTGCCGCAGGCGCGGAGGCTGCCGGCGCCGGCGTCGGTTCCGGGGCGGGCGCGGGTGCGGCCGGTGCGGCCGGAGCAGGCTCGGTGGCCGGAGCGGGTGCTGCCGGCGCTGCTGGAGCAGGGGCGGGCTCGGCGGTTGGTGCCGGCGTTGCCGGAGCCGCAGGGGCGGGGGCAGGTTGGGTGGTTGGTGCCGGCGCCTGCGCCACCGTCGCGCCGATTTCCGTCACGCGGCCATCGGTATAGGGCTTGTAAGGCGAATGCGCAGCCAGATACTCGGCGGTTACGTCGGCGAGATCCGGGCCGTAATCATAGGCATTCTTGCCTTCCTTGAAGATCGAATAGCCGTCGCCGCCGGCCCGCATGAAGTTGTTGGTGGCGAGCTTGTAGGTCTTGGCCTGGTCGATCGGAGCGAAACTGTCGCCCTCCTTCACCTGGACATCGCGGACGCGGCTGCCGACAGGCTTGGACTGGTCGAACGAGAATTTCAGGCCGGCGACCTGCGGAAAGCGGCCGGCGCCCTGATCGATCTGGCTGACGCCGTTTTCGAGCGCCTTGACGACGTCTGCGCCGGTGGCCTCGAAAGTGGCGAGCGTGTTCTGGAAGGGCAGCACGGTGATGACCTCGCCCTGGGTGACATCGCCGCCGTCGATCGACGCGCGCAGGCCGCCGCCGTTCTGAACGGCGATGGTGACGCCCTGGTTCTTCGTGCGGTCAAGCATGGCGTCGGCCACCAGATTGCCCATCGAGCATTCCTTGACGCGGCAGACTTTGCGATCGCCCTCGATCGGAGCTTCGGAGGCGCCGATCACCTTCTTGCGCAATTCCTCGATCGGCTTTGCGAGTTCGGCGACGCGGGTGACGACGGCCGGATCGGGCGTGAAGGACGAGTCGATCAAGATCGGGTCGCCCTTGGCATCCTTGACGACGCCGCTATCGTCGAAATTGACGACGATATCACCGAGATATTTGCTGTAGGAGGCCGCCTGGACGACCGGCACCTTGTAGCCGCCGGGATTGTCGACCATCGTCGGATATGGGCCTTCAGCCTTCGGATCGGTGTTGGACAGCAGGCTGTGGGAATGGCCGCCGACGACGACATCGACATCCGGAATCTTGGCGATTAAAGCGAGGTCGCGGGGATAACCGACATGGGTGAGCGCAATGATCTTGTTGACGCCCTGGCCCTTTAGCTCCTGAACCGCTGAAGTGATGGACTGGACGTCATCGGCGATGGTGACGTTCGGGCCGGGAGAGGACAATTCGGGCGTATCATTGGTGACGGCGCCGACGATGCCGATCTTCTGGCCGCCGACATCGAGCACCAGCGACGGCTTGACGCGGTCGCCGAGCTTGGAGGCAGCCGTCGCCTTGACGTTCGCCGTCACGACGGGGAATTGCACCTTGTCGAGGAAGGTCGCGAGACCATCCTCGCTGTCGTCGAATTCATGGTTGCCGACGGTCATGGCGTCGAACTTCATCAGGTTCAGGAATTCCGCTTCGGCCGCGCCCTTGTAGGTGGTGTAGAAGAGCGAGCCCTGGAAATTGTCGCCGGCATTCAGCAGAAGGACATTCTTGCCCGATAGCGCCTGGCGGCGCTGGTCGATCGCTGTCTTCAGGCGGGCAGCACCGCCGAAGCATTCCTTCTTGCCCTCCTCCTCGGCCGAGCAGGTGGAATCGAACTTGTTGATCGATTCGATGCGGGAATGGAAATCGTTGATATGAAGAATATTGAGTTCGTAATCCGCAAAGGCGGCGCCCGCGCTCAGCGCCAGCATGGACGCGGTCAAAAGACCGAAGCTGAAAGACTTCGTCATCCCTGTTCTCCTGATTGAGGCGAAAGATCCCCCTCGCCGATCCCTTCCATAGTCCGCCGGGGCGGTACCCAGCATGCCGATGTTCCATGACACGGCATATGACTGCAAGGGAAAGCTGGGCCAGACGGCATTCTTTCCAAGAGGGGCGGGACAAAAAAGCCGACTGCTACCCCCGGCATTCGCCGCCGGCGTCGTTTCGGTGCAGTTCGTGCACAGCCTCGGCAATATTCGGAACCGCAGAGAGCGCTATGATCAGGCAGAGAGGGGAAAGGAGGCGACGAAAGCGTCGCCCGGCGCGATAGACCAGGATCGCGCCGACGCCATAGATCAGCACGACCGGCAGGGCGAAGATCAACACATGCAGCGGTCCGTCGCAATCGGGAGCATCGATGCCCTGGGCGCGATAGACGTTGGCCGGCAAAACGACGGCCAACGCGGCAAGCGGCATTGCGAGCAGCAGGATAAGGTAACCGGCGACGGCCCGCATGGTGTGCTTTCGGCCTATCGCCTCACTTTCAGCCGCGGCGGGAAAGGGTGAACTGGGACCCTGCTGCGGTCGTGCAATTAAGCTGGCTTGGTCCAATGAGGGCGCAATTGACGAGAGAGCTTGTTTTTTTCACATTCGAATAAAGGTTAATCTGAATAATTTGATCAGATCCGACCGTATAAGTTCCCGATGCCATCTGTGTGTTTGTTCCGTCGCTTGTGCGAGTTACAAACTGCCCACCTGTGAAGGTGGAGGTTAAGCCATTGGCATCCGTCCATTCGCCTTCAACAGAATTCGTAACGGGTGGGGCGACTGCCACCGCCCTCTGTCGCGGCTCCGATGAAACGCAGGCGGCAAGAGCGGCCGCGGCACCGACAAGAACGAGACCAGTTCTGATTTTCATAAGGCTTCTCCCGGCGATTCGGCGTGGCGGTCACCCGCCAAGTTCGGGCAAAACATGGCGTGCGCCCGCCATGATGGCAAGGCTTGGCGCGGCGGGGGCGCCATTTATACAGCCAGCGTTACAAAAATGCCCGCCTTGCGGCGGGCATCATCGAGCGTGTGCGAGCACTCTCAGCGAACGAGAATGTTGCGGAACTGCCACGGATCCTTGGTGTCGATGTCCTCTGGGAAGAGACCCGGACGGCCGTCGAGCGGGGTCCAGTCGGTGTAATGACCTTCGACCGGGCCGAGATAGGGCATCTGCACTTCGAGGCAGCGCTTGTAGTCGATCTCGTCGGCTTCGACGATGCCAGCCGTCGGGTGTTCCAGCGCCCAGACCATGCCGGCGAGAACGGCTGATGTGACCTGCAGGCCGGTGGCGTTCTGGTAGGGCGCGATGCGGCGGGTTTCTTCGAGCGACAGTCGTGAGCCATACCAGTAGGCGTTCTTCTCATGGCCGTAGAGCAGGACGCCGAGTTCGTCGATGCCGTCCTCCAATTCGTCCTCGTCGAGAACGTGATGGACCGGCTGCGACGTACCACCATTGCCGAACATCTCGTGCAGGGAGAGCACGGCGTCATTGGCCGGATGGTAGGCGTAGTGGCAGGTCGGGCGGAAGGTCACTTCGCCGTCCTTGTCGCGGACCGTGAAATAATCGGCGATCGAGATCGACTCGTTATGGGTGACGAGGAAGCCATATTGCGGACCGGGCGTCGGGCACCAGGTGCGCACGCGGGTGTTGGCGCCCGGCTGCTCCAGGTAGATCGCCGCCTTGTTGCCCTTCTTGTGCTTCTTGGCGTTCTTCGGCATCCATTCTTCATGCGTGCCCCAGCCGAGTTCGGCCGGCTGCATGCCTTCGGAGATGAAGCCTTCGACGGACCAGGTATTCCAGAAGACGTTGAGCGGCTTCGGATGCTTGGTGCGCTGGGTGTCGCGCTCGGCAATGTGGATGCCCTTGACGCCGAGCTTCTTCATCAGCTTGGCCCAGCCTTCGCGATCGTGCTGGTCCGGCTCCTCGAACTTGACGCCGATGTCATTGGCGAGGTTGACCAGCGCCTGCTTGACGAACCAGGAGACCATGCCGGGATTGGCGCCGCAGGTGGAGACGGCGGTGGCGCCGCCCGGGTTCTTCGCCTTTTCCTTGCGCACGGTTTCGCGCAGCGCATAGTTGGTGCGGTCGGCGTTGCTCATGCTCTTGTCGAAATAGAAGCCGAGCCAGGGCTCGACGACCGTATCGATATAGAGAACGTCGAGCTTGCGGCAGAGCTTGATGATGTCGAGCGAGGAGGTGTCGACCGAGAGGTTGACGCAGAAGCCCTGGCCTTCGCCTTCCGTCAGGAGCGGTTTCAGCAGCTCCTTGTAATTGTCCTTGGTGACAAATTCCTTGATGTGGCGGACGCCGTGCTTCTTCAGAATCTCCATGTCGGAGGGTTCTTCACGCGGGTCGATGACGACCATCCGGCTCTTGTCGAATTTGAAGTGGCGCTCGATCAGCGGCAGGGTGCCGCGGCCGATGGAGCCAAAGCCGATCATCACGATCGGACCGGTAATTTCGGCATATACCGGATGGTTCTTTTCCGTCATTCTTTTCTCCTGTGGAAGGGGACGAAGGCGATCAGCCTGAAGAATTCTTTTGAAATTGCCGCAGAAATTGCGAGGTGACCGGCTCTAATCACAAAACGGCGTCACAATAAAGAGCGTTGAGGGGGAAAGGTCAAATATCGGGCGGCGGGCCGGCAAGGGGCGACGGGAACATCCGCTCCGCTCCGTAAAATCAGCGTTTCAGGATTTCCAACCCTTCGGCCGTCGTCGTCACGGCGAGCTCGGTAATGTCGTATGCGGCAACGCCATGGATGGTGAAGGGATCGGCGGCGACATAGGCCTCGATAGCGGCGCGGTCGCCGATGGCGAGGACTACGCCGCCGGTGCGCGGTATCTTGCGGCCGGAGGCGAGGAACCAGCCCTTGGCATAACCCTCTTTCACCCAGGCCATGTGCGGCTCCATGTACCTGTCGGCTTCGCCATTGGGCTTGAGGTAGGTGAGGGAGAGAATGAACATGGTCAGCTCCTGACAAGATTGGCGCGGATCAGGCCGCGCAGCGAGTTGCCGATATAAAGCGTGCCGGCATCGAGATCGGCAAGTGTGAGGCGGCCGACACGCGCCTTGCGCGCGCAAATGAGCTCGGTGCGCAGCACGCCCGCAAGCAGGCCGCAGGAGATCGGCGGAGTGCGCAGTGTGCCGGTCCCGTCATCCAGGAAGACGGAAGTGATGGTGCCCTCGCAGACCTCGCCGCGCTCGTTCAGCAGGATGACTTCATCGGCCTCATCGGACTTATATTCGGCGCGCGCCGTCTCGTAGACGGCGCGGCGGGTGGTCTTGTGGCGCAGCAGCCTGTCGGAGGAATCGAGGCGGGTCTCGGCGATGCGCACCGTCCAGGCCGTCTCCGGCGCCAGCGGCACGAAAGCCGCGCTCGTTACCTCGATGCGGCCCTGCGCGTCGAAGGTCAGGCGGATGCGCAGCGGACCGGCAGCGCCTGCAACGGCGCCCTCGAGCTTGGCGGCCGCCTCGATCGGCTGTGGGAAGCCGAGGCGACGGGCGGAGCGGGAAAGCCGGGCGAGATGCAGCCGCAGGCGGATGAAGCCGTCGCCGGGCTGCCAGCGCAGCGTCTCGATCAGCGAAAAGTCGGTCATCGCGCGATCCATTGGTCGCCGACGGCGAAGCGGGCCTTGAGCAGGCACTCCTCGTATTCGGCCTCGGCGGTCGAATCGAAGACGATGCCGCCGCCGACATTGAAGACGGCCCTGCCGCGCTCAAAAAGCGTGATGGTGCGGATCGCGACGGAGAAACGCATGGCGCCGCTGGGCGAGATCATGCCGATCGCGCCGCAATAGGCATCGCGGGGAGCATCTTCGAGCGCGTGGAGGATTTCCATCGCCCGCATCTTCGGCGCCCCGGTGATCGAGCCGCAGGGAAAAAGGGCGGTGAAGATGTCGCGGATCGAAAGGCCGGGGCGCAGCCTCGCCTGCACATGGCTGACCATCTGGTGGACGGTCGGATAGGTCTCGACATCGAAGAGCTTCGGGACATCGAGCGTGCCGACCTCGGTGATGCGGGAGATGTCGTTGCGCAGCAGATCGACGATCATGCGGTTTTCGGCCTGCGTCTTGATATCGTTGCGCATGGCCTCGATGATTTCGGCATCCTCGGCGGCGGTGGCGCCGCGTTTGGCCGTGCCTTTCATCGGATGGGTCTCGATCCAGCCTTGCTCATCGGTACGGAAGAACAGTTCGGGCGAGCGCGACAGGATGACGGGGCCGCCGAGATCGACCAGCGCGCCATATTTGACCGGCTGGCGTTCGATCAGCGACCAGAAGGCGGCGCGAGGATCGCCATTCCAGCGGACCTCGACCGGCATGGTGAGGTTCGCCTGGTAGGCGTCGCCGAGCCTGAGATGCTCGTGAAGCCGGTCGAAGCGCTCTTTATATATAGGGAAATCCCAGGCGGCTTTCGGTTCGGTGAGGAATTCCTCGTTTTCGAGACGCTGTTTGGGCTGGGCAAGCGGATGTGTGTCCGGTTGCGGCGCGTCGAAGACGCCGAAACAGAGGAGCGGCGTCTTGCGATTTTCGCCGACGAAGGAAGCAAGTTTTTCCTCGAAGAGATACCCGGCCTCGTAGGCCATGTAACCGGCAAGCCATTTGCCTTCGGCCTTTGCTTCTTCCATGCGGGTGAGGCCGCTGAAGAATTCGGCGGGCGTTCGCGCGGCGATGATCTCTACAGGTTCGGCGAACAGCATCACCTGGCCTGATGTGTCGTCGCGGAAGAGAATATAGGGTTGATCGGCCACGCAACGCTTTCGGTTTGTTTTGCTCCCCATTGCTCAGATGCGATCGGGAGCCTCAAATATTTTCTCTCTTCTCCCCTCGGGGAGAAGATGCCCGAAGGGCAGATGAGGGGGTGGAGCGAAGCGACGTCCTCAGCGTCTGCGAAGGAGAGGTCCTGCCGTGTCGCCCCCTCATCCGCCTGCCGGCACCTTCTCCCCGAGGGGAGAAGGGACTCGCTCTCTTACGCCCTATCCAAAGCCTCCAACTCATCGATCAGCCCTTCGATCATCGACAGGCCCTGGCTCCAGAACGACGGATCGGTGGCGTCGAGGCCGAAAGGCTTCAGCAATTCGGAATGGTGCTTGGTGCCGCCGGCCTTCAGCAGTTCGAAATACTTCTCCTGGAAACCCTTCTCGGCCTTCCGGTAGACGGCATAGAGCGAATTCACCAGGCAATCGCCGAAAGCATAGGCGTAGACATAGAAGGGCGAGTGGATGAAGTGGGGGATATAGGCCCAATAGGTCTCGTAGCCCTCGGAAATGCTGATCGCCGGCCCGAGGCTTTCGGACTGGACGGAGAGCCAGAGTTCGCCGATGTCGTCGGCGGTGAGTTCACCTGATTTGCGGGCGGTGTGCAGCTGGCGTTCGAACTCGTAGAAGGCGATCTGGCGCACGACCGTGTTGATCATGTCCTCGACCTTCTGGGCGAGCATCGCTTTGCGCTCGCGTTTGTCGGTGGTCTTTTCGAGAAGCGTGCGAAAGGTCAGCATCTCGCCGAAGACGGAGGCGGTTTCGGCGAGCGTCAGCGGCGTCTGGCACATCAGCGCCCCTTGCGCGCCGGCCAGAACCTGGTGCACACCGTGGCCGAGTTCGTGGGCAAGCGTCATCACGTCGCGCGGCTTGCCCATATAGTTGACGAGCACATAGGGATGGGCAGAGGGAACCGTCGGATGGGCAAAGGCGCCGGGCGCCTTGCCGGGGCGAACCGGGGCATCGATCCATTGTTCGTCGAAGAAGCGCCTGGCGATATCGGCCATCTCGGGGGCGAAATTGCCATAGGCCGACAGCACCGTGTCCTTTGCCTCCGACCAGGAGATTACGGCGCTGGAGGTTTCCGGAAGCGGCGCGTTGCGGTCCCAGAAGTTCATCTGCTCCATGCCGAGCCATTTCGCCTTCATCTTATAATAGCGGTGCGAAAGGCGGGGATAGGCTTCCCGGACGGCGGCAGCGAGCGCATCGACGACCTCGCGCTCGACACGGTTTGCAAGGTGCCTGGAGTCGGCAATGTCCTCGAAGCCGCGCCAACGGTCGGAGATATCCTTGTCCTTGGCAAGCGTGTTGGTGATCAGCGTGAAGATGCGGATATTGGCCTTGAAGGTTTCGGCGAGCGCCATGGCGGCCTTGCGGCGCACGTCCGGATCCTTCTCCTGCAACATGTTCAAGGCCACTTCGAGCGGCACCTTCTCGCCATCGATCTCGTAGCGGAGTTCCGCCATGGTTTCGTCGAACAGGCGATTGAAGGCGGAGGCCGATGTCATCGACTTTTCGAGGAAGAGCTGCTCCAGCCTGTCGTCGAGCTGATAGGGCTTGTCTTTCCTGAGGTCGATGAGCCAGGGGCGATAATGGCCGGCATCGGGGTCGTTGGCGATGCAGGCGTCGATGACCGCGTCGTCGATGCGGTTCAGTTCCAGCGCGAAGAACAGGAGATGGCCCGAGAATTCGGTGATCTTGGCCTGCACGTCGCCGTAGAGCTTGCCGTTGGTCGGGTTTGTCGTGTCGGAGAAATAGGTCAGGCCGGCAAAGGAGCCGAGGCGGCCCATGATGTCGTCAAGCGCCTCATATTCCTTCAGCGCCGCGCCGATGCCCTCGGTGCCGGTTTTCGTCGCGGCGTCGGCGAGTTTGCCCTTCCACCTTTCCTCGAAGGCGATCGCGGCCTTGCCGGCCTTTTCCATGTCGGCGACGAAGGCGGTTGACGTGGCGGAGGGATAGAGATCCTGCAGCTTCCAGACCGGCAGATCGCCGAGCGCCGGATCGGCGGGCCCAGCCGGCGCTGCAGGCGACAAGCGAAGGCTGGCGTGCGGGAGCTTGATTTTCATGGACGCAATTCCTCTCCACTTTAAAACAGGTCTGTTTGAATAAGCGTGAGAAGGCCCCGCATCAAGGGCCTTTCGCCCCATCAAAGGCCTCGCTTCGGCACGAAAATCGGTCGTTGCAATCGTTAAAATGCAATTATTTCTCAAAACTGGATGTTCAAGCCTTTCTGCCAGAGTGCCCTCCATGGTTTCGCATGAAGTGAGGCGACAATGACCGGTTACAATGAGCTCAAGGGAGCAGGGCAAATCCTCGTGGTCGAAGACGACCCGGTGCAGCGCCGCCTGCTCAAGAACGCAATCGAGCGTCACGGCCATGTCGTGCACCAGGCGGAAAACGGCCGGATCGGCCTGGAAATGGTCAAGCGCGACAGCGGCCTTTTCAACGTCATCGTGCTCGACCTGATGATGCCCGAGATGACCGGTCTCGAATTCCTCGACGCGCTTCATGAATTCGGCACGCAGATCCCCGTGATCGTGCAGACAGGCCAGGGCGGCATCGAAACCGTCGTGCAGGCGATGCGCGCCGGCGCCTTCGATTTCGTCGTCAAGCCGGTCTCGCCCGAACGCATCGCCACGTCGATCTCGAATGCGATGAAGCTCGACCAGCGTGAGGTGAAGGCACGGGCCGGACGCCGGTCGCGCTCAGGCTCCGTCGGTTTCGACGACATCGTTTCGGCCAGCCCGGCAATGCTCCGCGTCATCGATCTTGCCCAGCGGGCGGCGCAATCCAACATTCCCGTCGTGCTCGAAGGCGAATCCGGTGTCGGCAAGGAGCTGGTGGCGCGCGCCATCCAGTCCGGCGGCGAACGCTCGAACAAGCCGTTCGTCACCGTCAATTGCGGGGCGATCCCGCACAATCTCGTCGAGAGCATCCTCTTCGGCCATGAAAAGGGCGCTTTCACCGGCGCGACCGAACGTCACATCGGCAAGTTCATGGAAGCCGACGGCGGCACCATCTTCCTCGACGAAATCGGCGACCTGCCGCTCGAAGTGCAGGTGAAGCTGCTGCGCGCCGTGCAGCAGGGCGAGATCGAGACCGTCGGTGCGCGCACCGCCCACAAGGTCAATGTCCGACTGATCTCGGCGACCAACAAGGATCTGATCGAGGAGGTCAAGAACGGCCATTTCCGCGAAGATCTCTACTATCGCCTCAACGTCTTCCCGATCACCATTCCGGCGCTGCGCAAACGCAAGGAAGATATTCCGCACCTGGTGCGCGTCTTTGCCGACCGTTTCTCCAGCGAGCAGAAGAACGGCCGCCGAATGACGGTGAATTCGGGCGCGCTGGCGCTTTTGACCGCCTATGACTGGCCGGGCAATATCCGCCAGCTCGAAAACGCGATCTTCCGCGCGGTCGTTCTGGCCGAGGGGCCGGAGCTGACCGAGGCGGACTTCCCGCAGATCGCCGCCCAGCTTCCGCAATATGAAGTGGTGGATCACCTGGCGCTCGTGGCCGACAATACCGGCCTCGACCCGGACGAGGCATATAGCGAAGACTACCGGGTTGCGACGCACGGGGAGGTTCACCACCACCACCGCCTGTCCGAGACCTCCGAAAATGCAATCGCCAGCGTCAACCCCTCAGGCGACGTGCGCAAGCTTGCCGATGTCGAGGAGGAACTCATCCGATTCGCGCTTAAATTCTATCGCGGACAGATGAGTCAAGTGGCACGCAAGCTTGGCATCGGGCGGTCCACACTTTATCGCAAGCTCAAAGATTACGGCATAGATCCCGATAATCCCCAGAAAGATGCGGCCTAAGCCCGCATTTGTTAAGACTCGGGCAACCACGATTTGTTACTGTTCATAAACCACTTGTTAGTGGCTCGTTCACTATGTAAAGAAAAGGTTGATCATGTGTGGCATTTTTGCCATCGTGTGACCGCATTTGACAGTCATCTGGGACAGTACGGGACATTGTCTGTCTGACGGGGATCGAGTTGCCGAATCTGAATGGGAATTCCAAGCCTTCGCGCTTGAGCTGGCGTTCTTTGTGCGCCGACATCTGCGGAAAGGCAGTGAGGACGGCGGCGGCCGCCCTTCTTGCGCTTGCGGTTTCCTCGCCGGTATTCGTCAGTACGCCTTCTCAGGCCGCGGGCGACACCCGCAGCCTCAAGCTCTATTTCATCCATACCGGCGAAAAAGCCGTCATTACCTACAAGCGTAACGGCAAGTTCGACCCCAAGGGTCTGGAGCAGCTGAACCGCTTCCTGCGCGACTGGCGCAAGAACCAGCCGACGAAGATGGATCCGCGCCTGTTCGACCTGATCTGGGAAGTCTATCGCCAGAGCGGTTCACGGGACTATATCAACGTCGTCTGCGGTTTCCGCTCGCCGGCGACCAACGAGATGCTGCGCGGCCGCTCGCGCAAATCCGGCGTTGCCGAAAAGAGCCAGCACATGCTCGGCAAGGCGATGGACTTCTTCATTCCCGACGTCAAGCTGGCGACGATTCGCGCCATCGGCATGAAGATGCAGGTCGGCGGCGTCGGCTTCTATCCGAAGTCCGGTTCGCCCTTCGTGCACATGGATGTCGGCGGTGTTCGCGCCTGGCCGCGCATGAGCCGCGACGAGCTTGTCCGGCTTTTCCCGAACGGCAATACCATCCATATTCCGGCCGACGGCAAGCCGCTGCCGGGCTACCAGCAGGCGATGGCCGACTACAAGCGCCGCGGCAACAGCACGCAGATCGAGATCGCCAGCGCTTCCGAATCGGCACCGAAGCACAAGACGCTGTTTGAGGCGCTCTTCGGCGGCGGCGCCGACGAGCAGGAAGACGATTCCGACGATTCGGCCCCGGTCGCCGTCGCCAAGGCGACGCCGCCGAAGGCCGAGCCTGCCCCTGCCGAGCCGCAGCAGACCGAGGTCGCCGATGTGAACGCGCCGGTGCCGCAGGTTCGTCCGGCATTCAGCAACCAGCCGGCCGGCAGCGAAGTGGCAAGCGCGCTGGTCGCGCCGCCTTCGGGTAATGCTGCGCAGCAGGCTCTGGCCGCCGCGCTCCCGGCCGATCAGGCCCAGCCGCAGCAATTCGCCGATCTCAGCGCCTACAGCATCCCGGTTCCCTCGCTTCTTGGCCAGCGCCGCGCGCCCGGCGATGCCGAAGTCGCGTCGACCGATCCTGCCATGCTGAGCGGAATGCCGGTTCCGACGCCGGTCGAACGTCCGGCGCTTGCCGAGAAGCTTCTCGCTGCCGCCAATGCCGATCCGGAAGCAGAGGCCGACGAGGCCGATCAGGACGGCGGACTGTCTCCTGCCCTTGCCGATGCGCTCGACCAGCAGAACAAGGGTGACGAAAACCAGGTCGCCGCGCACGCGCCCGAGATGACGGTGGAGCAGGCGATCAATGCGGCGATGCCGCAACAGGCGCCTGCCCAGAAACCGTCGCTTCAGCTCGCAGCCCTGGCGCCAGCAACGAAGTCGGCAAGCTTTGGCGACGCCTTCGACGAACCGGCCGCCGAAAACGCCGTGGTGCCGGCTCTTCCCACCAAGGGTGGCCGCCCGACGCAGAAGCAAGCCGCCGCCGCCGACGCCAGCCGCGCGACGGTGCGGACCGAGCCGAAGCTGACGCAGAAGATGATTTCGCAGTGGGCGCTGACCAATGCCCGTCTCGAAATGGCCTCCAAGCAGGTCAAGGCGCCGCGCTTCGTCAGCCAGACGATGCGCGCCCAGCCGACCGCCGTCTATGCCGAAGGCTTCAACGTCAAGACCGCTTCGGTCGACCCGGCCCGCTTCAGCGGCACGGCCGTCAACTTCATGGAGGTGCGCAAGTTCAATACGAACTGAGCGTGCCGATGATCGGAATATCGAAAAACCGCTGGAGCGATCCGGCGGTTTTTCTTTTGGTCGTTTCGATCGGACACCGTCGATGTTCGGCCCGGCGCGTTCTCCGCAAAAGAAAAGCCGCCGGATCGCTCCAGCGGCTTGTCGACATCGGTGATGCCAGTCGGATCAGCCTTCCGGCGGGGACTCGATCATGCCGAGCGCGTGCAGATAGGTGTCGAGGATCGCTTCCTCTTCCATGCGCTCCTGCTCGTCCTTTTTGCGCAGCGCCACGACCTTCTTCAGGATCTTGGTGTCGAAGCCCATCCCCTTGGCTTCGCCGTAGACGTCCTTGATGTCGTCGGCGATGGTCTTCTTTTCTTCTTCCAGCCGTTCAATGCGCTCGATGAAAGCGCGAAGCTGGTCGCGGGCGACGCCATGAGCATCAGACATCGTGTTCTCCTGATTGGATGATCATTTTGGATGCCCGTGACTGCCGCGAAGCGGCGCGAGGGTCAAGCCTATTCGCTCGGTGACGGGCTATTTGTGCGGGTTGTTCAGTTCAAAAGCGGCCTTTTGCACAGGCGAGGCCTCGTTCTGGTGGAGATTTTTCCAGTCCTCGTAAGGCATGCCGTAGACCATTTCACGCGATTCGTCCTTGGTTACCGCGACACCCTCGGCCTCGGCCGCTTCGCGGTACCAGTTCGACAGGCAGTTGCGGCAGAAACCGGCGAGGTTCATCAAGTCGATGTTCTGCACGTCGCTGCGCTCACGAAGATGCGCGACAAGGCGGCGGAAGGCGGCGGCTTCGAATTCGGTCTGCTGTTCTTTACTGAGCGCGGTCATCTCGCATTCCTTCCTTCAATAGGGACCGGTGCGCGACGGATGGACGTCGAAGTCGTGCAAGGCAGGATCGGCGTTCATCGCCGCAAAGATCGGCGCCAGGCGTTCGGCCCATGCAGCAATCCCGGTCTCGTCTGCGATCAGATCCTGGCGCACTTCGAGCAGCGCGTGCGGGATGCCGGTCATCATGCAGTGCCGGTACATGGTATCGCCCTTCAGGGCGCCGTCATAGGGCTCGTTGTCGCCAACCAAGAGATCGGGATCGGCGCGCAGCATGTCGAGCAGCGGGCCGACCGCGCGCCGGTCGCTGTCCCAGAGGACTGCGGCATGCCAGGGGCGAGGAATTCCTTTCCACGCTGGCGTGAAGGAATGCAGCGACAGGACCAGCGGCGCCCGGCCGGTGGCGTTCGCCACCTTGTCGATCGTGTCCGCCACGGCATTGTGATAGGGGCGATGGAAGGTCTCGATGCGATACTCCCACTCCTGCGGTGTGATCGGATGGTTGCCCGAGATGACGGCGCCGTCGGAAATTTTCATGATCAGCGTCGGATCATCCTCGCCGCGGTTCGGGTCAATCAGCAGGCGCGAGAAGCCGCCGAGCACCGCGGGCACGCCGAGTCTCGCCGAGAGCTGCCGCGTCAGGCCCTCGATGCCGATGTCATAGGCGATGTGGCGGGCAAAGGCCGCCTCGGGCAGGCCGAGCCGGCCGTATTGCGCGGGGAGGCGGTTCATCGCGTGATCGGCGAGGATCACCATCCCTTTGTCATGTTTTCCCGGTAGGCTTTCGAAGGATTGGAAGTCGTCCATGAAGGAATTGCCGTTCGTCATTGCGCAGTCGGGCGCAGTGATCGCATGGGGCTGCCGCCGGTTCAAGCGCGACAGGCGGCGGGAAGCGAAGATGAAGCCTGGATGCGCAGTTTGTGAAAGGAAATATAATCGATTAGCATCGCGTTGACTTTCGCATGACGGCGGCGCAAGAAGACACGGATACGAATAACCGTGGAGCTATTTGGGAGCCGTGTTGATTCAAGCCGCGCCAAGTTTCCTCACGCGGTCCGGACCGCTGGTCCGACTCGCTCTGTTCGCTCTTGCAGCTTTTATGCCGTTCTTCATCGCAGATGCCGCACGCGCCGATTTTCGCGTCTGCAACGGAACACAGAATCTCGTCGGCGTCGCGATCGGATACCGGGCCAAGGATGGCTGGGTGACGGAAGGCTGGTGGCAAGTGCCGGCAACCACCTGCGCCACGCTGATCGAGGGAGAACTGCAGTCGCGTTATTATTACCTCTACGCCGAGGACGCCGCCCGGGGAGGACGATGGACGGGTGACGTGCAGATGTGCGTGGCGGAAAACGAGTTCAAGATCTCGGGTGTGCAGGATTGTTATGCCCGCGGTTACCAGAAGATGGGTTTCAAGGAATACGACACGGGCCGCCAGGGCAGCTGGATGGTCCAACTCTCCGACACCCCAGGGACGCAAGAAAGCCAGAATTGATGAAGCGTAATCGCAAAATTAAAATCCTCGCCACCCTCGGGCCCGCCTCCTCCGAGGAATCGATGATCGAGAAGCTGCACCAGGCCGGTGCCGATGTCTTCCGCATCAATATGAGCCACGCGAGCCATGACCTGATGCGGACGCTCATCGAGCGTATCCGCTCGGTCGAAGCGCGCTCCGGCCGGCCGATCGGCATTCTCGCCGACCTGCAGGGGCCGAAACTGCGCGTCGGCAAGTTCGTCGACAGCAAAGTCGACCTGAAGCCCGGCCAGACATTCACGCTCGACAACAACGAGGCGCTTGGCGACCAGACCCGTGTCTATCTGCCGCACCCCGAAATCCTGGAATCGGTGCAGCCCGGCCATCGCCTACTGATCGACGACGGCAAGCTCGCGCTGCGTGCGGAAAAGTGTGACGGCAAGAGCATCGTCACGACGGTTATTTCGGGCACCCGCATCTCCGACCGCAAGGGCGTCAGCCTTCCCGACACGCTGCTCGGCGTCGGTGCGCTGACGGATAAGGACCGCGCCGACCTCGACGCGGTGCTCGCCACCGACGATGTCGACTGGGTGGCGCTGTCCTTCGTCCAGCGTCCCGACGACCTTGCCGAAGTGCGCAAGATCGCCCGCGGCCGCGTCGGCCTGATGTCGAAGATCGAAAAGCCGCAGGCTCTCGAACGCATCGAGGAAATCATCGAGCTCTCCGATGCCTTGATGGTTGCCCGCGGCGATCTCGGCGTCGAAATGCCGCTCGAATCGGTTCCCGGCATCCAGAAGCAGCTGATTCGCGCCTGCCGCCGTTCGGGCAAGCCGGTGGTCGTCGCCACGCAGATGCTGGAATCGATGATCTCGGCGCCGGTGCCGACGCGCGCCGAAGTCTCCGACGTCGCGACCGCCGTCTTCGAAGGTGCCGATGCCGTCATGCTCTCGGCCGAATCGGCCTCGGGCGACTATCCCGTCGAAGCCGTCTCGACCATGGCGTCGATTGCCACTGCCATCGAGCGCGAGCCGCATTATCCTGGCATCATTTATGCCCAGCGGGCCCAGCCGGAAGCGACCGGCGCCGATGCGATCTCGCTTGCCGCGCGCCAAATCGCCGAAACGCTGAAACTGTCGGCGATCGTCTGTTATACCTCGTCGGGCACGACAGGTCTTCGCGCCTCGCGCGAGCGTCCGCAGGTGCCGATCCTGGCGCTGTCGCCGATCATCAAGACGGCGCGGCGGCTTGCCATCGTCTGGGGTCTGCATTGCGTCGTTACCCATGACGCCACCGATCTCGACGACATGGTCAACCGTGCCTGCCGCATCGTCGCGGATGAAGGCTTCGGCAAGCCGGGCGACCGCATCATCATCTCGGCCGGCGTGCCGCTCGGCACGCCCGGCGCCACCAACATGATCCGCATCGCCTATATCGGTTCCGACGGCCAGAGCGGTATCTGATCCGATCGCATTGCTTCGAGAGCCCGCAGCCCGACAGAGGATGCGGGTTTTTTGTTGACGGTCCGGCATTGCCAGGGCTTGTGGCGCGTGCAAGTTTCGTTCCTCTGACCTGGGAGGGATCATTATGGACACCGTCACGCTTCTGGCCTTTGCAGCCGTTTCGTTCGTCGGCATCGCGACGCCGGGCCCGACAGTGCTGCTGGCGCTGACGAATGGTTCGAGGCATGGCCTGCGGCCGGCAATCGCCGGCATGGTCGGCGCGGTACTATCCGATTTCGTGCTGATCGGCGCCGTGGCGGTCGGGCTCGGCGCGCTGCTCGCGGCATCGGAATTCTGGTTCTCGATGCTGAAATGGGCAGGTGCTGCCTATCTTGCCTTTCTCGGCATCATGCTGCTGCGCTCGAAAGGCGGGATCGATGCGGCGTTGAAAGCAGGCGCGCCGGCGGGTGCCACATCGACCTTCTCGATCGGCCTGAAGAGTTTCATGGTCGCGGCGACCAATCCGAAGGGCTACCTGTTCTTCTCGGCCTTTCTGCCGCAGTTCATCGACCCGACGCTGCCGCAGGCGGGGCAATATGCGCTGCTGGCGCTGGTCTTTGCCGCGCTCGATTTCATCATCATGTTCGGCTACGCCTTCTTCGGTTCGCAGGCGGTGCGTTTTCTGAAGACGTCGGGCGCCCTCTGGCTGGAGCGAGCCTGCGGCGGTGCGCTCTTGGCGCTTGCCGGGTCGCTCGCCTTCTACCGCCGGGCAACCGTTTGACGCCAGCGTCAGGGCAGGGACAGGTGACCGACGCGATAGGCCAGCGTCTGCGGGCCGATCTCCGGCATCTCGCGCCATAGCCTGAAGCGCACCCGCGTCCATGTCGTCGGTTCGAAGCCGGAGACGGAGGCGAGTGCGCCGCCTGCCGCGACCTCGGCTTCAGCCTCAGCGCTTTCGGCCCGCCGGATATCAGCGAGCGGCGCGTAAGGCTCGGTCAGCAGGATATCGCGGGTCGCAAACCGGGCAGCAGCGATCTCAGCCGAAAGCTCCGCCTGCCAGACAATCCAGCTTCTGACCGTGGGCCAGCCGAAGGCGCCGGTCAGGGCTTCGAATCCCGGGCCGCAGAGAAAGTCGCTTGCCCCTTCCGGTTTCTGCCAGAGATAGAAGGGTGCATAGAGATTGTCGCGGCTGGCACATTCGCCTTGGCGGGCGCTGAGATAGGCCTTGAAGCCGAGATTGGGGAAACCGTCGAGCAGCGGCCCCTTATCGCGGATGCGTCGGTCGACGATCGACATGTCGTAATCGGCGGGCAGGGTGAAGCTGTATTGCATGGCAATCATGAGCGTTCCCCTGCTGCCCGCAGCCGCCAGTCGGGATCCGTCATCTGCGCGATACCGTTGCCGAAGGACCAATCATCAGGGGCGCTGGTGCTGATGACGATCATCACGTCCTCGGGCCGAAGACCCGGCGATTGCGACACGAGATCGACAAGCCGGCGATAGAGCGCCGCCTTCATTTCGGCGGTTCGGGGCCGGCCGATGGTGATCGAGATATAGACGAAATCGCCGGAGCGCGGGCCGGCGAGATAGCTGCTGTCGAAGATCAGCTCGTTCTCGTCATGCTGGTGGATGGCCTGGAAGCGATCGTTCTCAGGCACGTCGAAGGTCTCGACCAGGGCGCGCTGGATGGCGTCGGCGAGGGCCGCGAGATAGTCCGGCGACTTGCCTTTGCGAAGGGAAATGCGAACGAAGGGCATCGGGATCTCCATGGTTGGGGCCGTCCGCCGGCCTTGACAACAACACCATCGCACGGCACGATGATGCTGAAAATCAGAATATTTTGGACAAATAATCCTGAAAATATGGACTATCTGATGCGGCGGACCATCTTTGATCTCGATGTGCTTCGAACCTTTTCGACCGGCATGGAGCTCGGCAATTTCGCCAAGGCGGCCGAAAGGCTCGGACGGTCGACTTCGGCGGTCAGCGCGCAGCTGAAGAAGCTGGAGGAACAGGCGGGCACGCCGATCTTCCGCAAGGCGGGGCGCGGGCTGGCGCTGACCGATGCCGGCGAGACGATGCTCGGCTATGCCAGGCGGCTGTTGGAGCTCAACGACGAGGCGGCCGCCGCCGTGCACAGCATCGAGCTGGAGGGCTGGGTGCGGCTTGGGCTGCAGGAGGATTTCGGAGAGACCTTGCTGCCCGAGGTGCTCGGCCGTTTCGCCCGCGCCCATCCGAAGGTCCGCATCGAGGCGCGGGTGGCACGCAATACCGAACTGCTCGAGCGCGTGACATCAGGCAAGCTCGATCTGGCGCTTGCCTGGAGCGACGGCGCGCTGACGGCACATTGCGAGCGGATCGGCGAAGTGCCGATGTGCTGGATCGGGCCTGCCGAGGGGCCGATCGGCTGGCATGCGGCCAGCGGCGAGCCGATGCCGCTCGCCTCACTGGAGGCGCCGTGCCTGTTGCGCAGCGCGGCGACAAAGGCACTTGATGCGGCCGGCATTTCCTGGCGGCTCGCCTTCGTCAGTGCCAGTCTCGGCGGCCTCTGGGCGGCGACGGCAGCCGGCCTCGGTCTCACAATCCGCACGCCGGTCGGCCTGCCGGCGAAGCTCCGGCCGCTTATGCCGAAGGCCGTCGGCCTGCCCGACCTGCCGAAGCTTGGCCTGGTTCTGCATCGGGCCGAAGCCGAGCTGCCGCCAGCTGCGGCGCGGCTCGGCGAGCTTGTGCTGCAGTCGGTAGAGGGCGCGCTGCAGCAAAGGCTCTAATATCTCAGCCGAAGCGCTCCAGCGCCATGGCAAAGAGATCGGCATCGACATTGCCACCCGAGGTGACGGCGATGACTGCATCGCTTTCCAGCGCCTCGCCGTGGAAGAGGGCGGCGGCGAGCGCCACGGCACCACCGGGCTCGACGACGATCTTCAGCCGGGTAAAAGCGAGCGCCATGGCGCGCAGCGCCTCCTCGTCGGTGACGACGATGCCGGCGCCGGCAAGGCGCTTGAGGATCGGGAAGGTGATGTTGCCGGGCTGTGGCGTCAGGATCGCATCGCAGATCGAGCCTGATATCGACGCGTTGCGTTCGATCCTGCCGGAGGCGAGCGAGCGGGTGGTGTCGTCGAAACCCTTGGGCTCACAGGGCCGGACGCGGAGGCCGGGGGCACTGGCTTCGAGGGCAAGGGCGATGCCGGAGGTCAATCCGCCACCGCCGCAGGGCACGAGGACCTCGGCTGACGTCACACCCTCTTCTTCGGCCTGTTCGGAGATCTCGAGGCCGGTCGTGCCCTGGCCGGCGATCACCAGCGGTTCGTCGAAGGGCTTGATCAGCGTCAGGCCGCGCTCGGCTGAAAGCCGGGCGCCGATTTCGTCGCGATCCTCGTTGGCGCGGTCGTAGAGCACGACTTCGGCGCCGAAGGCGCGGGTGTTGGCGATCTTCAGCTTCGGCGCATCGCTCGGCATGATGATGACGGCGGGCACGCCGTGCAGCTTGGCTGCCAGCGCCACACCCTGCGCATGATTGCCCGAGGAGAAGGCGATGACGCCGCGCGCTCGCACGGCCGGATCGAGGCCAGAGAGGGCAGACCAGCCGCCGCGAAATTTGAAGGAGCCGGAATGCTGCAGGCATTCCGCCTTCACGAACAGGCGCCGGCCGGCGATGTCGTTGAGGAAGGGGGAGGAGAGAAGGGGCGTGCGGCGCGCATGGCCGCGCAGACGGGCGCGGGCGGCGACAATCATTTCAATGCTTGCCATTCGGGAATCGTCCTGCTTGGAGAGTTCGCACATGCATAGGATGCGGCACGCCGTTTGTGAACGTCGACTTTGTCACCGTGACATGAATGGATATACGCTGCCTACAGCTCTTGGCGCCCGTCAATAGCCGCCGGCCGAGCCTTCCACCGCGCGGGCATCCATGGCGCCGTTGTAGCGGGCGCCACCGCCCTTTGCGATGGCGGCAAGGCTTTTGCCGCCGACGAGGATGCCGGCAGCCTGGCCCCAGACCGGCGCATCATTGCCGCCGTCGAAACTGTAACCCATGGCGGCGAGGGCCTTTTCCGTATCCGGCGAAAGCGCATAGGGCTCGAGATAGACCTTGTCGGGCTGCCATTGGTGATGGAAACGCGGCGCATTGACCGCCTGGCTGATATCCATGCCGAAATCGACGACATTGAGGATCGCCTCCAGCGTGATGGTGATGATACGCGAGCCGCCGGGGCTGCCGATCACCATGAAGGGCTTGCCGTCGCGAGTGACGATCGTCGGGCTCATCGAGGAGAGCGGCGTCTTCTTCGGGGCGATGGCGTTCGCCTCGCCCTGCACCAGACCGTAGAGGTTCGGCACGCCGGGCTTGGAGGTGAAATCGTCCATCTCGTTGTTGAGCAGAACGCCGGTGCCGGGTGCTACGACGGCGGCGCCGAAGGAGCCGTTCAGCGTGTAGGTGACGGCGACGGCGTTGCCCTCGTCGTCGATGATCGAATAATGCGTCGTCTCGTTGCTTTCCTTGCCGCCGAGCGGTTTCAAATTCGCCGATGTGCCGGCCTTGTAGGGATCGATCTTTGCTGCGGTCTCCTTGGCGTAGCCCTTGTCGAGCAATTTTTCGACCGGGTTCTCGACGAAATCAGGATCGCCGAGCGCCGCATTGCGGTCGACATAGGCGTAGCGCATCGCCTCGACCATCACGTGCACGGTTTCGGCCGAGGCGTAGCCGAGATAGGAGAGCGGATAACCTTCGAGGACGTTGAGGATTTCGCAGATGATGACGCCGCCGGAGGAGGGCGGCGGCGAGGAGATGATGTCGTAGCCGCGGTAATTGCACTCGATCGGCTTCAATTCGCGCACGGCATATTGCTCGAAATCCTGCTTGGCGAGGATGCCGCCCTTGGCCTGGCTTGCCGTGACGATCGCCTCGGCGGGTGCGGCCTTGTAGAAGGCGTCCGGACCTTTTTCGGAGATGGCGGCGAGGACCGCGGCGAGATCCGGCTGCGCAAGTTTTTCGCCCGATGCATAGGGCTTGCCATCCGGTTTCAGAAAGATTTTCGCCGCCGTCTCATCCTTGGCGAGGCGTTTGGCGCCGCCGGCGAGGATGGCCGCGTCGCCCTGTTCCAGAGTGAAGCCTTCCTTGGCGAAGCGAAGCGCCGGCGCGATCAGATCCTGGCGTGAGCGGGTGCCGTATTTCTCGCGCGCGGTTTCAAAACCCATGACCGAGCCGGGAACGCCGACGGCGAGATAACCGTCGAGGCTGGCGCGCGGCACGATCTCGCCCTTGGCATCGAGATACATGGTCTTCGTCGCGGCGAGCGGCGCGCGTTCGCGGAAATCGAGGAAGGTTTTGGTGCCGTCTTTCAGGCGGATGGTCATGAAGCCGCCGCCGCCGAGATTGCCGGCCGAGGGATAGACCACCGCCAGCGCATAACCGACGGCGACGGCCGCATCGACGGCGTTGCCGCCGCTCTTCAGCACCTCGACGCCGACATCGGTCGCCAGATGCTGAGCGGTAACGACCATGCCGTGTTCGGCTTCAACAGGTGCGGGCGAGGCCGCGAAAGCCGAGGTCAGGCAGAGCGACAATGCCGATATGACCGAGATCGTCCCGATATGCAGGCGGCCCATGATTTCCCCTCCTATGGACAACAACGGAAAAACATATGGGGCTGCGCCGGCTCGAGGCAATGCGCGCGATCGGCTTTATGCGAGGCGTTCGATCGAGTTTTCGGCTGAAGGATCATGCCCGCGCGGGGCGCCCGGCTCCAGCGACGGCAGAGATGTCCGATCGCGTGACGCCGCGGCGAGCCGCTCCTCGGCCCGGCGGGCGATTGCCTGCAGGTCGCACGGCTTGCCGGCGATCTTTTCCATGGCCGCGATGGCGACATCGGTCGCGAGATAATCCGGCTTGTGGCCGACGCCGCGGACGGTGATGAGCTCGGAGCCGCCTATATCGCGGGCAAGACCGCGTGAATGCAGGTGTTCCCAGACGATCTCGTCGCTGTCGCCTGTTATGATGACGGTCGGCGCGGTGATCTGCGCATAGAGCGGCGATTGCTCCTTCAGATAGGCAAGCAGCCTTTTGAAATCGACGGCGTTGTTGCGGAAGGTGCGGGGCCGCAGCACCAGCGATGGGCCGGTCTTTTCGATGTAATCGAGCGGGCGCGGATTGGGACGGAAGACATTCAGCGTGCCGCGCTCCAGCCGACTGAGCCCCAGCGGCACGACGATGGCGTGGTTGAACAGCCAGCCGACGACCGGCGCCGTCGCGACGTGATAATACCAGTCGATCCCGCCCGGCCAGGGATGGGTCGCGGGTGCCAGAAAGAGCAGGCCGGCTGTCTTTTCGGGATGGCGCAGGCCGAAGGTTGCGGTGATCGCGCCGCCGAAAGAATGACCGACGATGATCGCCTTCTCGATGCCGCGGGCCTCCATCAGCCGGGCGATCGCATCCGCCTGGCCGGAAGGGACCGCGTTTTCAGGGCCGCCGCGTTCGGAATAGCCGTGGCCGGGACGGTCGACGAAGAGCATTTCCGCCCGGCCTTCGAGGGCTGCGCGGAAGGCGACGACCTGGTCGAGCAGATTGCCGCTGGCGCCGTGAATGAAGACGAGCGCCGGCAGGTCGGCATGTTCCGGACGCTTGATATGGACGGCATTCATGCGGTAGCCGCCGACATCCGTCAGCTCACCGATATTGGGATAGGTCTGTTCGAAGCGCCGCGCCTTGTAGGAGGAGTAACCGATGGCGGCGGCGAGGGGAGCGAGAAGAGCGGAAACTTCTGCAAGCATGATCTTTACGGGCGATGGTTGCGGCGGATCTCGAGAGCGGTGGGCGAAGCGCCGCGTGGCTCCCTCGATAATGCTAAAATTGTGCGGTCCGGCCGGGCTTCAAGATTGGGCGAGCCGACATCACGTGCGGTTGCCGGCAAGTTTTTCCGACAGCGTATTGACCTGTTCCTGCGCAGTGCGCTCGGCGGGATAGATATCGAGGAACCGCTCCCAGGCTTTCAACGTCAGCTGATCGTTGCCGGAATTGCTGAGGATCGCGGCCATGCCGGAGAGCGCGCCGAAATGGCGCGGCTCGAGATCCAGCACATGTTCGATGTCGGACATCGACTTGCGGTAATTGCCCATGACGAAATTCAGCGTGGCGCGCCGATTCCAGCTTTCGGCGTAATCGGGCTTCAGCGCTATTGCCTCATCGAGGAAATCGAGCGCGGCGGGATTGCGCTTTTCCTCAATCGCCTTGTCGGCCCATTGCATCAGCAGGTTGACGGTCGCGCTGCCGGAATCATTCCATTCCAGGCGAATTTCGTTGGCGATGCTGCTGGCCTTGTCGGGATCGCGCTCGCGCTTCAGCTGGCTGAAGAGCTGATCGAGGCGCTGCTTCGGCGAACTGGCGGCATTGCTCTGCTCGACGATGACATCCTTTTCCGCCGCGATGGCCGGAAGCGGAGAGCTGGAGAGGACGAGGAAGAGCGGCAAAGCCGCTGGCATCAAAGCAAAAAAGCGCATGGCGGACATATTAGCCCGCCAACGCCGAAGATCAAACAAATTTGACGTGATCACCGCAGCGACCTACCAGATGTCCGACGGCGCAACTGCGCGGCGCGGCGATCCGGATGCGCGCAATCAGCCCTGACGAGCCTTGTAGCGCGGGTTCAGCTTGTTGATGATGTAGATGCGGCCCTTGCGGCGAACCAGACGGTTGTCACGGTGGCGAGCCTTGAGCGACTTGAGCGAATTCTTGATCTTCATTTTTCTGATCCGCGATCTCTGTGGGGGAATTCACATTCGCCCGTATCTTTAACAATCAAAAGCGCGCCGTCGGGGCGCGCTCTTTAGGTGGGGAGCAGATACCCCGTCACCTTTTCCGTGTCAACCACGTGACGGTGTTTTTCCCAGGGCGAGAGGGTGTTTTCTCACCGGGAAAGCGGGGATTTCGGCGCCAAGGTGGTGACATGGCCCATCTTGCGGCCGGGGCGCCACTCCGTCTTGCCGTAGAGATGGACCAGCGTATCGGGGCGTCGCAGCCAGTCGGGAACGGCAAGGATATCGTCGCCGATCAGGTTCTGCATGACGCAGTCGGAATGGCGCTCGCCATTGCCGAGCGGCAGGCCGGCGACGGCGCGGATATGCTGCTCGAACTGGCTGACGGTACAGGCCGCCTCCGTCCAGTGTCCGGAATTGTGTACGCGCGGGGCCATCTCGTTGGCGATCAGGCTGCCATCGGCAAGCACGAAGAATTCGATGCCGATGACGCCGACATAGTTCAATGCCGCGAGGATTTTTTCGGCCGACCGACGTGCGGTTTCGCCCGTCGCTGTGGAGATCGCGGCGGGAACCGTAGAGGTATGGAGGATGCCGTTGCGGTGTATATTTTCGGCGGGATCGAAGCAGACGACCGCGCCGTCGGCGGTGCGCGCGGCGATGATCGAAACCTCGCGCTCGAAGGCGACGAAGCTTTCGAGGATCAGCGGCACGGCGCCGAGCGCGGCATAGGCGCCGTCAGCGCTGTCGGCCACTGAACGGAAAACCTTCTGGCCCTTGCCGTCATAACCGAGACGGCGGGTCTTCAACACGCCCTGACCGCCGAAATCCTTCAGGGCCGCCTCGAGATCGGCCTGGCTGTCGATCGCGTGAAAGCGGGCGGTGGTGATGCCGCAATCGTTGAGGAAGCGCTTTTCGACCAGGCGGTCCTGTGCGGCTTCCAGCGCCTTCGGCGGCGGATAGACGGCAATGCTTGCCGAAAGCGTCTCTGCGGCGGCAACGGGCACGTTCTCGAATTCGTAGGTGACGACATCGCAGGCAGCGGCAAGTTCGGCCAGCGCCGCCGGATCATCATAGGCGGCAACGATCTGCCGGTTGGCGAGCTGAGCGGCCGGGCAATCCGCCTGCGGCTCGAGAATGATCGTGCGGAAATTCAGTCTGGCGGCGGCGATGGCCAGCATGCGGCCGAGCTGGCCGCCGCCGACAATGCCGATCGTGCTTACAGTCATTGGTCGTCCATCGGGTATTCGGCGATGCTGGCACTCTGACGTTCGCGCCATTCGTCGAGCCGCTCGGCGATTTCTTCGTCGGAAAGGGCAAGCACGGCGGCGGCGAGAAGGGCGGCGTTGACCGCGCCTGCCTTGCCGATGGCGAGCGTTCCCACCGGAATGCCGGCCGGCATCTGCACGATCGACAGGAGGCTATCCTGGCCGGACATGGTTTTCGACTGGACCGGGACACCGAAGACCGGCAGCGGCGTCATCGATGCGGTCATGCCCGGCAGATGGGCAGCGCCGCCGGCGCCGGCGATGATGACCTTGAAGCCCTCGGCGCGCGCGCCCTTGGCGAAATTCGCCATGCGATCGGGCGTGCGGTGCGCCGAGATGATGCGCGCATCATAAGGGATTTCCAGGGCTTCCAGCGTATCGGCCGCGTTCTTCATGGTTTCCCAATCGGATTGGCTGCCCATGATAATGGCGACGGGTGGTCTGTCTGTCATCGTTGCCGCTATTCCTCTCAAGCAATGCGATCGGGCGATGCGATCAGGCGATGATATCAGGAACGATCTGATCTTCCAGCTTGGAGAGCTTGTCCTTGATGACGAGCTTCTTCTTTTTCATGCGCTGGATTCGCAGAGCGTCGCATCCGGTCTCGATCATGGCGTTGATCGCGGCGTCGAAATCCTCGTGCTCCTGACGCAACCGCGCCACCATGAGCCTGATTTCCGCCTGTTCCTGATCGGCCATATGCATTCCCCGTTGTCGTCTTCGGATCTTGTCCGATCTGCCGATGATTTCCGCAAGCTCCTATCACCAAATACGGGTAACGGCTAGTTAGTCTTGATCATGAATTTGCCATCTCATCTTCATCTTTTCGCCTTCGACAAGCCTTCAAAAATATGTCACAGTCCGGCGCGTTGACACCTTGATCCCCGACGATGATGGCCGGGGAGGGTAAGAGGAAGGAAGGGTCAAATGACAGTTCAAGCTCATCTTGAATCACTCCAGAAAAAGCATGTTGCTCTCGAGGAGGAGCTGCACGCGCTCAGAACAGCTCCCTCTATCTCCGACACGGAAATTGCCGAATGCAAGCGCCGCAAGCTGCGCATCAAGGACGAGATTCAGCGTCTCAAGTCATCCGTCCACTGATCTTCCCAAGGGTCGCCGGCCGATCATCTTGCGCATGAAGAGGTAAATCCATCCATTCCGCCTAAAATTTGCAAGACCCGGTGATTTGACACCAGAATTGCGCCAGCCCGATGCTCGCGGCATCGCGGCTGGCGCTTTTGCATCTCCCGCCGCCGATCGCGTTCATCGGATTAGGTTTGGGGTCTTGTCGGAGGGCGATCAGGCCCAGAACTGATCCAGCCACAGATTGAGCTTGTCGAAGCCGCGGTTATTGACCGCGTAGATGCGTTTCGTGCCTTCCGACGTCACCGAGACGAGGTTGCTGTCGAGCAGCGCCTTCAGGTGTTGCGACACCGCCGGCCGGCTGATCGGCAGGCCCTCGGCGAGCTCGTTGACTGTTCGCGGCGCGCGCCGCAATTCTTCCAGCAGAAACCGCCGGTTCGGATCGGCAATCGCAGAGAAGGGGTCCGTGTTCGACATGGCGGGAACGCTACGGCAAACCGGCCGCGGCGGCAAGAAAATTGTGCGTTGCAGCGTGGAGCAGGGCCGCCCTTACCCGCCAAGGCCCTCGCGCACGATCAGCAAGGCGGCGATCAAGGCCATCGCATACATGAAGGGGTAGAAGATTGCCGACTGCATGCGGCGCACGCACCAGGCGCCGGCAAGCGTGGCGAGCGGGGCGAAGGGCAGCAGCGTCGCCGAGGTCGCAAGGTTCTGCGTGTCGAGCTGGCCGAGCGCGAAATAGGGGATCAGCTTGACGGCATTGAGGATCGCGAAGAAGCGCACGCTGGTGCCGGTATATTCGCGCGGCTGCAGCTTGAGCGGCAGGGCATAGACCTGGAAGGGCGCGCCGCCGGCATGGGCGACGAAGCTGCCATAACCGGAAAACGTCCCCCAGAGGCTGGCGGCAACCGACCGCTGGCCGCGCGGCGGGATCACCTTGGCGATGCCGGGGCCGAAATTGCTCCAGAAATAACGCAGGCAGAAGAGGATGGTAACCGCCCCGATGACAATGCGCAGCATGTTGCCCGGAACCAGCGCCGACGTCGCCCAGCCGAGGCCGATGCCGAAGATTGCGCCCGGCAGCATGATTTTCAGCGTCGTCCAATCGCCATGCTTGCGCCAGATGACGAGCGAAATCATATCCATGAAGATCAGAATCGGCAGCAGGATCGCCGCCGCTTTGACCGGGGAGACGACCAGAGCGAGAAAGGGCAGGCCGATCAGCGACAAAGCGTCGCCCATGCCGCCTTTCGCGAGGCCGACCAAGAGGACGGCGGGCACGGCGGCGTAGTAGAATGACAAATCCTGCGGCATGCTTTCGGCGTCCTCCTCTTGCAAGCCTCCTCTAACGGAACTACTCACACAAAACGAGTGCGGATCCGTCCTTTCGAAAGGGGAATTCGCTGGAAACGGAAAGACCTCATGACCGAACCGGAAAACCGCTGCCGCCTTGTGCTCATCGCCCCCGATATCGCCGATGCCGATGAACAGGCAAAGATCGTCGCCGACGCGCTGAAAGGCGGCGATGTCGCCTCGGTGATCGTGCCGCAATACGGGCTCGACGACGGCGCCTTTCAAAAACATGCCGAAAAGCTGGTGCCGCTGATCCAGGATGCCGGGGCGGCGGCGCTGATTGCAGGCGACAGCCGCGTGGCGGGACGGGCAAAGGCCGATGGCCTGCATCTTTCCGGCAATGCCGAGGTGCTGTCGGAGGCGATCGACAAGCACGCGCCGAAGCTGATCGTCGGCGGCGGCAATGCGGCCGACCGGCACACGGCGCTGGAGATCGGCGAAGTGAGGCCGGATTATATCTTCTTCGGCAAGCTCGATGGCGACATCAAGCCGGAGGCCCATCCGAAGAACCTTGCGCTTGGCGAATGGTGGGCTTCGATGATCGAAATCCCCTGCATCGTCATGGGCGGCACCGATCCGGCCTCGGCGCTCGCCGTTGCCGAAACCGGAGTGGAGTTCGTGGCGCTGCGGCTGGCGGTCTTCGGCGAGCCCGCCCGGGCGCCATCCGTCATTGCCGAAATCAACGCGCTGCTTGACGAAAAAGCGCCACGGTTTGAGGATTGAAATCGCGCTCATGCCGATCCCGCCCGCCCGCCACTTGAAGTATCTGCTCGCCAGCATCGCCGTTCTCCTTGCAGCCGGGCCGGATGTCGCCCTGGCGCAGGCAACCGACAGCGTCATCAGCCAGCCGGGCACGGCGCCGGCTTCGACCTTTCGCACCGACCGGCCCGCCGGTCCCGGCGTGCGACCCTCCGATGGCGTCGGGGTTTTCGACCGGATGGGCGCGAAACTACCGGACCTGCCGCCGGAGAAGGATTACAAGGGACCGATCGACGAGGCTTACGGCGCTTACCAGCGCGGTTATTACCTGACAGCGATGGATAAGGCGCTGCCGCGCGCCCAACTCGGCGATCCGGCAGCGCAGACGCTGATCGGCGAAATCCTCTCACAGGGTCTCGGCGTCAAGCAGGACGTGAAGAACGCGGCCTTCTGGTACGGCAAGGCAGCCGAAGGCGGCGATCCGGCGGCAATGTTCAAATATGCGCTGATGCTGATGGAAGGCGAAGGCGTGCCGCGCGACAAGGTCAAGGCCGACGACTACATGCGCAAAGCGGCCGAGGCCGGCAACCCTTCAGCCGAATTCAACTGGGCGCAGATCCTCGTGGCCGACAATCCCGGCGAGAAGGGGCTGAAGCTGGCGCTGCCATTCTATGAGAAATCGGCCGAGCAGGGCATTGCCGATTCGCAATATGCGGTGGCGCAGCTTTACGCGACGCTCAAAGACCTGCCGGAGGACAAGAAGCGACTCGCCCGCGAGTGGATGGCGCGCGCGGCGCGGGCCGGCTTCGACACGGCCCAGCTCGATCTCGGCATCTGGCTCGTCAACGGCGTCGGCGGCCCGAAGGATTATGTCAAAGGTTTCGAATGGCTGAAACTTGCCGCCAATGGCGGCAATGTCGCGGCGCAAAACAAGCTCGCCCACCTCTATGTCAATGCCATCGGCACGCCGCCCAATCCGGTCGAGGCGGCGAAGTGGTACGTGCTGTCGCGCCGCGCCGGGCTTGCCGATCCGGCGCTCGAGGATTTTTACCTGGGCATCGAGGACGAGCAGCAGAAGGCGGCGATCGACGCCGCCAACAAGTTCCGCCGACGCTAAATAATAGCGCCTAGAACAGGATGATTTTAGGCCCGTTTGGCCTAAAGTATGAATCCTGTTCTAAATTAAAGAGTTAGAGCATGATGTCGCCCGAAAACCGCTCACACTTTTCGGCATCATGCTCTAGCGTCCCAACCGGGGCGACTTTAAAACAGCGCGTCGGCGAAAAGATCCTCGTCGTTTTCGATCTTGGCAGGCTCGGGGGGAGCAGGGGCAGCAGCGCTTTCCTCGCAGGCCGGGATGATGTCGCGATGAATGTTGCGCTCCTGAACCATCGTATAGTGCTTGAAGATCTTGCGGTCGAGCGGGGCGATCGCCTCAGCGAGATCGGAGATATCGGCGACCTCGGTGCCGGCGGCCTCATCCAGCACATCGGCGCAGCGGGCAAAGACCTCGCCGAGGTCACGCTGGAAATCGAGCTTGCCGATCAGCAGGCCGATCTTGGTGGCGACCTCGCGACCGTTTTCGGCAAGCACTTTCAGCTCGTTTTCCATGACGTCGGCTGCGGCGCGGATGTTGCCGACGGCCGACGTCAGGCCCTCTCCCAGGCCGCCCGCCCCGGCATCGGTGGCGGGGGCGATGCGTCCGGCCGCGGCTTCGAGCGCCGGCCGGCCGGTGACGATGGCATCGGCGGATTCGTCAAGCTTGCCGGCGAAGATGCGCAATTCGGCCGTGACGACGTTGATCGACCGACCTTCCTCGCCGAGACGGCTGCAGCGCAGATTGGTGTTCAAGGCCATATAATGGATGTCGGTCTTGACGGCGCGGATATTGGCGATCGCTTGGGAGAGCTTGGCGGCCGTGTCGATCGTCGACTGGCTCACCTGGTCGGCCTGCCGGCTTGCCGTATCGACCTGCCGGACGATTTCGTGGGCGGCCGAAACGCTCGATTCCAGCGCGCGCATGAAGTTGCCGGCGGATTCGCCGCTCGCGCCGCTCATCTGGTCGCGCAGCTTGAGGATCTCCCGCATGTCGTGGTCGAAACTGGCGATCGTCGTGACGACGTTTTCCGATTCCCGCTGGAAATTTACGCACATGTCGTTCATCTGCGCCGCGGTCAGATGGTGAATGACGTTCTGAAGGCGCTTGCGCGCACCGGCATCGAGCTTGGCGCCCTCCTCGCCGGCAAAGAACTCCTCAAGCAGCGAAAGGGTGGCCTGTACATGCTCGATGCGCTGGCGGGTGATGTCGCCGATCTGCAGGGCAGAGAGCGTCGAGGCGACCTTGCTCTGAACGCCGCGTGCAATCGCGCCGACCTCGCGGGCGACGACGCCGAGATGCTTGCGGTGTTCGGCGATCTTGGCGGCGTCGCCGCGCAGGGCGGCGGCAACGGCCGGAACGGTATCGGCGTAGCCCTTGGAGACACTGGCGCCGAAGGAGGCGGCGAGTTTGACCTCCTTGTCGAGGCTGTCGAGATGCGCGGCGAAACGGTTGACTTCATCGGTGCCGGAATAGATTCGCTCCAGGATTTCCTGTGCGAAGCCGGCGAATTCGGCAAGGCCGGCGCCGGTGATCTTCACGGTCACGGCGAAAGTTCTGAGATAACGCATCGTCTCCTGCATATCGGAGACGTATTTGCGCAGCTCCCTGCCGGTCTGCGCCAGTGAGACGAGTGCCTGCTGACGATTTTCTTCGGTGACCGGCAGCGCCGTCAGGCTCTCCACCGTGGCACGGAGATCGGCGCCGGTATCGCTCTGTTCCCCATTGTCGAGCGCCGCCGTGACGCTCTCGAGAGAATTCAACAAACGGTTGAGAACATCCATCACCGACAGCAGCACCGTGCCGCCTTCGAGAAAACGTTCCTCGACCCGGCTGCGGGCGGATTCCAGGGTCCGGCCAATGTCCCGCCCGGAGGTGTAGGCTGCAGCGGTCGGCGATACCAGAGCGTGTGCCAACATTTATACCTTTTCTTAAAACACAGGCTTATCTGACACTATTTCTACGCGAAGGATGGAAACGTCCGGTAAACGCGCCGGACTCGTCAACGTTGTGATTAACGAAAGATGTGGAGCGGGCGCGGCCCGAACCTGGTGGTTGGTTAATATTGCTTAACATGTTGCTTTTATTTTATTTGTTTCTAAATTTGGAGAAGAAAATACAAGTTATCCCGGATGAGAAATTGGGAGTCCCGGGACTCGTTATACGACAGTTTCATACAACCGCTGTTTACCCTGCATTAACGCTGCCGTGAGAGTCCTTTTGGGGTCGTCAAGTATTTCTCGGGCCGGGGAGGCTGCGTTGGACACTCCTAAACAATATTGCGAATCTATAAATTTGCCGGAGGCGCTGAGTATTCGCTCGGTGTCAGAACTATATTCAAAGTTTACCGATGAATTTCAGGCTCGCGATACAATCGTTATCAGCATTCCCGAAAGTGCGGAGGCGGATCTGAGTTTCATTCAACTCATAGAGTCATCGCGCCGGCAGGCAAAAGCTGACGGGAAGACATTCAAACTTTCTGCACCTGCCCGCGGCTCGGTCCTGAAGGTACTTGAGCGTGCAGGTTTTATAGAATCCTTCGATCGAGAAGATTCCAAGTTTTGGTTGCATAAAGAGGTAACGTTATGAGTGCAAACATCCTGACAGTTGACGATTCCGCCAGCATCCGCCTGACCACCAAGGTCACGCTGAGCAATGCCGGTTACAACGTCACCGAGGCCGCAGATGGGGCCGAAGGCCTCGCGACGGCCAAGAGCCGCAGCTTCGATCTGATCGTGACCGATCTCAACATGCCGGTTATGGACGGGCTGACGATGATCGAGGAACTCAGGAAGCTGCCTGGGCAGGCCGGCGTTCCGATCATCTTCCTGACGACGGAATCGGATGCCGATCTCAAGGCGCGCGCCAAGGCCGCCGGCGCTACGGGTTGGCTGACCAAGCCCTTCGATCCGGAAAATCTCGTGAAGATCGTGAAGAAGGTACTCGGACGATGAGCACGCTCGATCCCGTTGCCGTGTTCCGCATGGAGGCCGCCGAATGCCTTGAAGCGATCGAGGCCGGTCTTCTCGACCTGACCCACCAGCTCGACAACAAGGATCTCGTCGACGCCGTGTTCCGCGGGCTGCACACGCTCAAGGGCTCCGGCGCGATGTTCGGTTTCGAGGCGCTCGCCGCCTTCACCCATCATTGCGAAACCGCCTTCGACCGCGTCCGCAAGGGCGAGGTCGCGGCGACTAGCGAACTCGTCGCCGCCGTCCTTGCCACCCAGGACCATATGCGCGCCCTCGTCGACCAGCCGGACGCCGATCACGGCGATACCGGCAGCAAGCTTCTGGTGCAGCTGCAGGCGGCCGTCGGCGGCAAGCCGGCGGTGCCTGCAGCTGTACCGGCTGCTGTTGCCGCACCCGTGGTCGTGCGTGAGGTATCGGCGAAGAAGAAGAACAGATGGCGGATCCGCTTCAGTCTGCCCGCCAATTCGATGGCCAACGGCACCAACCCGCTCGGCCTGCTGGATGAGCTGCGTGATCTCGGCGAATGCACGGTGCGGGCCAACACCTCGGCCATTCCGCCGCTCGACGAGCTCACACCGACAGAGCTCCATATTTCGTGGGACGTGATGCTGACCAGCGAGCAGGATCGCTCGGCAATCGACGACGTCTTCATCTTCGTGCTCGACGATATGGAACTCAGCGTCGAGGAGATCGACGGGCCGGCAACTGCTGCTCCGATCGAGGAAAAGGCCGCGGCTGCACCTGTCGCCGCTGTCTCGGTGGCCGTTCCGCCGGCTGCCGTTCCGGAGTTTCGCCCGGTCGAGGCGGTTCCGGTTCGGCGCGAGGCGCCCGTGGCCGCCAGCCAGGCGAAGACGGCCGAGAATGTCCGCGTTCCGGCCGAGCGTCTCGACGAGCTGATGGACCGGGTCGGCGAGCTCGTCATCGCGCAATCGCGCCTCAGCCAGCTCGCCAGCGCCAGCGCCGATATTGCGCTGCGCTCCGTCTCGGAAGAAATCGAACGCCTGTCCGGTGAATTGCGCGACACCATGATGGTGCTGCGCATGGTGCCGGTCGCAACCCTCTTCTCCCGTTTCCGCCGCCTCGTCCACGATCTCGCCCGCGAGACCGGCAAGGTGATCGAGCTGGTGATGGAGGGTGAAACGACCGAAGTCGACAAAACGGTCATCGAACGGCTGGCGGATCCGCTGGTGCATCTGGTGCGCAATTCGATCGATCATGGTCTCGAGATGCCTGCCGACCGCCTTGCCGCCGGCAAGACCGAAGCCGGCACGGTGATCCTTTCGGCCCGCCAGGCCGGCGGCGAGGTGATTATCTCGATCAAGGACGACGGCCGCGGCATCAACCGCGAACGGGTTCGCGCCAAGGCGGAATCCTCCGGCCTTATCCATCCCGGCCAGCCACTCTCCGATTCCGAGCTGCTGCAGCTGATTTTTGCTCCCGGCTTCTCGACGGCTGCGACGATCACCAATCTATCGGGTCGCGGCGTCGGCATGGACGTGGTCAAGAAGACGGTCGAAGCGCTTCGCGGCGCGATCGACATCGTCAGCGTGCCGGGACAGGGTTCGGAAGTGTCGCTGCGCATCCCGCTGACGCTTGCCATCATCGACGGCCTGCTGGTGCGTGTCGGTTCCGGCCGCTACGTCATCCCGCTCTCGGCAGTCGAGGAATGCCTCGAACTGTCGCTGGAGGAAGATCTCCGCTCGCGCGGCCGCAGCTTCATCTCGCTGCGCGACAGCCTGGTGCCGTTCCTGCGCCTGCGCGACCTCTTCCGCACCGGCACGAAGCCCGACGTGCACCAGAAGGTGGTCGTCATCTCGACCGGCACGGAACGCGTCGGCCTCGTCGTCGATCAGATCATCGGCGACCACCAGACCGTCATCAAGTCGATGTCGAAACTGCATAACGACGTCGCGACCTTTTCGGGCGCGACCATTCTCGGCGACGGCAGCGTCGCCCTCATTCTCGACGTCGGGCACCTGGTTGCCGCGGGTCAGCAGCAGGAGGCGCAATTGCGGGTAGCAGGATGAGTGCAACAGCAGCAACAGCCGAACGGTTCGACAATCATTGGAGCTATGCCGAGGAAGTCGAGGTGCTGACCTTCGATCTCAACGGCGAGACCTTCGCGCTGGAAGCGGTCATCGTCCAGGAAATCCTGGACCTGCTTCCGGAAACCGCAGTGCCGGGCAGCCAGCCCTTCGTCGCGAGCGTCATCAATTTTCGCGGCAAGGTCATTCCGCTGGCCGACCTGCGCCTCGCCTTCGGGATGGAGGCGGCGGAGGCCACGATCGACAGCCGCATCATCGTCATCGAAATCGATCTGCAGGGCGAGCAGACGCTCGTCGGGCTCAGAACCGACAAGGTGAACGAGGTGACGACGCTGGCGAAATCCGCGAGCGAGGCACCGCCGAGCGTCGGCATGCGCTGGCGAGCCGACTACATCAACTGCCTGGTGAAGAGGGGTGGAGAATTCATCATTCTCCCGAATCTGCAGGCAATTTTTTCATCTAAGCACAAGGCGGCGGGGGTCGCCGGCTGACGCCGGATGAATTCAACTTGGGGGTTTGACAATGCGATTGACAATAAAGACGAAACTGGTGACCGCGTTCACCTTCATCATTCTGATGCTGGTCGGCACCGCCGCCTACGGTGTCCTCAGCCTCGGATCGCTGAACGATACGATCGATAAGCTTCTCTCCGGTCCGGCAGCCCGCCTCGATCTCGCGCAGCAGATCAACATTGCCCAGCTCGAGGCCATCCGCCAGCAGAAGAACCTGCTCGCCGCCCGCAACGCGGACGAGACGGCCGCTTCGATCGCCAAGGGCAATCAGGCCCGCAAGGACTTCGCCGACGCGTTCAGCCAGGTGCTGGCGCTGGCAACGGAAGAAGGCAAGGTGCGCTGGGCGCGCATCGCCGAGCTTTCCAAGACCTTCAATGCTGCCGACGATCAGATCCGCGACTATGTGAAAGCCGGCAATGCCGAAGGCGCGAATGCCATCTCCGTCACCACGGCGCGGGTTGCTGCCAACGACATCGACGCAACGCTGAGCGAAATTCTGACACTTGAAAAGCAGCGCATGAAGGCTGCCGACGAGGGTGCCGAAGCGCAGTATATGACGACACGCACGACGATGATTGCGGTGGCCGCCGGCGCCCTGCTAGTTGCCGCCGTCACCGCCTTCTGGATCGCCAGCTCGATCAGCAAGGGCCTCAACCGCGCCAACAGCGTGGTGCGCGAAGTGTCGGAAGGCGATCTGACGAAGATGGCCGATATTACCAGCCACGATGAAATCGGCGAGCTTCTGGGCAACGTCAACACGATGATCGAACGCCTGCGCGGTGTCGTCGCCGACGCCTTGTCGGCCGCCGACAACGTCTCTTCCGGCAGCCAGCAGCTGTCGGCAAGCTCGGAACAGGTATCGCAGGGCGCCAGCGAACAGGCGGCTTCCGCCGAAGAGGCCTCCGCCTCCATGGAGCAGATGGCCGCCAACATCAAGCAGAACGCCGACAATGCCGCTCAGACGGAAAAGATCGCCCGCCAGTCGGCCAAGGACGCCGAGATGAGCGGTGAGGCGGTGACGCGTGCTGTCGACGCCATGCGCACGATCGCCCAGAAGATTGGCATCGTTCAGGAAATCGCCCGCCAGACCGACCTGCTGGCGCTCAACGCCGCGGTGGAAGCGGCGCGTGCCGGCGAACACGGCAAGGGGTTTGCGGTCGTCGCCTCCGAAGTGCGCAAGCTTGCCGAACGCAGCCAGTCGGCTGCGGCCGAAATCAGCTCGATGTCGAGCGATACGGTCAAGGCTGCAGCCGATGCCGGCGACATGCTCGGCCGGCTGGTGCCCGATATCCGCAAGACGGCCGAACTGGTTTCCGAGATCAGCGCCGCCTGCCGCGAACAGGATATCGGCGCCTCGCAGATCAACGAAGCGATCCAGCAGCTCGACAAGGTGACGCAGCAGAATGCCGGCGCCTCCGAGCAGATGTCGGCAACCTCCGAGGAACTCGCCTCCCAGGCGGAAGAGCTGCAGACGTCGATCGCCTTCTTCAAGGTCGATACGGCAGGCAGCGCCCGGCCCGACGCCCACAAGCCGCAGCCGAACGCTTCGGCGAGGGGGATCAAGGTCTCGGCGGCTGCCCGCAAGCCCGCCCCACAGGCCCGCAGCCAGGGCCGCGGCCAGACGGTCTCGGCTCAGCAGCAGCGTCTCAAGGGTTTTGCTCTCGACATGTCGATGGGCGGCCCGGACGCCGGTGACGACGATTTCAGGGAGAGTGCCTGAGCACTCCCCTGGGGAAAGCGCGTAAGCGCTCTCCGGGGAAGCCGCCCAGGCGCCTTCACCCTCATCTGATCCCTCGGGCTGCGCCGGTGGCCCGAGGCGGAATATCCCCAACGCGTGTAGGCGTTGGCGCTGCGACCGATAGATGTCCGGCTGCCGGGAAGTGAATGTAGTCGCTTTCCCCCTTTCAGACACATCACTTTGAAATTCGACGTTCCGTGGACGAGGAGGTTTAGGCGCTCCCTTCCGCAACCGTTGTGGACCGGCTGGCACGGCCCACGACTCAGGCTTTCGGCGCTTGGGGAAGCGATATGGAAGCCTATTCATGTCTGCCATCGGCTTTCGCCGGATGGAATTTCTTTGCTGCATGATGCCGCGACACCTGGACCATATTTATTGCTTCGCTCTCTGAGAGGAATATTGAGATGCGTATTACGATCAAACTCAAACTCGCGGCTGCATTCGGCTTTGTCATATTGTTGCTGGTGGGCAGCGCGGTTTACGGAATCATCAGCCTCAGCTCGCTGAACGACGCCGTCAGCAACCTCATTTCCGGTCCTGCAAAAAGGCTGGAACTGGCTCTGGAAGCGAAAACTGCCGAGCTCGATGCCGTCCGCTGGCAGAAGAACGCGCTTCTGGAAATGGATCCAGAAACGGTCAAGAAGTACTATCTGAATTCGGCGAGAAGCGTGGATGAGATGCTCGCCTTGGCGACAAACGGCCAACAGCTCGCCACCGCCGAGGCAAAACCCACCTGGGACCGGCTGATTGAACTGGGCAAACGTTTCGGTGAAGAGTCGGCGAAGGTTGCCTCCATTCAGGAGAGCGGCGACAGGGCAGCCGCCACTGCATTTTCGTTGAGAGAGGTTGTCGCGCTGGTTGCGGAAATAGAAGAGGTTTTCGAGACGCTCGTCACGCTGCAGCAGAAGGCCATGTCGAAAGCCGATGGGGACACCGACGCTCTTTATAGTTCGACGAGGAACATGCTGGTGGGCATCGCGATCGGGGCTTCCCTCGTTGCGATCGCCGCCGCGCTCTGGATCGCCCTCGGCGTCAACAGCGGCCTGCGTAAGATCATGAACGTTGCCAGCGCTGTCGCGATCGGAGACCTGAACCAGAAGGTCGAGATCAGAACCAACGACGAGATCAAGGATCTGGTCAACACGATCAATGTCATGACGGATAACCTTCGCGTCACCGCCGGCATCGCCAGGCAGATCGCTGACGGCGACCTAACGGTGTCCCCGAAGCCGCTTTCGGAGAAGGATACGCTCGGCATCGCGCTCGAGCAGATGGTCGAGCGTCTGCGTGGCGTCGTCGCCGATGCGATCTCTGCCGCCGAGAACGTCTCCGCCGGCAGCCAGGAACTTTCGGCAAGCTCGGAACAGGTATCGCAGGGGGCCAGCGAACAGGCGGCTTCGGCCGAAGAGGCCTCCGCCTCGATGGAAGAGATGGCTGCCAACATCAAGCAGAACGCCGACAATGCCGCCCAGACGGAAAAGATCGCCCGCCAGTCGGCCAAGGACGCCGAGATGAGCGGCGAGGCGGTGTCGCGCGCCGTGCAGGCGATGCGGACCATCGCCGAGAAGATCGGCATCGTTCAGGAAATCGCCCGTCAGACCGATCTGCTGGCGCTCAACGCCGCTGTCGAAGCGGCGCGGGCCGGCGAACACGGCAAGGGGTTTGCGGTCGTTGCTTCGGAAGTACGCAAGCTTGCCGAACGCAGCCAGTCGGCCGCCGCCGAAATCAGCTCGATGTCGAGCGATACGGTCAAGGCCGCCCAGGATGCCGGCGACATGCTCGGCCGGCTGGTACCCGATATCCGTAAAACGGCCGAGCTGGTTTCGGAAATCAGCGCCGCCTGCCGTGAACAGGATATCGGTGCCGGCCAGATCAACGAAGCGATCCAGCAGCTCGATCGGGTGACGCAGCAGAATGCCGGCGCCTCCGAACAAATGTCTGCGACCTCGGAAGAGCTCGCCTCCCAGGCGGAAGAACTGCAGACGTCGATCGCCTTCTTCAAGGTCGATACGGCTGGCGATCGCCAATCCCGCATGCCGGCCGCCAGGGTGACGGTCCGCAGCCCGGCGCCCGCCGCCGGCCGCAGGAAGCTCGCTGCCAACAGCGTCGCCGGTCAGCAGGCGCGGGCAAAGGGCTTCGCTCTCGATCTCTCCATGGGCGGCCCCGATGATGGGGACGTCGAATTCAAGGAAAGCGCCTGATCATGGCTCCAACATCTCTGGAAGCGCAATTCGTGACCTTCAGCCTCGGCGAGGAGATTTTCGCCGTGCCGGTCGAGGTCGTCCGGGAAATCCTCGACTATGCGGAAGCTTTCAAAATTCCGAATGGTCCCGACTATCTGCTCGGCCTGCGCGATGTGCGCGGGCAGGGCGTGCCGACGATCGATCTTCGATTGAAGCTCGGCATGACGAAGACCGAGCCGACACCGCATACGCGGGTGCTCGTCCTCGACGTGCCGATGGAAAGCCGGCTTCTCACTCTCGGCCTCGTTGCCGACCGCGTCTTCGAGGTCACGCCGTTTCGGCGTGACCAGATCGAGGCGGCGCCCGATATCGGCGTGCGCTGGCGTTCGGACTATATTGCCGGCGTCGTTCGCCGTGAAAACGGCTTTGTCGTCATCATCGATCTCGCGCGGCTGCTGTCGCGCGAGGACGCCTCTGCCCTGCAATCGGCGGCCTGACCGCGCGTCAACCCGGAGTACTGCATTTTATGAGTATGGCAGCAGCGGTGGAAACCCAATTGCCGGGCGACCGGATCAGCAAGCGCAATTTCGACAGGCTTGCCCGGTTTATCTACGACTATAGCGGCATCAAGATGCCGCCGACCAAGCTGACGATGCTCGAGGGGCGGCTGAGGCGCCGCCTTCGGGCAACCAATCATGCGACCTTCGACGATTATTGCGACTTCCTGTTCAATCAAGATGGTCTTGCCCAGGAAACCGTCTACCTGATCGACGTGGTGACGACGAACAAAACCGACTTCTTCCGCGAAGCCAAGCATTTCGACTATATGCAGAGCGTGGCATTGCCGGCGATCGTCGGCAGCGGCGTCCGCACCATTCGCACCTGGAGTTCGGCCTGCTCGACGGGAGCCGAACCCTATACGATGGCGATGGTGCTGGCGGAATTCACCGAAGGCCGCAACGACGTCTCCTACAGCGTGCTGGCGACCGATCTTTCGACCGACGTGCTGCAGACGGCGCGCCGGGGCGTCTATCCGGAAGATCTCATCGCACCGGTGCCGCGCGACCTGCAGCGAAAATATGTGCTGACGGCCAAGCAGCCGGATCGGCGAGAGGTGCGCATCACGCCGAAACTGCGCAGCAGGATCGGTTTTGCCCGGATGAACCTGATGGACGAGAAATACCCGATCGGCGATGCGATGCACGTCATCTTCTGCCGCAATGTGCTGATTTACTTCGACAAGCAGACGCAGGCGGGCGTGCTCAACCGCTTGTGCGATTGTCTGGCGAAAGGCGGGTACATGTTCATCGGCCATTCCGAATCGATCACCGGTTTCGACCTGCCGTTGAAGCAGGTCTCCAATACGGTATTTCAGCGTATCTAGTGCATGTCGGTTTTCCGAGCTATTCCCGGCAAAACCGCTTCGCGGTTTGCCCGGGAAAAGCGCTTTGCCTGGGAAAACCGCTTCACACTTTTCCTGGAATTGCTCTAGGGGCATTCATGGCTAAGAAAATCCGCGTTCTCATCATCGACGATTCCGCCAGCATCCGTCAGACACTGGCGCATGTGCTGAAGCAGGATCCCGATATCGAGATCATGGCGGTGGCATCCGATCCCTTCGTGGCGGCGCGCAAGCTGCTGGAGGAAGTCCCCGACGTCATCACGCTCGATGTCGAGATGCCGCGGATGGACGGCATCACCTTCCTGCGCAAGCTGATGGCGCAGCGGCCGATCCCTGTCGTGATGTGCTCGTCGCTGACGGAAGCGGGTTCGCAAACGCTGATCCAGGCGCTGGAGGCCGGCGCCGTCGACGTCATTCTGAAGTCGAAGATCGGAGCCGCCGACAGTCTTTCCGATGATGCGATACGCATTCGCGAAATCGTCAAGAGTGCTTCGCATGCACGGCTTACCACCCTCCGCCGCGCCGCCGGAACCATCCGCTCGGCTTCGGCCGACGGGCCGACCAAGAAGCTGACGGCGGACGCGATGCTGCCGCCGCCAACCGGACAGGCCATGGCGAAGACGACCGAGATGGTCGTCTGCGTCGGCGCCTCCACCGGCGGCACGGAGGCGCTGCGTGAATTTCTCGAGGAATTGCCGGCCAATGCGCCCGGCATGGTGATCGTCCAGCATATGCCGGAAAAATTCACCGACGCCTTTGCCAAGCGGCTGAACGGGCTCTGCGAGGTCGAGGTCAAGGAGGCCGTCGATGGCGACCCGGTGCTGCGCGGGCATGTGCTGATTGCACCCGGCGACAAGCACACGCTGCTCGAACGCCAGGGCGCGCGCTATTATGTGAGCGTGAAGACCGGGCCGCTGGTGTCGCGCCACCGGCCTTCCGTCGACGTGCTCTTCCGCTCGGCGGCGCGTTCCGCCGGCTCGAATGCCATGGGGATCATCATGACCGGCATGGGCGATGACGGCGCGCGCGGCATGCTGGAAATGCATCAGGCCGGCGCCTATACGGTGGCGCAGGACGAGGCGAGTTCGGTCGTTTTCGGCATGCCGAAGGAGGCGATCGCCAAGGGCGGCGTCGACCGCGTCTTGCCGCTCGATCAGATCGCTCGCGAAGTGATGAACACGCATCGGAAATTCTGAGACCGGTTTTGAACCGATCCGTTTCGAATAAAACCGCGGGTTCCCGACGAGGAAAGGCAGCCGTGCGCGCCTCCTCTTGAAATTTCCCTGGTTTTGTGGTCTTGAGGCCGCCAATCTTTGCAGCGCTGCCTGTCATGCATGTTCAGGGACATTTCCCGCCCCTGGCAGCGCGTCCCGTATCAGTCCCAAGGAAATGCGCCGATGGCCCGTTCAGCTCTTCTCAATGTCATGGTTCAGGCTGCCCTCAAGGCAGGAAAATCGCTGGGGCGTGATTTCGGCGAAGTGCAGAACCTGCAGGTATCGGTGAAGGGACCGGGCGATTTCGTCTCCGCCGCCGACCGCAAGGCCGAAAAGATCGTCCGGGAAGAACTGCTCAAGGCGCGCCCCACCTACGGTTTCCTCGGCGAGGAGAGCGAGGAGATCAAGGGCACCGACGGCGCGCATCGCTGGATCGTCGATCCGCTCGACGGCACCACGAACTTCCTGCACGGCATCCCGGCCTTCGCCGTCTCGATCGCACTCGAACGCAACGGCGAGATCGTTGCGGCCGTCGTCTTCAATCCGGCGACCGACGAGCTCTATACTGCCGAGCGCGGCGGCGGCGCCTTCCTCAACGACCGGCGCCTGCGCGTTGCCGCACGCCGCGTGTTGTCGGATTGCGTCATCGGCTGCGGCGTGCCGGCGCTCGGCAAGCGCAATCACGGCAAATTCCTGGTCGAGCTTCGCCACGTGATGGGCGAGGTGGCGGGCATTCGCCGCCTGGGCTCGCCGACGCTTGATCTCGCCTATGTCGCCGCCGGACGTTTCGATGGTTTCTGGGAGGCGGAGCTTGCACCCTGGGACATGGCGGCCGGGATCCTGCTCATCCGCGAAGCCGGCGGCTTTGCCAGCGATTGGGAAGGCGGAGCGGCCATTCTGGAGGGTGGCGCGATCGTCGCCGGCAACGAACACATCCACAAGGCGCTCATCGAGGTCATCAAGCGACCGATTCCCGCCAAGTAGGCGAGAGAAAACGCGGCTGTTGTAAAGTCACGGTTTTCGCCTCCAGATACTTCAATTCGGCACAATGTTGCTCTAGTCTCCGCCAGCAATGAGTTCGGAGGCTGCTGAACCTATGGAAAATGTGAATGTGGCGGAGATCGGCTCCACCGAAAAGACGCCCGGCGGTTATGTCTACAGGCTTTCGAGCCCCATGCCCTTCCTCTGGACGATGCTGCTTTTCCTCGTCATCGTCGGGTTCATTGCCGCCATCCTCTTCCGGCAGACGCAGACTGCCTTCATGCACAATCCGGGCCTCAACGGCCTGATCGTCGGCGTTCTCGCGGTCGGCATCATCCTTGTTTTCAGTCACGTGCTGGCGCTTCGTCCCGAAGTGCGCTGGTTCAACTCCTTCCGTGCCGCCGGCAGCGCCGACAAGGTCAATCGCAATCCGCGGCTTTTGGCGCCGATGCGGGCACTGATCGGCAATCGCAAGACCTCGTTGGCGCTATCGACGACGGCGCTGCGTTCGATCCTCGATTCGATCGCGACGCGCCTCGATGAATCGCGCGACGTCTCGCGCTACCTGATCGGCCTCCTGGTGTTCCTCGGCCTGCTCGGCACGTTCTGGGGCCTCATCGGCACGATCGGTTCGATCAGTGGTGTGATCCAATCGCTTGATGCCGGCTCGAACGGCACCGGTGACGTGCTTTCGGCACTGAAGGACGGGTTGTCCACGCCGCTTTCGGGTATGGGCCAGGCCTTCTCGTCCTCGCTGCTCGGCCTTTCCGGTTCGCTCATTCTCGGCTTCCTCGACCTGCAGGCCGGCCGCGCGCAGAACCGCTTCTACATGGAGCTGGAAAACTGGCTCTCCTCCGTTACCGATGTCGGTTCGGATCTTGCGCCGGCGCTCGACGCCGTGTCCGGTTCGTCCTCTGAGGACATGCGTGCGCTCTCCGAATATCTGCGCAAGGCCTCCGAAGAGGGGGGTGTCGGCAGCCAGCGCTCGGTCGCCGCCATGGCGAGCCTTGCCGAAGGCATCCAGGGGCTCGTCAAGAATATGCGCAACGAGCAGCAGATGCTGCGCGACTGGATCGAGGCACAGCAGGACGAGGCGAAAGCAATGCGCCGCACGCTCGACCGGCTGGCCGAACGCATCGGCCTGCAGGAGCGGGCCGGTGAGAAACCCGAACGCCACCGCGAACGCACAAGCCACACAGAGAAGAGCGAGGGCAAATAAGCCATGGCTCTTGCCCGCAACCGCCGCCGCGAACGCACGGTCGACTATTGGCCGGGTTTCGTCGATGCGCTTTCGACGCTGCTCATCTCGATCATGTTCGTGCTGACGGTCTTCGTCGTCGGGCAGTTCATTCTCAGCCGCGAGATCACAGGACGTGACGAGGTGCTCAATCGCCTCAACAGCCAGATCAACGAGCTAACGCAGCTTCTGGCGCTCGAAAAGGGCAGCAATCAGGATCTCCAGGACTCGGTCGCCAATCTGCAGGCTTCGCTTGCCAACGTCGAAGGCGAGCGCTCGCGGCTGCAGGCGCTGCTGAGTGCCGGTTCGGGTGGCCAGGACGCGGCGCAGAAGCGGATCGGCGCGATGACGCAGGAGCTCGACGAGCAGAAGCAGGTGAGCCAACGGGCCCTCAGCCAGGTCGAGCTGCTGAACCAGCAGATCGCAGCGCTTCGCAGCCAGATTGCCGCCGTCGAAGCAGCCCTTCAGGCCTCGGAGGAGAAGGATCGGGTCTCGCAGACCAAGATCGCCGATCTCGGCAGCCGTCTCAACGTTGCGCTCGCCGCCCGCGTGCAGGAGCTGAACCGTTACCGTTCCGACTTCTTCGGCCGCTTGCGCGAGATCCTTTCGGACCGCGAGAATATTCGCATCGTCGGCGACCGGTTCGTTTTCCAGTCGGAGGTGCTGTTTCCCTCGGGCGGCGCCGATCTCAACCCGGAGGGGCAGACGGAGATGGCGAAGCTTGCAACCGCCCTGCTCGACCTCGCCAAGGAAATTCCGCCTGAGATCAACTGGGTGCTGCGTGTCGACGGCCATACCGACAATGTGCCGCTTGCCGGAACGGGCCGCTATCGCGACAACTGGGAGCTTTCCTCGGCGCGCGCGACGTCGGTCGTCAAGTTCCTGATCGGCCAAGGCGTGCCGGCCGACCGGCTTGTTGCCGCCGGCTTCGGCGAGTTCCAGCCGATCGCACCCGGCGATGCGCCGGATGCGCGTGCCACCAACCGCCGCATCGAGCTGAAGCTGACCGAGAAATAATCAGCTTGATATTGCCTGCCGCCACTCCGCGAGCCTGTCGGCGAGAAAGGCGCGAACGGCTGTACTGTCGCTGAGGCCGATCGCCGTCACGTAAGCCTCAGCCGCGGCGGTATTGTCGCCGGCCCGTGCCAGAAGAAAGGCACGCACGGCCCAGTAGGGCTGATAGGCCGCGATGGCGCGCGGATCGATCCTGTCGAGCCGGCTGATGCCTTCGGCAGCGCTTGAGGCCCTGCCGATCACCGCCGCCTCGGCGACGCGGGCGCCGAGCGTCGGCTTCATCTCCAGCAGCGCGGCATAGAGCGTCGTCAGCGCCTGCCAGTCGGTCGTCCCGGAAAGCCGGCGCGCAGCATGCACGGATTGAATTGCCGCCTGACACTGAAAAGGGCCGAAACGCTCGAAGCTCCCGGCCTTGCGCAGCAATGCGTCTGCCTCGGCGATCATGATCGCGTTCCAGACCGCCGTGTCCTGTTCGTCCAGCGGCACATATCGGCCCCCACCGTCGCGTCGGGCATCACAGCGGGCTTCGCAGTGAAGCATCAGCGACAGGAGGCCGATCGCTTCCGGCTCGTCGGGTAGCACCATCAGAAGCGCCCGGCCGAGCCAGATCGCTTCGGCGGCAAGCGACTGGTGCGCCTCCTCGCCGTCAAGCCCATCCCATCCGAGGCCATAGGCAACGTAGATCGCCGAGAGCACGGCGGCGAGTCGCCCCGGCAGGGTGGGTAAAGGCGGAACGGCGAAGGGAATACCGGCATCACGGATCTTCACCTTGGCCCGCACCAGCCGCTGGCTTATCGCTTGCGGCGAAACGACGAAGGCCCGTGCGATGGTTCTCGCCTCGATGCCGAGAACCGTCTGCAGCATCAGCGCCGTATGCACGGAGCTGTCGATGGCAGGGTGGGTACAGGCGAAGAGCAGCTTCAGCCGCTCATCGGGAAAAACGGAATTGCCGGCCTCGTTCATGCGCTCCTCCGCTTCCTCGAGGGCGAGCGATATCGTCGTTCGTACGTTGGCCTCGACGGTGCGGTGGCGGGCCGCCTGCATGAGGTTGCGGCGAGCGGCGACCAGCAGCCAGGCTTCCGGATTGCCAGGAATGCCGCGCTCCGGCCAGACGCGCAAGGCCGAAGCCAGCGCTTCCGACAATGCGTCTTCCGCCGCCGGCACGTCACGCGAGCGGGCGGCGAGAAAGGCGATCAGCTTGCCGTAAGACTGACGTGCTACCTGTTCGGCGGCGCGTCCGGCATCGGCGGACATTGCCGCCTCACATCTGCAGGCGCGGGCGCACCTCGACCGAACCCTTGTCGGAGATCGGAACGCGGGTCGCCCATTCCAGCGCGGTGTCGATATCGGGGACCTCGATCAGATAGAAGCCGCCGAGCTGTTCCTTGCCTTCCGGATAAGGACCGTCCTGGACATCGTGATCCTCGCCTTTGCGGCGCAGGATCGTGCCGGTCTCGGGGGCTGTCAGGCCGGCGCCGCCGGTCATGATTCCTGCCTGCGCGAGCGCCTTGCTGTAGGCGACCCAACCGTCGCGATAGGCAGGATCGCTGCGGCGGGCGAAATCTTCGGGGGCTTCTCGAATGATGAGAGCATATTGCATGGAAAACTCCTGATCTCGTTGTTGGCCTTCCAGGCAGGTCGACGAAAGCCGTTATGCCTGGTGGAGCGGCTCAGCCGTTCCGAGACAATGAGGCGCGAGCGGCGGTCGTTTCGACATGGCTTTGAAAAATACTTGAAAAAGAAAACGGCGCCGGAAATCCGAACGCGGGTGAGCCGGGCTCAAAGGCACCAGCGCCGCTCAAGGGCGCAAAAAAGGCAGGGCGGCGCTCACGCCGCCCGTGCCGTCCTGCTCAGGCTTCGGCCTTCGTCTGATCGACGACGTCGGCGCCGGGCGAGTTCTTCTTGATGGATTCGATGGCACTCATGGCCGAGGCCTTCGCCTTGTAGCCTTCGGACAGGAACATGGTTTCCCCGTTCGATGCCTTGAAGCGGAAGCGGAATTCGCCTGATTTATCCTTGTAAACTTCGAATTTGTACATGGATGTCTCCCGAAACGCTGAATTGTACCATCAGCGTCGAGAGGCTAGATCAAAATGGCGAGCTTTTCCACTACCTTAATGAGAATTGGCGTGCCTGAAGCCTCTCCTGGTTTGATTGAGTCATCCTGTGGACGCGGCTTGCCGCGTCCCATCGTCAGCATTCCATTGGACGCAAGCGGATGGGATATCCGGTGGGATGCCGCCGCGTCATTCCATCTGGATATTCGCGCCCTTGACGACCGGCCCCCATTTGGCGAGCTCGGCTTTCACATGGGCTGCGAGTTCCTCCGGGGTCGAGCCGACAATGGTGGCGCTGAACTCCTTCATCCGTTCGGCAACGGCGGGATCGGCGAGCGCCTTCTTGGCTGCGGCATTGAGGCGCATTACCACCTCGTTCGGCGTCTTTGCCGGCGCGAAGAGTGCGTTCCAAGTATAGGTCTCATAGCCTGGAATGCCGGATTCGGCGACCGTCGGCACGTCGGGGAAGGAGGGGGCGCGCTCCGCCGTCGTCACCGCCAGCGCCCTCAGCGTGCCCGCCTTGATGTGGCTGGATGAGGAGGGCAGGTTGTCGAACATGATCGGCACCTGGTTGCCGATGACATCGTTCAAAGCCGGGCCGGCGCCCTTATAGGGGATGTGCTGCATGCTGACGCCGGCCATGGATTTGAAGAGTTCGCCGGAAAGATGCAGCGGCGTGCCGTTGCCCGACGAGGCGTAACTGTATTTGTCGGGCTCCGCCTTCAAGAGCGCGATCAATTCCGGCACTGTCTTTACCGGCAATTCCGGATTGACGACCAGCACGTTCGGCACGACGACGAGCAGCGAGATCGGCGCGAAATCCTTCTCGGGGTCATAGGGGGTCGATTTGAGGACCAGCGGATTGAGGGCGTGGGTCGCGACCGTGCCCATCAGGATGGTGTAGCCGTCGGGGTCGGCGCGGGCGACGTTGCCGGCGCCGAGATTGCCGCCGGCGCCGGCGACGTTCTGGACGATCACCTGCTGGCCGAGATCTTCCGACATCTTCTGCGCGACGATGCGGGCGACGACATCGGTCGAGCCGCCGGCCGCGAAGGGCACGACCATGGTGATCGCACGATCCGGAAAATCCGCGGCAACGGAAGCCGTGCCGAGACCGAGCGTTGCAGCCAGGCCGAAAACGAGCGCAAGGCCCGTGCGTCGCGTCATGTTGGAAAGCGCCATTCCTATCTCCTCCCACGATTTCAACAGCAACCCCCTACCCGGGGGCATGAAGAGGGTAGGGCAGGAGGCGGGAAAGACAACCGCGATAGAGTGCAAGAGAGGTCAGACTTTAGTTGCTGTCCTGGGAAAAGTGGATGCCGGTCATTTCGCGGGAGCGAGTACATCCTCGTTGGCGGCGTCGAACTGCAGCCGGGCGAGGCGCGCATAGATGCCGCCGTGGCGGATCAGGCTTTGATGCGTGCCCTCCTCGACGACGCGGCCCTGATCCATGACGAGGATGCGGTCGGCCTTCAGCACGGTGGCGAGGCGATGGGCGATGACGAGCGTCGTGCGGCCGTCGACCAGGCCGTCGAGCGCCTTCTGCACCAGGGTCTCGCTTTCGGCGTCAAGGGCAGACGTCGCCTCGTCGAGCAGCAGTACCGGCGCGTTCTTCAGGATGGCGCGGGCAATGGCGATGCGCTGCCGCTGGCCGCCCGAGAGGGTGACGCCGCGTTCGCCGACCTCGGTCTCATAGCCGCTCTCCAGCCGGGCGATGAACTCGTCGGCCTGGGCGGCAAGGGCTGCGGCGCGGACCTCCTCACGCGAGGCGCCGGGGCGGCCGAAGGCGATGTTGTCATGGATCGAAGCGGCAAAGATCGTGACGTCCTGCGGCACGATGGCAATGCGCTGGCGCAACTCGTCCGGTGTCGTCAGCCGGGCGTCGACACCGTCGATCATCACGCTGCCCTGCTGCGGATCGTAGAAGCGTAGCAGCAGCGAAAAGACGGTGCTCTTGCCGGCGCCGGAGGGGCCGACGATGGCGACGGTTTCGCCCGGCGCGATGGCGAAGTTCAAGCCATGCAGCGCCGATTTGCCGGGACGCGAGGGATAGGCGAAATGCACGTCGGAAAATTCGACGCGGCCGCGGCTGGGCGAGGGCAGGGCTTCGGGGCTGGCAGGGGCGGCGATCGGCGAGACCTCGTCGAGAAGCTCGGTCAGACGGTCGGCCGCGCCGGCCGCCTGCGAGAGTTCGCCCCAGACCTCCGACAGTGCGCCAAGCGATCCGGCCGAAATGACGGCATAGAGCAGGAACTGACCGAGCGTGCCGGCCGAAAGCGTGCCGGCAAGCACGCTGTGGGCGCCGACCCAGAGCACGGCGACGACGCTGCCGAAGATCAGCGTGATGGCGATGCCGGTCAGCAAGGCGCGCGAGCGGATGGCGGCGCGGGCGGCCTCATAGGCGGATTCAACGGCGCCGCCGTAGCGCGTCGCTGCGGCATCTTCGCCGTTGAAGGCCTGGACCGTGCGGGTTGCGGCGATCGTCTCGTTGGCAAAGGCGGACGCTTCGGCGAGCGTATCCTGGGCGGCGCGGGAGCGCCTGCGCACCGAGCGGCCGAAGGCAACGAGCGGGAAGACGATCAGCGGGATCGCCCCGATGACGAGGCTGGAAAGCTTCGGCGAGGTGACGACCATCATGCCCATGGCGCCGAGACAGAGGATGAGGTTCCTGAGCGCCACGGAAGCAGTGGCGCCGACGGCGGACTTGATCTGCGTCGTATCGGCCGTCAGACGCGAGATGATTTCGCCGGACTGGTTGACGTCGAAGAAGGAGGGCGACAGCCGCGTCACATGGGCAAAGACATCGCGGCGAAGGTCGGCAACGATGCGTTCGCCGATGGTGATGACGAAATAATAGCGCATGGCGCTTGCAACAGCGAGCACGACGGCCATGACCATCAGCATGGCAAAGTAACTGTTGATGAAGCGGCCGTCCGACTGGGTGAAGCCGTGGTCGATCATGCGGCGCACGGCGAGCGGCAGCGCCAGCGAGGTGACGGCGGCAAGCGTCAGCGAAATCAGCGCACCCGCCACCAGGCCGCGATAGCGCATGAGATAAGGCGTCAGTCTGCCAAGCGGCCGCAACGACCGCCCTTTGTTTTCCCCAGCCCGTCCCTGTTCTGCCAAATCATCTCCGATCGCCGCGAGGACCCGCTAATGCGGCCTGTTGGCTCTTGTTATCCCGGCGTCCTTCATGTATAGGCACGCCATCCTAATGGGAAGCCGTAGCCATCACGACTGCGGCTTCATTTATTCAATCGGTTCGGTGGCCGCAACTGCATGCGGCAAATTGAACTCCGGTATCGCAGGAAGATTGTTATGAAGGCAGGCATCCATCCCGACTATCACATGATCAAGGTAGTCATGACCGATGGCACCGAATACGAAACCCGCTCGACCTGGGGTTCGGAAGGTGCTGTCATGAACCTCGAAATCGATTCCAAGTCGCATCCGGCCTGGACCGGCGGCAATCAGCAGTTGATGGACCGCGGTGGCCGCGTTTCCAAGTTCAACAAGCGTTTCGGCGGCCTCGGCCTCTAATCGCTTCTGCTCGACGGAATTTGAAAAGAGCCCGGTTCTGCCGGGCTTTTTGCGTTTGCAGGCTGGCGCGGTAGCGTAACAAATGAAAAACCGGCCGCGCAAGGCGCAGCCGGTTCAAATGGAATTTGTCAGATCGGTCAGTTGTTGCCGAAGGCCGTCTGCAGCAGGGAAAGCTGGGCCTGCACGCTGTTCTGATTGTCGTGAACGATCACGGCTTCGGCCGGGCGATAGATTTCGCGATCAAGCAGGGCGATGCGGTTCTGCAGGCGCAGCGAGCGCTCGACGAGATCGCGGAAGGATTCCGGCAAATCGCCCCAGCCCGGTGCGGCGCGGTCGACGTTGAAGCCGTCCAGGCGAACCTTGTTCTTCTCGGCCAGCACCTGATCGCGGGACATTTCGCCGTTGTTGACGGCGCGCTGCAGCAGCAGCCAGGAAGCCATCTGCATCAGGCGGGTGGTCAGCCGCATCGATTCCGCGGCATAGAGGACGGACGCCATGCGCGGCAGAACCTTGGAGGCTGCGCGGCCCTGGCCGTCGAGATAGGCGGCGGTCTCCTCGACCAGCGACATGCCTTCGGCATAAAGCGCCTTGAACTGTGAGGATGCAGCCGCGCGGCCCGCAAAACTGATCGTGTTCAATCCAACTTCCGACATCGCAATAGTCCCTGTTGCACGCAGCTACTTATGGTCAGGTAACGCCGGCGCCGACGGAAAAGTTTCCCGAGCCGGTCTTTATGACTTTAAGATGGTATCATTAGCGCAAATGCGCAAGCCGTTTCTTAAGAAAGGGTTAATCTCCACAGTTTCATGGAAATGCGCCGGCCGCAGCAAAAAGAAGAGCCGCAAAAGCGGCTCTCAAGGTAAAACAGGGAGAAAAATCAGACCAATTCACCGCATGGAAAACTGTCTGAGACCCAGAGGAAATCTGGATGAATATAGTAATACCTTATAAAGCTTAATATTTTATTAACATTGTGCCGAATGAAGACTTGAGGCTGGCTCGTTTGGTCAGCCATGCTGTTGTTTTTTGAGGTTTTTACGGATCATGATCGGAAGAAGCTTTCCGCCGCCTGTCGTCCGGAGGCCTTGCGGGCGGCCTCGGCTTCCAGGCGGGTGATCTCGGTCTTCAGCAACTCCACTCGCGCCTTCAGCTCGTCCACCGAAAGCAGGGAGAGATCGGCGCCGATCTCATGGGCGGTTTTCTTCTGCGGCCGGTCGTCATCGATAAAGCTCATCGGTTCTCCTCCTTTTGCTGCAGCATGATGGCGAAAAATACGGGTGATACGGAAGGGAAATTTAGACCGATCCGGCCTAAACGCACCCTTGTCCTGAGCTTCCCGTTCATGAGTTACGGAAAAAAAACGCAGCGCAGTCCTGCGGGACGCTCTATCCGAACTTTACAGCAGGATCGCTGCTTTCGGGAGACTTGCCGGTGCCGCGGTCGGCAAGGGACATGCTTTCCGGCGTCAGCATCGGCGAAGTGCCGGTCGGGATCGTCGTATAGGCGTCGCGGTCGCTGGCCGGGACGGCGGCGCGGATGCGGCTTCTGATAATCGCATAAACGGTGATCAGCACATGGGCGATGGCCGTGACCAGGAAAAGCGCATGCGGTGTGATCGCCGACATGACGGGGCCGCCGAGCGTCGGGCCGATGACCGTGCCGATGCCGTAGAGGAGCAGCAGACCGCCGGAGACCTTGACGAAATCCTCCGATGCCGCGAAGTCGTTCGCGTGAGCGACCGCGATCGGGTAGAGCGTGTTGGCCACCGCGCCGTAAAGGACAACCAGCCCGATCAGCAAGGCGGGCGATGTCGGGTGGAGCATGAAGATCAGCAGGCCGGCGAGGGCGGCGATCGCCGACATGGCGGCGAGCACGTAGCGCCGGTCGATACGATCGGAAAGTCGCCCGGCCGGCAACTGCATCATGGCGCCGGCGAAGATGGTGGCGCTCATCATCACGGCGATGCTGGTGTCGGAAAGGCCGGCGCCGGCGCCGAAGACGGCGCCCAGCGTGCCATAGGCGCCGTTGGCGATGCCGACGAGCAGGATGCCGAGGCAGGAGACGGGCGAATTGCGGTAGAGCGCCGGCAGGTCGAGACGCACGGCCTTCAGCGGCTGCGGCGAGGCGGCGGTCGAAAGCGTCGTCGGCAGCATGGCGATGCAATAGAAGATGCCGCAGATCATGAACAGCACCGGCGTGCGCACATCCTCGAGCGGGATCATCATCTGGCCGCCGACGACGCCAAGCAGTGTGATGCCGATATAGAGCGAGAAGATCGCGCCGCGGCTTTCGTTGCTGGCGCGCTCGTTCAGCCAGCTCTCGATGATCATCGAGGTGCCGGCGGTGGAGAAACCGGTGACGGCGCGCAGGACCACCCACCAGATAGGATCGATGATGATGCCGCTGACCAGCGCGATGATGGCGATGATCGAGATGAAGCCGGAGAAGGCTCTGACATGGCCGACGCGGCGCACCAGTTTCGGCGCCACCAGGCAGCCGATGACGAAGCCTCCGGCCCATGAGGTGCCGAGCAGGCCGAGCGTCGTGGTGGCGTAGCCTTCGAGATTGCCGCGCACGGGAAGCAGGATGCCCTGCAGGCCGTTGCCCATGAAAAGGAAGAGCGTGCCAAAGAGCAACGCGGCGACGGACAGCAGATTTCTCTTCATTTCCCCAGACTCGGTCTCAGCGATTGTAAACGGACATAAGGCAAGACCTACGCCTGGCCAGCCTCAAGATGATTGATTGTGCCCCGGAATATCTTTACGGCGTGTCGAGATGCTCTTGTTCGCGCGGAAAAATGTCCGTCCTGTGACATTCCGAAAAATGGAAAAAATAAAGCATGACAAAGCTGATAGCCTTGCTGCTCATGCTTGCCATGGCGATACAGGTGATCAAGCCGCTCGGGCTCCCCGGCCTCCGGCGGCGCATGGATTTCTGGAAGATCGCGCTCATCGCCTTCGGTGTCTGGGCCGTGGCGCTCTTGTCGCGCGACTTCCTGATGTAAGCCCGAACTCCATCCCGGATCGTCAGTCCTGCAGGATGATTTCTCCGCGCATGACGGAAACGCAGCGTCCCGAGATGACGACATCGGTGACGATCCCGCCGGATTTCACGACATCGAGGGCAATGATACTGCGGCGGCCCATTTCGACGCCTTGTTCGATGGTGATGCGGACGTCCATATCGGCGTCCGGCGCAAGCGAGACAAGATAGGTGCCGAGTGCTGCCGAAGCGCTGCCGGTTGCTGGATCCTCGGGCACGTTATCGAGGGGCGCGAACATGCGGGCGCGAATATGCCACGGATCGTCCGATGTCCTGGCATAGACGAAGAGCGAGAAGTCGTGGCCGCTCGTCGTCTGCCGGCCCGCGGCCGCCTGGAAGCCGGCAAGGTTCGGACGGGCGGCGGCCAGGGTTTCGAGCCCCTTTAATTCGGCGACGGCGAAGTTCAGGCCGACGGAGGCAAAGACCGGCGCGTGGGTGGTGGAGACGATGACGCGCGGATCGAGCGAGATGCAACGGGCGACGGTTTCCTCGGCAATGGTGTCGCCGATCGTCAGCGGCTGCGGCGCGCGGATGGCGGTGGCCTCGATTTGTCCGCCGTTGCGTTTCAGGTCGACTTCGACGATGCCGGCCTTTTCCTCGAAGCGCAGCCTGTCGCCGACCGGCTTGCCGAAGATCTCGGCCTGCCGGCCGAGCACGTAGGCGGTGCCGACATTCGGATGGCCGGCGAAAGGGATCTCCATCGTCGGAGTGAAGATGCGCACACGAGCGGAATTCCGATCGTCTTCGGGCGGCAGAACGAAGGTGACTTCGGAATAGTTGAACTCGGTGGCGATCTTCTGCATCGCCACATCGCTCAAGCCCCGGGCATCGGAAATGACGGCAAGCGGATTGCCCTCGAAGCGGGTGGAGGTGAAGACGTCGACGGTGACGTAGGAGATGGTGTTCATGGCGGCTCCTGTTGTGGCAGGCCGTCATGAGTAAGCATGGTTTTTTAGGGAATGAAGCGGTTTCTTGTCGCCGTGACAAATGAGTGCGGGCTTTGCCTGCGCGCCTTATTTATCCGCCGGCTCGTTGGTGGAGGAGAACGTCTCCCCGAACTCCCTCATGCCTGTGCGCCTCAGGACTTCGCCCAAGGGATGTCACAGGAATCCAACTATGGCGCGTCTGCGCCGTGAATGAATCAACGCATGAGGGGAAGGACTAGTGCGCCCAAGGACTTGGGCGCACTGGATTCCTGTGACGAGCACAGGAATGAGGGAGCCGAAGGGATTGGCGGGAGCGGCAACGTTGTGGTTGCCGCCCCCACCCAAATCCCGAGTCCAAAAGTCAAGCGGCCTTTTCCAGGTCCTTCTTCCAGCTGCCCTTGGCGGCGAGGCTGTTCATCTCGGCGCGGTGGGTGAATTCGCGCTGGCCGGCGGCGACATTTTCCGGCTTGCCGTTCCAGGCCTTGAGGGCGCTGTCCTGCAGGGCGCGGCCGTAGGAGAAGGTGACAAGCCAGGGCAGGTCGCCGGTGGCATTGATGGCGGAAAGATGCGCGGTCGCCTCTTCGGTCGTCTGGCCGCCGGAGAGGAAGGCGATGCCGGGAACGGCGGAGGGAACGGTCGCTTTCAGAACCTTGACGGTGCGCTCGGCAACTTCTTCGACCGACGCCTTGCGGGCGTTCTTGCCATCGATCACCATGTTCGGCTTCAGGATCATGCCTTCGAGGCTGACGCGGGCTTCGGCCAGTTCCTCGAAGACGATGCGCAGCGTGGCTTCGGTGACTTCGGCGCAACGGTCGATGTTATGGTCGCCCGGCTTGCCGTCCATCAGGCATTCCGGCTCGACGATCGGCACGATCTTGGCTTCCTGGCAGAGAGCCGCATAGCGGGCGAGCGCCTGAGCGTTGGCACGGACCGAGCCGCGGGTCGGCAGCGAGGACGAGATGGCGATGACGCCGCGCCACTTGGCGAAACGGGCGCCGGCTTCATAATAGCGGGCAAGGCGCTCGCCGAGGCCGTCGAGGCCTTCGGTGATGGTTTCGCCGGGAAATTTGGCCATTGGCTTGGCGCCGGTATCGACCTTGATGCCGGGAATCGAACCGGCAGCGCGGATGATGTCGACGAAAGGCGTGCCGTCGGCGGCCTTCTGGTAAAGCGTCTCTTCGAAAAGAATGACGCCGGAAATATATTTCTTCATCGCCTCGTCGGAGCGGAAGAGCATCTCGCGGTAGTCGCGACGGCTGGTTTCGGTCGATTCAAGATTGATCGTGTCGAAACGCTTCTTGATGGTGGAGGTCGATTCGTCAGCCGCAAGCAGCCCCCGGCCACCTGCAACCATCTGCACTGCAATGTCTTCCAGTCGTTCGCTCATTCGATCTCTCCACAGCGTTAACATCGGCGGTTTAAGAATATAGGACGGCGATAACAGAAGTTTATAGTGAGGAAAATGGAAGGCTAAGTCATTGAAACGATTGAAATCAATTCAATCGTTTGAAAAAATGGGATTTTTTTCAAGCCTTGAGCAAAAGACCGCGGAAGGCTTCTCGCCACCGCGGTCTATCCACATGTAAAATCTGCCAAATTGCGTTTGCGGCGCCGCACCGCCTATTGCAAGGTGCGACGCCGAATGCGTTTTTTCGCGCCGAGGCGCTCGGTCTTATCCGGCGGCGTTGAGGACGGCGACGCCGGGAAGTTCCTTGCCTTCCATCCATTCGAGGAAGGCGCCGCCGGCGGTCGAGACATAGGTGAAATCGTCGGCAACGCCGGCATGGTTGAGCGCCGAGACGGTGTCGCCGCCGCCGGCAACCGAGGTGAGCTTTCCGGCTGTCGTACGCTCGGCGGCGTATTTCGCGGCAGCGACCGTTGCGGTATCGAAGGGCTCGATTTCGAAGGCGCCGAGCGGACCGTTCCAGACGAGCGTTGCGGCGCGCTCGATCCACGCGTTGATGGCCTCGACCGATTTCGGGCCGACGTCGAGCATCATGGCATCGGCGGGAATGGCGTTGATATCGACCGTCTCGTTGGCGGCACCGGCCTTGAATTCGCGGGCAACGACGCCGTCCTCCGGCAGGATGATGGCGCAGCCTGATGTCGCGGCCTCGATCATGATCTGCTTGGCGGTTTCAGCGAGGTCATGCTCGCAGAGCGACTTGCCGACATGGGTGCCGCGGGCGGCGATAAAGGTGTTGGCCATGCCGCCGCCGATGACGAGCGCGTCGACCTTCTTCACGAGGTTCATCAGGAGGTCGATCTTGGTCGAGACCTTGGCGCCGCCGACAATCGCGACCACCGGGCGGGCCGGGGCGCCGAGGCCCTTTTCCAGCGCTTCCAGCTCGGCCTGCATAGTGCGGCCGGCATAGGCCGGCAGGTGATGGGCAAGGCCCTCGGTCGAGGCATGGGCGCGGTGGGCGGCGGAGAAGGCGTCGTTGACATAAATATCGCCATTGGCGGCAAGCGCCTTGGTGAAGTCGGGGTCGTTCTTTTCCTCGCCCTTGTGGAAGCGGGTGTTTTCCAGAAGCAGGATATCACCGTCATTCATCGCGGCGACGGCGGAAGCGGCAGCCTCGCCAATGCAGTCGGAAGCCGTCGCCACGGCGTGATCGAGCACCTCCTCGACGGAAGGGGCGATCAGCGACAGCGACAGATCCGGCGAAGGGCCGTCCTTCGGCCGGCCGAAATGGGCGAGCAGGATCACCTTGGCGCCCTTGTCGGACAATTCGAGGATCGTCGGCGCCACACGCTCGATGCGCGTCGTATCGGTGACCTTGCCGTCCTTGACCGGAACGTTGAGGTCGACGCGGATGAGAACGCGCTTGCCGCTGATGTCGGTGAGATCGTCGAGGGTCTTGAAAGCAGGCATGGGGAGGATCCAGTCTTGGTTGGCGGAAGTTGCGCCGACCATAGCAAGGATCATTCGAGACGCAAGGCGTTCAACGGCCGTTTTCGCGCCTGGCTTCGTCGCCTCCTGCCGATGCTTTCGGCGGGCCTTCGGAGGCTGCCGCTTCGCGATTCCGGCGTCCCTTCAGTCGCTCGCGGATGCGCTGGATGATGTCCTTGAGATTGATGAAGATCGGCAGGGTGATTGCCGGTTCGACCGCTTCGAGCGACATGCCGACGGAGGTGACGTGGTCGTGTTCGTCGAGATCGCGGACGATGAGAATGATCGAGCCGAGGCGGACGCGGTCGGCATAATCGGCCTTGCCGCCGAGGCGCTGCCGCATCAATTCGGCGATCGTCAGGCCTTTTTCGGATTCGTTGAGCAGGCCGGGACCGTAGGCGGCGTCAAGATCGGCGGCGGGGCGGGCAGGCGACAGCGCGAAGGCACCGAAGAATTCGGCATCGTCCTCATCGACCGGCGCACGGCTGGCGAAGAGCCGGTCGAGCAGGCGCGAATAGCTCGGCACGATGAAGAGGTAGACGAGGTCGTTCTCGCGCAGGCGTCCGGCATATTGATAACGCATCGACTTGCCATCGCGGATGACGAGCGAGGGTGTCGCCCAGCGCGGGATGCGCTCGCCGCGCAGCACCGGACTATCCTTGATGACGCGATAGGAGAGCAGTTCGTGGTTGGCGGCGCCCGGCAGGTCGACCTCGACCTTGTCGACGGCGCCGATGCGCGGCGGAATGATGAGGCCGAGCTTCTTGGCGACGGGCTTGATCGTCCAGCCTTGGACGAGCAGGGAGACCAGCACGATGATGAAGGCGGTGTTGAAATAGATCTGGCCGTTCTCCAGCCCGCCGAGGATCGGCATGATGGCAAGCAGGATGGAGACGGCGCCGCGCAGGCCGACCCAGGCGACGAAGCCGATTTCCTGCTGCGTGTAATCGAAGGGAAGCAGCGACAGCCAGATCGCCAGCGGCCGGGCGACGAAGATCAGGAAGAAGGCGAGCAGGATGGCCGGCACGATGATGACGGGAAATTGCGACGGCGTGGCGAGCAGGCCGAGCACCAGGAACATGATGATCTGCGCCAGCCAGGTCATGCCGTCCTGGAAGCGCTTGATGGTGCCGATCGCCTGCATCTTGCGATTTCCGGCGTAGATGCCGGCAACATAGACGGCCAGGAAGCCGCTGCCGCCGACCGTGCCGGCGAAGGAGAAGACGAGCAGGGCGAGCGCCAGCACGAAGATCGGCGTCAGGCCGCGGTCGGTATCGAGCTTGCTGACGATCAGCACGATCATCATGCCGCCGAGCAGGCCGAGGATGACGCCGAGCCCCATCTGCTGCACGAACATGGCGAGCATGCCGATATTGATGCCGTCGTAACGCTCACCGCTCGCCAGCACCTCGACAAGGGCGATGGTGAGGAAGATCGCCATCGGATCGTTGGTGCCGGATTCGACTTCGAGCGTCGAGCGCACCTTGTCACGGATGTTGATGCCGCCGATGCGCAGCAGGAAGAAGACGGCGGCGGCATCCGTCGAGGCGACGATCGAACCGAGCAGCAGTCCTTCCAGCCAGGTGAAGTTCAAAAGCCACATGGCGGCGAAGGCAAAGAGCGAGGCGGTGATCAGCACGCCGACGGAGGCGAGCGTGAGAGAGGGCACGGCTGCCAGCCGGAAAGCCTGCATCGGCGTGCCAAAGCCGGAATCGAACAGGATGACGGCAAGCGCGATGGAGCCGAGAATATAGGCCAGATAGTTGTTGCTGAATTCGATGCCGAGACCGTCGACGCCGGCGGCAAGGCCGATCATCAGAAACAGCAGAAGCAGCGGGGCGCCGAAGCGGAAGGCGAGCAGGCTCGAAAAAGCGGCAAGAAGCACGAGCGCCGTCGCGACCAGCACTACGATATAGAACGCTTCCATGCCCACCCCTTTCCATCGAATGCTTGCCGATGCGGCCACCCCCGGCCGATCCGCCTTGTCTCAACCCCTCCACCACGCGCGTCGATGCATCAGTAAACGGCAAAACGGCAGAGAAGGGTAGGCCTTGCGGCTTAACCTCGTCTCGTGCTGCATCATGCTGCTGAACGGCTGCCGGACGGCCACCGACACGGAAATGCTACGGGAGAAACTCTCTACAAAGAATGTATAAGCAAATCAGGCAAGAGCAGGGCGAAAGGCAGGAAGATCGATTTTTCCTGCCGGTATCTGCGAGCCGCCCCCGTTCGTCTTGTCCACTGGCGAGAGGAAGGGATCGCAGCCGCGGTTTGGGCGAGTGCTATCCCAACACCGCCTGAAGTGTGATGACGGCGAGAAACGAAAGACCGATGAACACGGCAGCCCGAACGACCAGACGATTGGCCTTTGCCAGCACGACAGGTCTGACGTCCCGCTTGCGATGAAACCGCTGCCGCCGCTTGAGGGTGGTATGGGACAAGCGTTTTTGCGCCTCTGCCATTTATCGCCTCCACTTGCATTTCCTCAATCTATCACGCTTGGCCAGTGGATTGCCAATCGTGATTCTTGCGGCCACCCCGAACCCGTCGCTTCGAAGCGGCTTTCAAAACAGGAAGATGAGGCAGATCGGCTGTCAGTCTGCAGTGTCGTCGCCCTCGCCGGTCAGATCCTCGACCGGAACCAGGAAAACGACGAATTCGTCGTCGATGGTCCTCTGCGGATCGTCATCGAATTCATAGGCGTGCTCGACTTCGCTGGCTTCCTCGGCGGTCGCCTTGCGCAGGCTGAGCGCGGCCTTACGGTCCCACAGGGGCTTGCCTTCGGATTCCAGGATGGTCAGGTCGTCGCGAAAATCTTCCGCCTCGAAGAAGTGCGTCGCTTCCTCATGGTTTTTCGAACGAAAGCTGGCAATGGCGCGGCCGGCGATCTCAACGGTAAAGTAATCCATGCATCTCTCCCTATCTCCCCGGCCGGCGAAGCGGTTCAGGGCTTGGTGCACCATATCAGGTTTCGCAATCGATCCGGCGCGGTACCTATAACAAAACGGCCCGGTTTCCCGGGCCGTTTCCGAAGATTCGATCGTCAGGCTCTCAGATGAGCTTGGCGAAGGCGACGGCCGTGTCGGACATGCGGCTGGAGAAGCCCCACTCGTTGTCATACCAGGACAGGACGCGCACGAAGTTGCCTTCCATGACCTTGGTCTGATCGGTCGCGAAGATCGAGGAGTGGCTGTCGTGGTTGAAGTCGCGGGAGACCAGCGGCTCGTCGGTGTAGCCGAGGATGCCCTTCAGCGCGCCGTTGGAGGCGGCCTTGATGGCTTCGTTGATTTCGCCGACCGTGGTCGCCTTCTTGGAGACGAACTTGAAGTCGACGACCGAAACGTTCGGGGTGGGAACGCGGATCGAGGTGCCGTCGAGCTTGCCCTTGAGATGCGGCAGGACGAGGCCGACGGCCTTGGCTGCGCCCGTCGAGGTCGGGATCATCGAGAGGGCGGCTGCGCGGGCGCGATACAGGTCCTTGTGCATCGTGTCGAGCGTCGGCTGGTCGCCGGTGTAGGAGTGGATGGTCGTCATGAAGCCGTGGTCGATACCGACGGCGTCGTCGAGAACCTTGACGACCGGCACCAGGCAGTTGGTGGTGCAGGACGCGTTGGAGATGACTAGGTGCTCCTTGGTGAGCTGGTCATGGTTGACGCCGTAGACGACGGTCAGGTCGGCGCCGTCGGCAGGGGCCGAAACGATGACGCGCTTGGCGCCGGCCGTCAGATGGGCGGCGGCCTTGTCGCGGGCGGTGAAGATGCCCGTGCATTCCATGGCAATGTCGACGCCGAGTTCGCGGTGCGGAAGCGTTGCCGGATCCTTGATCGCCGTAACCTTGATCGGCTTGCCGCTGCCGACGGTGATCGTGTCACCTTCGACCTTCACGTTTGCCGGGAACTTGCCGTGGATCGAGTCGTAGCGCAGCAGGTGGGCGTTGGTCTCGACCGGGCCGAGGTCGTTGATGGCGACGACTTCGATGTCGGTGCGGCCGGATTCGACGATAGCGCGAAGGACGTTACGGCCGATGCGGCCGAAACCATTGATGGCAACCTTGACTGTCATGTGCATTCACTCCCGATAGAATAGAGCCCGATAGAGAGGGCCTGGAATTGAGGAGATGGAGAGCGCCTCAAGGCGCCCTCTTTAAAGCTTTGCTTCCGCGGCCGCAACGACGGCGTCGGCGGTGATGCCGAAATGCTTGTAAACGTCCTTGACCGGGCCGGACGCGCCGAAGCTCTTCATGCCGATGAAAGTGCCTTCCGGTCCGATGAAGGCGTCCCAGCCCTCGCGGACGGCGGCTTCGACGGCGATCTTGACCGGCGAGTTGCCGAGAACATCCTTGCGATAGGCGTCCGGCTGCTCGAAGAACAGTTCGGTGCAGGGCACCGAGACGACACGCACCGAAACACCCTTGGCTTCAAGAGTGGCGCGAGCGGCGACGGCGATTTCGACTTCCGAGCCGGAGGCGAAGATCGTCACCTTGGCATCGGCATTGCCGGCGAGCGTATAAGCGCCCTGTTCGCAAAGGTTCTTTTCGCTGTATTCGGTGCGGGCCGGGCTGAGGTTCTGACGCGTCAGGGCAAGGCCCGACGGACGGTTGTGCGTCTTAATGGCGATCTGCCAGCATTCCGCCGTTTCCGTGGCGTCGGCCGGCCGGAAGACCAGCAGGTTCGGGATGGCGCGCAGGCCGGCGAGCTGCTCGACCGGCTGGTGCGTCGGGCCGTCTTCGCCGACGCCGATCGAGTCGTGCGTCAGGACGTGGATGACGCGGATGCCCATCAGTGCTGCGAGGCGGATCGGCGGGCGGCAATAATCCGAGAAGATCAGGAAGCCGCCGCTATAGGGAATGAGGCCGCCATGCAGCGCAATGCCGTTCATGGCGGACGCCATGCCGTGCTCGCGGATGCCCCAATGCACGTAACGGCCGGCGAAATCCGTCGGCGTGATCGAGTGCATCTGGCTGGTCTTGGTGTTGTTCGACGGCGTCAGGTCGGCGGAGCCGCCGAGGGTTTCCGGCACGAAGCCGTTGATGATTTCGAGTGCGTCCTCGGATGCCTTGCGGGTTGCAACCGTCGGCCTGGTCTCGGCGAGCTTCTTCTTATATGCGCTGATCGCGGCATCGAAACCTTCCGGCAGGTCGCCTGCCATACGGCGGGAGAATTCCGCTCTGGCCGGCGATCTGGACAGAGTTTCTTCCCATGCCTTGACGATATTGTCGGAGCGGGTGCCGGCCGAACGCCATGCCTCGAGAATGTCGGAAGGGACGACGAAGGGCTCGTAATCCCAGTTCAGAGCCTTGCGGGTGGCGGCGATTTCATCGGCGCCGAGCGGGCTGCCGTGCACCTTGTGGCTGCCGGCCTTGTTCGGAGCGCCGAAGCCGATGACCGTCTTGCAGGCGATGAAGGTCGGGCGGTCGGACTGGTGGGCGGCCTCGATCGCATCGGCGATGGCGGCCTGATCGTGACCGTCGATCTCGATGGTGTTCCAGTGGACGGCCTTGAAGCGGGCGATCTGGTCTGTCGAATCCGACAGCGAGACGGCGCCGTCGATGGTGATCGAGTTGTTGTCCCAGAAGAGGATCAGCTTGTTGAGCTTCAGGTGACCGGCAAGCGCGATCGCCTCATGGCTGATGCCTTCCATCAGGCAGCCGTCGCCATTGATGACGTAAGTATAGTGATCCTGCAGGTCCGCACCGAATTCCTCGCGCAGCTTGCGCTCGGCGATCGCCATGCCGACGGCGTTGGCGATGCCCTGGCCAAGCGGGCCGGTCGTGGTTTCGATACCGGTCGCATGGCCGTATTCCGGGTGGCCGGCAGTCTTGGAGCCGACCTGGCGGAACTGCTTCAGGTCCTCGACCGTCATGTCGGGATAACCGGTCAAATAGAGCAGCGAGTAGAGCAGCATCGAGCCATGGCCGGCCGAGAGCACGAAGCGGTCACGGTTCGGCCAGTGCGGCTTCTTCGGATCGAAGCGCAGATATTTGGTGAACAGGACCGTTGCCACGTCGGCCATGCCCATCGGCATGCCGGGGTGGCCGGAATTCGCCTTTTCAACGGCGTCCATGGCGAGGAAACGGATCGCATTCGCCATCCGGTCGTTTTGTTCGGGAGAGGTCATGGCTTTTCCGCAAGCTCCGGGTGTCGGGGGATGGCCTCGAGCCTCCAAGACCATCGAATGAAAGCGGCAGAGACATAGCAGTTAAGACGGGCGAGTCAATAAATGGCGGGCCGAATCCGGCGGGGTTGCGGCGATTTTTGACATTTGCTCGCGCGATTGTACAAATGACAAATTTTATGCGGCAGGCACCGATAAAACGCTCATCCACAAGATAGGCCGGCGGACGGGTGGGGGGATTTATTGACGGGCCGTTGGCGAGCTGCATATCCTTTTTGAAATCACAGGATCGGTGCAGAGTGCCGATTCGCGGATCCTGCGCGGGAATCGGAAAGGCATGATGCCCACAGGCAAAACCATGGAAGCAGCGCTGAACGAGCTGAGGCAGGCGATTTCGAGCCTCGAAAACGCCGTCGACATGCGCATCGAGCGGCAGCGCGAGCAAGGGGAGATCGAGGGCGAGGTGCGGCGCGTGCATGCCGACCGCTCCCGGCTGGCGCAGGAGCTCGACCAGGCCGAATTCCGCGCCAATCGGCTGGAAGAGGTCAATCGCGAAGTATCGCGGCGGCTGGTGACGGCCATGGAAACGATCCGCGCGGTTCTGGATCGCTGATGAGAAAGAATATGACATGGCGCAGGTGACGGTAACGATCGACGGCAAGGCCTATCGCATGGCCTGCGAGGAAGGGCAGGAGGATCATCTGACGGATCTTGCCATCCGTTTCGATCGCTATGTCGGCCATCTCAAGGGTCAGTTCGGTGAGATCGGCGATCTCAGGATCACCGTCATGGCCGGTATCATGATCATGGACGAGATTGCCGAGCTGACGCGCCGCATCGCCGGGCTGGAATCCGAGCTGGAGTCGCTGCGCGGCAACCGCGACACGGTGCTTGCGGCGACCGCCCGCACCGAGGAAACGCTGGCGGCAGCGCTCGGCGAGGTGTCGAGCCGCATCCGCGGCATCACCGACAAGCTGAATGGCCGCTCCGCCCCCGAGCTCAATTGACCTCAATTAAATCGGCGCGGCCTGCCGTCGCCACTGGCGCGTCGATGCAAACGCCCTTATATATCGCGATGCGGTCTGCGCCTCTCGACAGGAACCACAATCCCTGGGGCCATACTCGATCCAAAGGGAGCTGTCCCTGGCCAGGCCCGTGGGCCTGGACACACGGTGCCCACCTACGTTTGTAGGCGCCCAGGATCGTAAACATCCATCGGTGGTCGTGGATCGCACTTTCTCTCCATCGCCGGCAAAGGCAGCAGATCGATAGGCGAACGCGGCGCGCGTCCCCCTTTTTTTTAACAGGTGCGACTACTTCTTCTAGCCGGGAAGGGTGACCTGGAAGACCTTGAACATGGTGTCGACGTCGGCGCCGCCTTCCGCCTTGTAGGCTGCGCCCACCTGGAAACCATCCTGCGTCAGGAAGTCGTTGTCATTAATCGACCGGATAGGGGCCTTCGGCGAAAATCTCGTCGTGATAGCCTTTGGAGCCGACGTCGAGCGACAATGGGCTGCGCCATTCGCGATTCTCGCGCAGGCAATCGAGCACGAAGCGGAAATCATAGCGCGGCTGCCAGCCGAGTTCGCGCCGTGCGCGCTCGTTGACGTAGACGCGGTCGAGCGCCGGGAACATCTTCCAGCCGTGTTCGGCATAGAGGCCGCGGGCTCCCGGAAAGAGCCGCTCGACGACCGCAGGCGCGTCGCGCCTGATCTCGGCGAGATCGTCTGGTGAAAACGGCGTGGTGGCCGAGATGATGTAGCGACCGAAGCCAAGTGGACGCGCCCTTTCGAGGGCGAGCAGATGGGCGCCGACCACATCGGCGATATCGACGCGGCGATGGAGCAACTCGTTGGCCTGGGCATTTGCCGGCGAATAGGCGTTGCGAATGTCGGGATCGTCGTCACTTTCGGGAAAGAAACGCGACGTCCTCAGAATAACGACCGGCAATGCGAATTTGCGGGCGAAGAGTTCGCACAGACCTTCGGCAGCGAGCTTCGTCACGCCGTAAATGTTCCTCGCGACCGGAAGCACGTCCTCGGTGATCCATGCGGCCGGTTGGCCGGCGGCCGGCGTCAATGCCGCGCCGAAGGTGCTGGTGGTGCTGGTGAAGACGATACTTGCAACGCGTGCGGCGGCCGCCTCTTCAAGCAGGTTCAGCGTGCCGCCGATATTGGTGTCGACGAAATCCTGATTGTCGTGAGTGGCGACATGCGGCTTGTGCAGCGTGGCGGCATGGATGACGTGGCTGATGCCCGACATCGCCTGCCGGACGAAGGCGCGGTCGCCGATGGAGCCGACCGCGTCGGTGAAATCCGAGGACTTGATGTCGACGCCGCGCACCGATCGGCCTTGCGCCTTCAGGACGCGCATCAGCGCCTCGCCGAGGTGGCCGGCGCTTCCCGTCACCAGTATCGTCATTGCAT